>NZ_SJPU01000003.1:646602-969903 GCF_007860105.1 Allorhodopirellula heiligendammensis
CGTTTGCCCGGTTTCCCCCATCATCGTTTGCGTGCCATCGCTGAGCAGCACGATCCCTGCCAGCGGTGTTGATCGTGATGTTGCCAGAGCGGACTCCAACGGGGCAGACAAGTTTGTCTGCCTACCGTCCGGCTCAAAACTTTGTAGGGATGCGAGTGATTTGGAAACCTCTACAATCGACCCGCCGACGAATTGGTCGCTAACTGAATCGAAGCGATAAAGCGCCAGGTTGAGGTTGCCATCGAGCGAGGATAGGCCGGTAGTGAGTGACTCCAGTGCGCGGCGTTGTTGCTGCCACCGATTCTCGCCACCACTGATCCCTTCGGTCTCTGCCGTGGAAGTCGCATCGGTCGGAGCAGATGGATCTCCCGATGCAAGCGTCATGCTCCGTGATGAATCGAACGCGATCGCGAGCGTGGCTGTATCAGGACGATTATCTGTTCGAACGAACGAGGGCCGTAGCATCGCCAGTACCAATGTTAGGGCTGCGACGCCGCGCAGTGCCAATAAAATCCTGCGTCGGCGACGCGACACCCCGATTGGCATGATCCGAAACAACAACGCGATCACGACCGTCGTCAGAATCAATCCGGTGATACCCGAGTTGTAAATCGGGTCATAGCTCAGCCGCATCATTCAGCCTCCGCGGCGGGCGATGAACCGTAGAAACGATTGCTCAAAAGTTGTTCAGTTAGAAAGATTAGCACCGCCAGCAACATCAGTGGCCCGTGCAAGGACACAGGTGCACCGGCACGCCCCCCCGCTTGCAGCGAAAGGCCGTTGAGTTCATTGGCAATCGACCACCCGTCATCACCAAACCATTGAATCAGGGTGTCGAGCTGAGTCGATTTGTCTTGGGACCAGATCGCCGGAAGGTTCGCAGAGAGCCCGCTCCATATGTCCGCACCTCTCAGGAAATACGTTCCAGGGGTCAGGGTGTCGTCGATCAAAACACTCGAATTTTCAACCGGGAGCGATCGCCCGCTCGGCTGGCCCGGTGTGTAGAGTTCAACGGTGGGAGTTGTCTCGTCAATTTCGGGTTTCACTGACAGGCGTGGCGAGGCAACGACGACGTCCTCATCGGCGGACTCGTTAAGGTGAAGTAGAGCGGTTTGCCCAGCGAGAATTGTCGTCTCGCTGCGATCGATTCCCGCCGCCCACGCCGCCAGTCCTCTGACCGCCATGAACGCAGGCCAGGCGTCGCCTGCCCCAAACAGATCGTTCCAACTTCGAGTGTTGGCGCTGAGTGCAGGTAGTGGTGTGGTGGTCAGGGCAATTCGCCCCTGCTCAAACTCTTTAACGAGCACGGCGGGGTTACCGCTGGTCGGATCGTCACGGTTGGCAGGGTATCTCGCGATCACCTTCCATGTGGCGTTGGCGGCCGGGGGTGTGGCGGATGCCGTGGCAGGCTGATTGAAGGCACTGCCGTCGCTGACCTGCCAATACCTACGAATGCGAAAATCACTCCAGTTCGGCGGTGAGGTCGGTCGCATTAAAGTAGAAAACACGGGATGCGTGCTCTCAGTGACTTGCCAGAACGTACCCGGCACAGGGATCCTCCATAAACGCACGATGGGAGGAATGATCGCATCGGCGGGTGACACCTCCGTGCGCACTTGATCATCATCGCTGGGCACGCCGAGCATCTCAGTCGCTGGCCCGAGGCTGATGACCAAGCCGCCACCACGCGATACCACTTGTGCGATGTCGTTCCACATCGTCGTGGTGATTCCGGCAGCCGATCCGACGTTGGCTTGCGCTCGCGCGTCGAATCGCAGGGGTGGGTCGATCAGCATGACCAGATCAAACAGGTTCCAGTCCACGGCCGCGAGGTCACGATAACTCACGGTTTCGATGTGGTAGCTCGCCGATGGATCACCGGGCGCATGCGGAGCTGTCATCGCAGCAGCCATGACCGTCGTTTCATCGGCATCGTCGCCCACCATCAGGACGTGCGGCGGCGCCGGCAGGTCGACGGTCACGAATCGAATGTTGTCCCATTCAAAACGATCGCTCCCGATCAGTTCCACGACGGCGTGATGGGTACCTCGAGGCAGCGGCGGAAGTGTCAGCGAGACTTCTTTGGCTGTGCCGTTGCCAAGTTCGATGGAGGCGCGGTCAACGGTTTTGAGCGGTGGAAGCACAACCTTTCCGTCTCGAACGACCGGCAGAGAAGGATCCTGCTCATAGAGACTCAATTGCACCGTCGCCGAAAATGCTTGGGGTGATTTTGTTTCGGTACTAACGCGTTTGGTGTCGCCGGTGCCCGTGGTCGCCTCGGCATCCCAGACACCGACATCAAAGCGAATCGGGATGGCGGTGCCTGGCGCAGGTGCCACCTCGCCAACTTGGGGTGGAGAGATCCACGGATTGATCGCCGAAGCCGCGCTGGCTGCTACGCTTTCAGCTGATTTGCCACGGCCATCAAGATCGGTTCGCTCGTGGGTATTCAAGATGCTGATCGGCACGTCGTCGTGTTGGTCCGCCATGAGGGGCGACCGGTCACTTGAGGTCGGAACGTTCTCGTCCCAACTCGCCGCAGCCATGTCGGAGATCACGACAACCTGTCGGTACGGCAGGTTGCTGGTACGAACCAGTTCGACGGCCGTCGTAATCCGCGCGGTGATCGGCTCGGGGACGGCATGCGGTGTGATCCGATCCAGCCGTGCTCGAGCAGCCCTCGGGTCGAGTGAAAATCCCGCCGGAGAGGCCGAGCGGTCGATGATGGCGACGCGGCTGCCCTGGGGTAGAGCGTCGATCAGTTCCCCGGCACGCTCAAGTGCAACGGATAATCGAGTGCCTGCTAAGTCCAGCCCCTGCTGCTCACGAAGTTCCTCGGTGGTACCGCGGGCGGTCACTTCAATGCTCTCCACCGCACCGCGGAATGGATCGCTCGTTCGCCAAGCTGAGGATGGTGAATTGTCGATCACAATTGCGACCGCCATCGGACCACCGTCCTCAAATTGCGGACCCGTGGTAGTGAAGGCTGTGCGAACCCCCGTGAACACACTGATGCAGGCCAGTAAAATGGCGGCAAACAATAGCGTCCACGCGAGCGATCGAGCCATTCCCCGAGAAAATGCGGTTGACGCCATTCCCAGCATCCCCACCCCTGCGATCAACAGCAACCCCATCGTGAGCCACTGCGAAGTGGCTGCAGCATTGATGTGAGGGCGAGCTAACACCATCGCAAACACGATCAGGGCGAGTACGCGTAGCGCCAGCAACCACCAGCGACGGACCCGCAAACGGCTGCTCTGAGTCGTCAGTCGCTGTCGCAGAAACGACACTGCTGGAAAGACCACGCGTCGCGGCGGTTGACGTGCCAACAGATGCAAGGCGATGGGAACCCCCGCCGCCAATGTTCCCAACAGCAATGTCGCACTGAGAAAGCTCATTCCTCGATTGATACCGCCAACAATCGCAGACGCTCGACTAAGCGGAACAGCGTGTCGGTCTCGATTGTGTGAGGACCTTGGAACGCCATGAATTCGACATTGACTTCACCACCTCGGAGCAGGTCTCGCAATGCCTCGGCACTGGCAAACGGCAGAATGGGATCGATTCGCCCGTGTGACTGCAGCACATGAGTATCCGCCAACCGCGAAAGATTCGCCTTCCACAATGACTCGCAGATCAACGTCCCTGAGAATTGGACGAGGATGCTGGGAGGGCGTACCTCTCCGCGCAATGCTAAATCCATCGTCAACATCGAGCCTTGAGAAAACCCACCCAACACGTACGGCGTGCCCTCGGGGAAATTTGCTAACACCTTCGAGACTGTGTCGGCCAAGGTTCCACGTGCCTCATCGAGGCCCGGGGGAACTTCGTCGTGTAATTCAGCGAAGCGATTTGTCTGCAATAGCTCCTGCAGCATGCCCATATTGAGTGGCCACCATGCTCGGCCCTCCGGCATCCCCACATCGGACAAGTCATGAGGGGCTTCGGGGTAGATAAACTGCAATTGGGCTGAATCTCGACCGATCCACTCGATCAAGTGCGGCGTCAGCGAGGCGAGGTCATCGCCAGGAGCACCATAGCCATGGCACAGAATGACGGGAATGCGTGGCTCCTCGGATCCGTCGACGACGAGGCAGCGGAGTGAGCCGATGGTTTCAATGCGAGGCCGGGCGGCATATCCGTCGGCCGAATGGTTTGGTTTGTTCATGCCAATAGGTTACGCGAAACACCGTGTCCCCTGCCAGCCACACTCCTAAACTGGTCCCAGACTGGGCCGCCAGTCTATCCTGAGCCCCGCGACACACGCGAAGCCTTCCCAGCATGCACAAAACACCTCCATCACTCCACTGTCGACATCCCCAATTGCCGCATTTTTCGATACAGATTCGACCGATCTAACCCCAGACGCCGCGCTGCCTTCGTCATGTTGCCATCACATGCGGCGATGACGGACTCGATATGCGCAACCTGAAACTCGCGTGTGGCGTCTTGAAGGTCTGGGGCCACGCCGTCGCCCGCGAGCGTCACCGCATTGCGGCGGGAGGACTCGCTTCCTTGAAGCATTAAATCCGCTTCGCCAATCGTGTCGCCATCGCTCAGGTAGGACACCCGCTCAATCGTATTGCGTAGTTCCCGAACGTTGCCCGGCCAGGGGTGAGCGAGCATCGCTCGGGTGGCCGATTCGTCGAGCGAAGGCACTGCCCGTCCAATTTCGCGGCAAAAATGGGCCAAGAAATGTTCTGCTAGCAGAATGACATCACTGCCTCGGCCCGCCAATGGCGGCAGCGTCAATGAGACCACGTTGAGCCTGAAAAATAGGTCTTCCCGAAATCGTTTCGCCGCGATCAATTCCTGCAGGGGTTGATTCGTCGCAGCGATGACTCGTGTATCGACTGGAATGGTTTGAGAACCGCCGACGCGAACTACCACGTGTTCCTCAAGTACACGAAGAAGCTTCGCTTGTCCCCCTAAACTCATGTCTCCGATCTCGTCCAGAAACAGGGTGCCGCCGTGGGCGAGTTCAAACTTCCCTGGACGTGTCCCTGATGCATCGGTGAAGGAGCCTTTCTCGTGACCGAATAATTCGCTTTCGAGCAACGACTCCACCAACGCTGCACAGTTCACGGCCACGAATGGCCCATTTCGCCGTTCGCTGTGGTAATGAATCTGCTGGGCGAGCACCTCTTTGCCCGTGCCATTTTGCCCTAGGATCAGCACGCTCAAATCTGTCGCGGCAACCTTTGCAGCTTGTTTGCGTAATTCGCCGATCAACGCATGTTTCCCGATCAACGGATTGGACTCCGCGGCCTGTGCGACCAATCGATCTCGCGTGCGAGTCAGTTGGACACGTGTTCGCTGCGAATCGATCGCGACGACCGCATGTCGTGCCAATTCGGTCAGTGTGTCTGCGTCGGATGTATCAAAGACGGGGCCGCGGTCTTTACCCGGGCTGGCGTTGATGGCTTCGAATACACCGGCAATCTGGTGGCGTGAATTGAGCATGGGCACCGCCACCAGAGATCGGGTGTGGAACTGCTGGGCTTGGTCGACCCGACGATTCACACGTCCCTCATCATCGCCGCCTGCGGCCCACCAGCACGGACGCCCCGATTGCAATACCTCGCCGACGATCCCCTCGCGATCGTCCACCTCGAGCACACCGCCCTCGATTCCAATCGCAGGCCGACCGATTAAACGGTGTTGGCCCTGGTCCCAAAGAAAGATGGTGGCCCGTTCGCAAGCGAGCACTTCGCAGGCGCAGCGAGCAATCGATTCCAGCAAGGCCTCATCACCATCAACCTGCTGCCACTGGGCAGCCGCCTGCAGCATTTTGCTCAGTTGCCACAGACGGCGAGTGTTATCGCGCCGATCACGCCGGAGCCGGAACCACTGGCCGAACGCCTTCGCCAATGACATCAGTCGTTCAGCAGGTGCGGGTTGGGATCCGATTGACAGGAGCATCGCCATGTTGGGCATTTCCCATGCCGCGTCGTCGCGGCCAGATTGCGCGCTATCGATCCCAATCGCCGCAAATTCGCCATCCACGACCACCTCACCCCGGTCAATCGCCTCGCCCGCGAGAGTCGGTGCGGACGGCCAGCTGGGACCGCTCCAGAAATCGATTACCCAGTCGCTACCGTTCTGCGAAACGACGCCGCATCGCACCGCCGCGTCGCGAAATGCTGCCGGGCGGCGTGCTTTCGGGGCACTGACTCCCTGTTGGAGCGGTACCCACGGGAGCAATTCGGACATGATTTCTTCCATGATCGCCTGGTCCGACGAGCGGCACATGTCTGGCATTTCAACGTCCCCGGAAGCGGCCGTCGAATCGAGCAATCGCGGATTATCTTGGGCAGTCGATGCGGGCCTTGAACTACCCCTGGGCGCTCTCGAAAGTGGATTGGGGGGGCCGATCACGTCGTTTTCCATTTTGGAGACTCAAGGATGCCTTGTGAGCACGCACGCATCCGGCGATGATAGTCCACCCCCACAGCAAAATTCGACCCAATCTAGCCGCAAAAAAGGTGATGGAAATGCAATTTGAAGGAAAAAAAGGACTTATTGTCGGTGTCGCGAACGATCACTCGATCGCTTGGGCTATCGCGCAGCAAATTCTCGCCGGCGGTGGGAAGTGTGGATTCACACATTTACCCGACCGTCCCGATGATGAAAAGAAAAAAAATCGACGTCGGGTGGCCAAGCTCACCGACCAGTACGAGGGTGCTGAATTCCTCCTGCCGATGGATGCTAACAACGATGACGACATTCGTAGTGTGATGGAGCATACCGAGAAGACCTTTGGCAAGATCGACTTTCTGCTGCACTCGATTGCGTTCGCAGATCGCGACGACCTCGGCCGGGAAACACTGCACACTTCCCGCAAAGGCTTCAAAATTGCGATGGAAGCTAGCGTGTTCTCTCTGATGGCGGTGACCGCTGCTGCCGAGCCGATCCTCGCACCGGGGGGGGCAGTGCTGACAATGACTTACTACGGAGGCGAGAAATGCGTCCCCGGATACAACGTCATGGGCGTCTGCAAGGCAGCTCTGGAGGCTTCGATGCGTTACCTTGCGTTCGACATGGGCGCCCGCAAGGTCCGCGTCAATGCGCTTTCAGCAGGACCGATTCGGACCCTCGCTGGACGCGCCGCAGGCGTCGAAGACATGCTGCAGATGTACGAACATATGGCACCGCTGGGCCGCAACGTGACCCACGAAGAAGTCGGGCGGACGGGCGCATTCCTGCTCAGCGACGATAGCACCGGTATCACCGGCGAAGTCCTTCACGTCGACGGTGGCTACAACGCCATGGGCAGCCCAGGTCGACTGCTCGACGAAATCAAAAAGTCGAAATCTAGCTGACAAGCTTACTCTGGCTTGCGAAATCGCATCAGGTAGTTTTCCTCGAACGAGTCTATCTCGATTTCATCAACGAACTGCAGCCCGGCCCCTTCGACCTCCTCGCGGAAGACGTCCTGGCCGGCACGCACGTGGCCGAGGATGAATTCCCGGGACGTGCCCGGGATGCGATGGAAGTCAATCAGTACCAACAGCCCACCCGGCTTCAGTGCCCGTTTGATAGATGCCAACATCTCCTCGTAGTTTTCGAAGTGATGGTACGTATCGCAAATGAACACGAGGTCCACTGACGCCGGTGGCAGGCGGATCGAAACATCGGTCCCCAGCACGGGCGTCAGATTCTTGATGCCATCGGCCGTCGCCTGAGCTGCGATGTGTTGAAGGAATTTGGGTGCTACGTCGACGCTGTATACCCAGCCATCCCACCCGGTCGAGCGAGCGAACAACCGGCTGTAAAAACCTGTCCCGGCTCCGATGTCAGCGATGCTTTCGCCCGGTTGGATGTCACAGGCTGCCAGCACCTCTTCGCGGGCGCTGTACACCTCGCGGCTCTCAACCTCAAAGCGTGACAACCACTCATCGACGTCGAGATCGGGATCTTGAAAGGTGGCATTGATCCCAGGTGGTATCTTCGTGCTATCGATCGCGGGAGCGACTGTGGAGTCCTGGCCAGTCGCCCCACGAGGGCCGATTGCAATCAAACTGGCGAGCAGCGATGTGGATACGAGAATGTATGACAGTCTCATGTTGGTAACTCATCTACGGAAGGGGGACTACTCTGCGACGATCATCAACGTGGCCGCAGATCGATTAAGAGTGTAACCTGAGTGGACCTGGACGGGCGACCTGGAAACCCAGTCGAGCGAAGGTCGGTCGTCAAGACTTTCCTCTCTCCGGTACGTGCACCCTCCGGGCTCGTCCAACAAAAGCCAGTGCGTTCAAAGCCAGTGCGTTGAAGCTAGTGATATTGACGTTTTTCTTTCCTCTCCGGCCGGCATGTCCAACCGGAAAGGAAGCCTCTAGCAGCCTGTTGAGTTCGCTGTCCGGATGCACAAATACCTACCGGCAGCACAAGCGAGGGACGAAATGGACTACCTCGCTGGCATGTGGGGTTAGAAAATCAACAGGCTTCAGGCCCAACAAGCGGGCGAGGTGAGCATCGAATATATTCGGCGATCATTTCCACGCCTCGCGTGCTATCCAATCGAAGTTGTTTACTCTTCCATGAAGGTGACGATTCCCGTGTCCATATTGTAGATCCCACCGACGATCTTAATCTCTCCCTCGGACTCCATGTCTTTTAAGATGGGGCTCTTGGCACGGATCGCGTCCATCGTCAATCGCACATTCTCTTCAGCTACCATGTGGACGAACTCATCGTTCGTACTGGATTTTTCACCGTCGTAATCAGCAAAGTGTGCAACGGCAGGTCGAATGTTTTCGAGCATCGAGGTGATGTTTCCCAGTTCGACATTGTCGATCGCGCCCTTGATCGCACCGCAGTGTTCGTGGCCGAGGACCAGAATGAGCTTGGAGCCAGAAACCCTGCACCCAAACTCCATGCTGCCGACGATATCGGTATTCTCGAAGTTGCCAGCGATCCGTGCTACGAACAGGTCTCCGATTCCACGGTCAAAGGCATCCTCGACTGTAATGCGTGAATCCAGACATGACAGAATGACGGCCTTCGGGAATTGACCCAATGCCGCTTCGCGAACCTGTTTCGAATGGTCTCGTTGGGTCAGCGTTCCAGCTGCAAATCTTTGATTGCCTTCCTTGAGCATCTGAAGAACATCATCGGGGGTCAGTTTGTCGCGTTCTTCCTCGGTCAAGACTCGCACCACGAGTGGTTCTTCAAATTCGGAGTCGGGAGCGGAGTCTGATTGGATCGCCTGAGTTTCGTTCTCGGTGCAACCAGTTGCATGCAGGCATGCCAAGCACGCGATCGCGAGTAGAGTGGAACCCAGGTGTGTTGATGCTGTCATGTTAGTGTCTCGTGTGTTTTGGTTTGTGTGGCGTTAATTTGAATGTTGCCAATCATACTCGATCGAAACCAATCACTTGCCGGGCAGAGTCAGGATCCAGGTAATTTTTAGTGACCTTTGATATCGACCGCTCGATCCTTAGCCCAACAGCCGTAGCAACGGCAAAATGGCTCGGGCGCGTTTTCGCAGGGCTGTCGGACGTTGACCGGCGTGCCCCGATCGTGAAACGTGAGCATCTTGACCAACGACGCGTGACGCACCGGTTGCATTTCGAGTATTTGTTCTCAACGCGATTTGATGAGTCGAATTGGCGAAACTCGTGATCCACTCGACACGAACGCACTCTTAGTTCGCGTTCAATCGGTGTGCGATTGACCCGTTGATCAAGTGAGGGATCTAGATCCACGCCTGAATCGCTGCGACGACGTTCTCTTCCGGTACGTCGCCCACGAGTTTGACGCTGCCAATGGACTCAGGAAGCACGAAACGCAGTTTTCCGTGGGCGACCTTTTTATCGCGAGCCATGATGGGGATCATTTTTGCAGGATCCGCTTCCGGCCAGCTCCTCGGTAACTCAGCTGCCTCCAAGAGTGCGGTCTGCCGAGTGAGCAACCCGGCATCGCAGTAGCCGAGATCCACGCTGAGACTCGCGGCCATCTGCATCCCAATCGCCACAGCTTCTCCATGCAGCATCGCGCCGTAGCCAGCAGTCGCTTCAATCGCGTGTGCGAAGGTATGACCGTAATTCAAGATCGCGCGCCGGCCGCTCGTTTCAAGTTCATCATCGGCAACGACACGAGCTTTCGATTGGCAGCTCCTCGCGATTGCTAGTCGCGTCGGTTCAGGATCACGGCGGATGATCGCCGCGATATTGGATTCTAAAAATTCAAAGAACTCAGCATCTTCAATCACGCCGTATTTGATCACTTCTGCCAGCCCACTGACGTATTCGCGTGTGGGCAGCGTGCTGAGAAAATCCGTATCGATCCAAACCAAATGTGGCTGCCAAAAAGCACCGATCATATTTTTCCCACCGGGCAAATTAATTCCGGTTTTGCCGCCCACGCTGCTGTCAACCATTGCCAGCAGTGTCGTCGGGACTTGGACGAACCGTAGACCCCGGGTGAATGTGGCGGCGGCAAAGCCCGCTAAGTCACCGATCACCCCGCCGCCGACCGCGATCACAACACTGCGACGATCCGTCCCGCAGGCGAGCAACTCGCCCCATAAATCGGTCAGCCGATCAGTTGATTTGCTCGCTTCGCCCGACGCCACTTCGAGGATGCTGACCCGCACGCCATGATGAGGCAGGGATTCAATTATGGCTTGGCCAGCCGACGCGGCAACCGATGCGTCCTGAATGAGGATCACGTGGGTGCAGTCCCCTATGGCCTCCGCCAATCGACTGGCGAAACCCATCTTATCCGTGCGAGAAGTCGCGCCACTCTGAATCGAGATTGGGTAGCTCCGCAGTCCAAGTTCCACTGTGATTTCGGTAGACGATTCCAAGGACCTGAGGCGAGATGGATGTGTATCAGGTTGAGTGGTTTCGGAGCGGGGAGGGATAGACACGGCGAGTATGCTAAAACGAGGAAATAGATGGAAGCTGGCTCTATCGTAACCTCGACCCTACCGATTGAGCGACCTGCCCAGATCTCGATGTTCCCCCACCTCTCAGCCGGAAGCAAAATTGTCTGACACACCCTCCACGCCCGACAAGCCGACCGCGTCTGCGGAAGCTCCAGTTCACGACGGTTCCGTTCCTAGAGACGCTGCTCAGGAATTTCCTGTTCAGGGAGCCCCCGCCCCGTCCGATCCGCATGCGGATAAGTACAACGATCCCCGGGCTCATTTTGGACGGAAAGGTTGGGCCGCTGTGGTGGCGATTTTGATCGGCGCGAGCATCTTTACCGCTGCGAGCATTTACGCCCGGCGGACGCGATTAGGCGAGACCACTCGTTTCTGGGGCGCGCCGACGATCGAGGCGCTCCAGCTTGGAGATCACGTGATGCTCTTACCACTGGAGGGAAGCGATTTCGAACCCGTAGAGCTGACGGCCTTTCCGGGTCTGGGGCACCTCCGCAAGGCGCTCCTCGATGAGCGGCACTACGATTGGAGCACAGAAACCAGCGACGGCGTGAGCGACTTTTGTGAGCAGGCCAGTGACGTGCAGTGTGTCCGCTTGGAATTCTCTGATCCAACGCTGCGACGCTTTCCCATGGCTCAGATTGATCTGGAATTGAATCACGGGGTGGTTGGCCCCACCGACCAGTCGAGGCGGGTGAGCGTCAATGATCGCGTCCGGCCCGCGTTGAAGTATCAGATTGGTTTACTGACGCACATCAAACAAGAAAGCTACGACCATCGCGACTGACCGCGTCATCGTCATGACGTCATCAAAGCCATAGATTCGCTGAAATAACAAAAATAGACCACGCTCATCAAACCCAGACGCATGTCGGATAGCGAGCGGGAACCTGGCGGATGATTGAGCGTCGCGAAGCCAGCTGTCAAGAGATCATCAGCAACACCGGTGCTTGGCCGCACCGGGCTAACACACATGCGTCACTACGATAGAAAGACGAGCGACGGGGCCACTCACGCAGCCTTCCGCTGTTTGCGGATACGTCGACGGCGGCCGATGAGCGCACCGCACAGAATCAAACCCACCGACGCAATCGTCGCCGGTTCGGGAGCTGCGCTGGTGCTCGTCGGAATTGGTGGCAGTGCTAGTGAAGGTAGGTGAATTTCACCACGAAGATTGACATCGTTGGCGACGACGGTGCCGCCCATCTGAGAATTAAACGTGATGCTGGCGTCCGGCGCGATCACGGCTCCACCAATGCCATTTCTCAGATCCAGCGTCTCGGTGCCAGGGAAATACCAGACAATTTTTTGCTGAAACGATTTTTGGCCGAACTCGTTATTGAATGCATTGAACGACGAACTCGCCTTGATGCTCTCCATTTTATACTTGTCCGTCGCGTCGAAATCCGTCACCCGGAATAGAAACAAGTCAGCAGACAGATCACCCATCAGATCAGGTCCACCATTGCCCATGAAGAATTTCAGGTCGACGTCAAACACCGCGATGCCATCTACTGGGGTACTGGTGAACTGCGACGAGTTCATCCCCAGCTTGACCATGCTATTGGCGGTAAGGCTGTCGAAGTAATCCGTCGTGCGGGCAACTTCCGCTCGCGCGTCAGCAACAATGCCTGCAACGGACTTGTCGTTGTACGAGATCGTGTTCGGCGAATTGACGTTGTTGACTCGACCACTCGCCGAGCCTCCAACCCTCACGTTTCCATTGTTCACGTGGGTTTCGCTCAAGATCTGGCCGCCCACGACAAGACCATCTGCACTGCTAACGCCGGGCGTCTTTGCCAGACTGGATGTCGCACCCGACTGCATTGCGAGAACTTTGGTGCCACCACTGATGTTTCCACCCACCAGCACTCGTCCATCGACATGCTGGTTACCAGTCACGTTTCCAAATGCAATGAGATTAAAGTCACTCAGCACGCCAGCGGACGCAGACACGGACGACAGTAAAACGGCAAACACAACACCCGAGTAACGAAACATCTACGTTTTCAAACTTTCAGAGCAATACGTATTGAGAGCGAACAACCCGATGTGGGCCTTCACGAAAAAGAACGGTCAACTAGTACGCACGTACTCACCAAGAAAAATCACCCGATTGGCGGCGGATCTGATTTCCACGTCGTGCACCGGCGTACGGCGGCGTTTCTCACGCAATGGGCGGGTTATACACGCCATGGTCCAAGGGATTCGCATTGATCCCGGCCATGTTTTATCGCGGTGGTTCGCGATGGACACTCGGGGCTGCGTAAGCGGGGCGAACGCCGTTAAGGATTGCTATCCCGCTACCCCCAGCGATGATGGCGACTGCGAGCCAGACACCGCGCGCAGCGGGTTTACCATACTTGTCATGTACGTACTTTACTGAGCGAATTTCGTAGGGGGCCGCCCAGGGCCCGATCGCAATCGCGGTGGCAGTCACCGAAAAGAGGAGTGCCAGGCAACCGACAAGAACTTCATCCGTACTCAAAGCGTATCTCAATTCTCGGCGTTCAAACGTCGCTTTGGCGGAGTTGGCGTCGGATCTGCCGGCGCTGCATGCGGGCGGTTTCGAGATCCGGATTGATCGCCAAACAATGATCAAGGGCTTGCAATGATTTCTCTAAGTGACCATTCAAATAGCGAATTTTTGCCAAACTCTGCCATGCCAGATAATGGAACCGACAATGCCAGAGGCAGTTCTGATAAGCCTGCTGAGCCCGCGAGAAGTCTTCGAGTCCGTGCCAACAGATGGCTAGCTGATGATGGGCCTCGGAGTAGCAGGGCGCCTGATCGATTAAAATCATCGCCGGGGACAGCGCCGCAGCATATTCACCCCCATCATTGAGATGCATTACACGAAGCAATTGCTGGTGATGCAACGGAGCAGCGTCACGAACCAAAACGGCACGGAAAGAGTCGTCCGCGACCAAGCGGACCCCGCGATCGGAGTCTGAAATCGCTCGTCCCAAAGCGTCGACGCTGCAGCGGTCGCCAAGCATCCCCAAAGCTAGCGCCGCAGCACGACGTTGCTCGACCTGGCCGCGACTCAGCAAAGCATTGAGTGTCGCGGCGGTGTAGGATTCGTCCACCTCATGAGCAAACCGACACGGATCAGCTGACTGCAGGTAGCGCCGGTAGGCACCTGCTAAACGCGTGGTGTGGACAAGAGGTTTCGTCATGTTGGTTTCCAAGGGGTCGGTATATTCGATGCAGGCATCCAACAGTGGGGGCAAGCCGAGGGATTTGGCTTCAAAATCTCCCCCCGTGTGACCCTTCGATGTTAGACTGATCAGGCTGACAGGCAAGACAACAAATGAAAAAAGAATTTGATCGAAATTCAACCGGATTTGCGCAAACCGCATTCTTTTTGCTGGCGGTTTGGGGCTCGGTTGCGCCGGCATCAGCGGTTGGGCAGCCGCCCCCAAACAGCGTCCTGGCCTGCGAAACGCTGGTTCAGACCGGGATTACGCTGAGTGTAACGCAACAGCCGCTCGGCGAGCTACTACCGCAACTCCTCCCTCAGGCTAGCCGGGAGAATGTTTCTAATCGCGGTCCATGGCCACCGATCAGGTCACTTTGGCTTGACAGGCAAATTGACCCCGGAGTCCACGTGAGTCTGACCGCAGCGGCTACTCCGGCCGCCAAAGTGATTCTAGAGGTGGCGGAAATGAATGATCTCGCCGTCTTTCCGCTCCCTGGCGTGCTGATCGTCGGACGCCCCGACTGGGTCGATTCAGCGGTCAGTCATCTGACGTCCAATGAGTCCTCTCCGGGCGATCTGATTTCGGTGCGATGGCCGACGGGCAGCACCGCGGCCGAGGTTTTGGCACTGCTGCTCGCCGCCCCAGCCCGTTCGAAAGGCAGCCAAGTTGTGACGGATTTGGCATCCATCGTCCCCACAACTGCTGATGCAGGCAGATCAGATCAGGTGCCCAGTTGGCTGCCCCATGACATCTGGACTGCCGGTAGCCTGGTCGCAGTCGACCGGAGGCTGGCGGTGGAGTTGCTGCTGGCCCAGTTTCGGAACGCCCTCCGCCGAGGGACACGGCTGGAAACACTTACCGCCCGGGGGGGCGGCGTTGACAGCAGCGATGCTCTCGGTGAGGCCGTGTCAGCGCCCGAGGGCGTACTGGCCTGGTCCGCATTGCCTACCGAGCGTCCGTTTACCTTGGCGTATCCCTCCGGTGACGGGGCCCTCGCGATTCGCTCCGCGCTGTCAAAATCCCATCCCCGTGCCTCCATTGGCATGGTGAAAAATCAGCTGTTGGTCAACACGACTGCTGAGAATCATCGTCTGGCAATTGCGACTCACTGGCGCGCGGCCACGGGTGAGCCCGCGGCTGCCAGACAAGGAAATGTTGGAACCGTGCCGGTGTTTGATTTGCAGTTGGTCGACAAACCGGCCGTGGAAGTCCTCCGACAACTCGCCCAGGCGGCGGGCAAGAGCTTTCAGGTCGACGAGGCAGCGGAATCGGCAGGGAATACACCAGTGACGCTCGATGCCAAGAAGAAAACTCTGCAACAGCTCGCCCAACTTGTCGCGGAGAAAGCTGGATTAGAGGTGCAGTGGGGCGACACCGACGTCATCGTGAGGGCGCGATAACATCGTCAAGATCAGTTCACTCGTCTACCAAAACGAGGGCATGGCTGATGTTGGGGTGTCCAAGAGCCTGGCCCACCTGCACGCCCCCAACTTGATCCACTCGCAGCCTCGGCATGTTGTTTTCCATTACCTGGTGTGGCGAACTTCAACGGCGAATCCAATCGTTGGTTCGGGTGGTGGTCAGGCCGCTTTGCTCTGGTCGGGCGAGGAGTTCGTATTGAGTGCAGGAACGTTCGCTCGCTTGCGGCGGAGATCTCGCATCGCAACGGCGTTCTCGTGCAATTGACCTTCGATTTGGCGCAGCCGATGCTGCATCGCTGCGTTGGCGTCGAGGCTGGCGTCGAGCTCAGCCGACACGCGGTGGAGCTGTTCTTGCAATTCCACGCCGTGAGCTTGCAATGCATCCGCCTTCGCTTGAAACTCGGTCGCCTGCACTCGGTACTCCTGGGCGCGTTGAAACCTCTCCGTAGCATTCTCTAGGTCGTGCTTCAGGTGATCGACGACACTGGTCTGGTCGGCAAGTTGCACGAGAATCTGCTGCTGGTGCTGGTTCAGCAGAGAGATCTGACCATCACGATCCTCGATTTCACCGCGCAGTGTGGCAACGACGTCGCGGTTGAGCTGCAGGTCGTTCTGGGCAGCTGCTAACGCTGTTGACTTTTCCGCTACGAGCTCTCGAAGTCTATCCAGTTCGTGACCGCCTGCACGGAGTCGTTCGGCTTCGGCGAGATGTCGACCGATCGCCTCTTTTTGCTCGTCGATTTCTTGTTCGAGATCGACGATCCGTTGATCTTTTCTGCTGATGGTGTCTTGGAGTTCCTGTGACTGCGTCTGCAATGCGTTACCACTGAGCTGAATTTCGGCTAGCTTCGATTCGTATTCTATTCGAGACTGGCTGGCCTCGGCGAGCTCCGCTAGGAGCGATTCGGTTCTCGCCTCCATTTCGCTCATCGCTGTTTCGGCCGTCACCCGCCCGTCGATTGCAGTCTGTATTCGCGAGGTTCGCTCATCGAGTTGGTCCAGTAGCTCGTCATGCTCACTCTGCAGCGTTTGTACCTGAACGGTGGACTCATTGAGTGATTTCTCAAGTCGCTCGATCTCTGCTTGATGCGATTCAAATTGGATTGCTTGTTCGCGATTGGCTTCGATTGCGACAGCGTGTTGATCACGCAACATTCCGTATTCTTGCTGCAGTTCAAGGTATTTGTCTTCATATTGTCCGGCCTGTGCATCGTCAGTCGCTCGCTCGCTGACGAGTCGATCTCGTTCCTGGAGCAGATCATCGTGCTCTGCGGACAGATGGGCGTTCCGCGCGGTCACGATGTCCAACTCAACCTTGAGTTGGTCTCGCTCGCTGGAGAGTTCTGCCTCTCGATTGACGAGTTGAACTTGTCGTGAGACGGCCTCGTCACGCTCGGTAACTAGCTGGGATTGCTCCTCCGCAATTGCTTTTAGATCCTCAGCGACTTGATCACGCTGGCCAACGAGTTCTTCCCGCTCACGGGTAAGTTGATCACGTGTACTGAGCAGTTCATCGTGCTCTGACGCTAGGAGCGTATGCTGCTCGGTGATTGACGTCAGCTCCTCCAAAATTCGGTCACGCTCGCCAACGATCTTATCATGCTCACTGGTAAGCTGGTCTCGTTGTTGGAGAGTCTGGCAGTTTTCTGTGGTCAGTACGGTATAGCGTTCGGTAACAATTGCCAGTTCGGCGGTGAGTTGGTCTCGCTGGCTAGCAATCCCATCATGGTCATTGACGAGCTGTTCCCGTTGTTTGACAAGTTCATCACGCTCGGTGACAGTTTGATCTCGTTGGACAGTGAGTTGGCCGTGCTCTGCTAATAGTTGATCATGTCGACGCTGGATGTCATGACACTGATCGGCGAACTGGTCACGCTGGCTGGCGGTTTGGTCGAGCTGTTGGCTTGCTTCGTCGCGAAGAGTGATGAGTTCGTCGCAGCGACTGCGCAGCTGCTCGATTTCCACAGTGAGGTGCTCGCCACGACGGCTGCTGAGCCCGGCTTCGTGGGCGTCTTGTTCCCGGAGCTGAGCGAGGTGATCGCGTTCCTGCTCCAGCTCGTCACGCTTGGTTCGGATTTGGTCGTACGCGTTGCTTAGTTCATCACATTTTTCGCTGAGCCGGTCTCGCTGCATCCGCAGCTCGTCTCGATCTTCGGTGAGCTTGATGCTGGCAACTTGATGATGGTCTCGCTCACTGACCAGTTGATCGTGACGCTGTTGGACGCCTTCGAGTTGAGAGCGAAGCTCGCGAATGTCGTGTTGAAGGCTTTCGTTCTTGGTGGCAAGGCCATTGCCACGCTCGCGTTGTTCACTGAGTTCAGAGCTCGCCGCCTGCTCCGCTACCGCCTGTTCCTGGATTGTCTTGGCTGCTTGTTTCAGCTGAGTGTCGGAGGCCTGGAGACGCGTCTGGAGATCAGCGATTTCTCGGCTAGCGGTCTCGGCTTGGCTAAGGGAGACATCGCGTTGCTGCTGTGCATCCCGGCAGGCAAGTTCGTAGCGACTCTGCTCGGCGTGCAGTTTCCCCAGCTCACTCTGCAGCGCATCGGCACGTTCGGTATGGGTGGCTAAGGTTTGACGGAGCGATTCAGCTTCGCCACGATGCCGATTGGAGTTCACCTCAAACGCTTTGGTATCACGCGACAAGAGAATGAATTTGCGTTTACGACTACGGGCTGCTGCCTTTGCCCGGCTGTACTTCGTTTCGGCAGCCTTAATCGCTTGAAGATCCCGACTGCGATCGCGATACCACAACAGATGGCCAATCAGGATGCCCCCCATAAACAGCATGAAGACGGATATGAACGAGCTTCCAATCCAAGTACTCATCGGCGACTCCACGGGCAAATGCGCGCCTCGACGGAGGCCACTCTATTGGTTTTAGCTGGCATTTATCGAGCCGGCCGATTTGGGGACATTCCTGCGACCGGAGCCGCAACCAATTCGGGCTGTATCAACTTTACCGCTGCTCTGTCCAGCCCAGCCCATCGCTAGAGCGATCGATGGTTCTAGTTTGACTGACACGGCGGATCGAGTGATCCGTTACCGGGGAGGCACGCGGTGGCACGAGTGGGGGACACGAGTGGGGGACACGAGTGGGGGACAGGGCATTCCAAGCGACCCGAAGCCCCTAAAATGCCTATAACCGCTTATTCCTACCATTGTCGCCGACGACGAGGCGGTAGTGACGGAGTTCCCCCACTCTTGTTCGCCGTTTTGTGGGCTACATTAGGAGGTCTGGGTAAACCGTGCGCGGACGGTTGCGATAATGGCGGCTAGCCAATGGGGGTTGGCCGTATCCGATGGCCCCATTTTCATATAATTGGCTCGTGGACTACGAAACCGGAATCGAATTGCCAACGCAAGTGTCGGACGTTTGGACGCCGAGTTCTAATGAGGCTTCCAATGTGTCGACGCTCGTGCACTATTGCCGAAATCACGCGCGTGGAAAGACTGCTCAGCTGCCCGCGTTCACGCATGTGATTGGGGAACCAGGCGAGCATGAGCGGCTGAGTTTCCGGCAACTCGATGCTCGAGCCCGGGCGATCGCGGCAGAGATTCAGCTGCGGGGTGGTGTGGGAAAACCTGTGCTCGTTGTGCTCGACCCGGGAGCGGATTACGCCGCCTCGCTGTTTGGTTGCTTGTACGCGCGGGCGATTGCGGTGCCGATCTATCCCCCGCAGATGCTGCGTTTGCAGCACACCCTGCCGCGGCTCAAGGCGATCATCGAGAATGCGGGTGCGAAGATCATGCTGAGCGACCGGGCGACGATTGGCGACTCCGTCAGCTCCCTGTGGCAGATGCCCGACGATGGCGCCATTGCGGTGGATGAGATCGGCATCGCGGATGCCGATCGTTGGGACTGCCAACTGCCCAAACCCGATGACGTTGCGCTGCTGCAGTATACGTCGGGATCGACTGGCAACCCACGCGGAGTCGTGCTCACGCACCGCACGTTGCTCAGCAATCTATCGGCGATCATTGAACGCATTCATTTTGATGGTGCCCGCAGTGTGCAGTGGGTGCCGCCCTATCATGACATGGGATTGATTGGGGGGATTCTGTTGCCGATCTGTCGAGGTGTGGAAACAGTCATCATCTCGCCTGCGGATTTTGTGCGCAATCCCCTGCTATGGCTGCGTTGTATTGACTACTACAACGGCTCAAGCAACGGTGCGCCGAACTTCGGCTACGAATTGTGCGTGCGACGGATTGATCATGCTGAATGCGATGGGCTGGATTTGAGCTCGTGGAAGGTCGCCGTTGCGGGGGCAGAGCCGGTTCGCGCGTCGACGCTCCGTCGCTTTGAAGAAAAATTTGCGAGATATGGCTTCGGGTCAGGTGTTTTCTCACCAGCCTACGGGATGGCCGAAACCACCGTGATGGCCACAGGATCCCGGTTGGGAGAACCTTACAAGACATTTCACGCCGATGCCGAAGCACTGCAGTTGGGGGAAGTTCAGCTGGTGTCGCCGAGTTCAAACCGGCTGCAACCATCGATCAACAATCCAAATCGGACCACTTCGTTGTTCCGACCTGACGGCACGGTACCGACGTTGGAACTCGTGAGTTCCGGTACCCCCATCTCTGGGCTTGACTATGAAATTGTCGATCCGCAGACGCACCAAGTCTTGCCGGACGGTCGTGTTGGAGAAATCTGGATACAAGGCAGTTCGGTGGCCTCGGGATACTGGCGTGACGAGGAGGCGACAGAGTTCGCCTTCCGAGCCAAACTCGCTCGGTCGCCAGACGAAAAACTCGCCCGCGGGACAACCGGAAGCTATCTGCGTACTGGGGATTTGGCGGCGCGAGTCGAGGGCGAGTTGATCGTAACCGGCCGGCTCAAAGAGTTGATCATTGTCGCTGGGCGTAACTTCTACCCTCATGACATCGAACAGATCGTCCAATCGACCAGTGAAGCTTTCAAACCGGACACTGGCACTGCTCTGAGCATTGATAACGGTGAGAGTGAAGAGATGGTGGTGATCCAGGAACTATGGCGCCCCAAGAAATTTCCTGCCGCTGAATTGTTACCCCTCGTAGTAGCGGCGATTGCCGAGCAGGCTCAGGTCACACCTCAGGCCGTCGTGCTCGTCCGGAGCGGATCGTTACCCAAAACATCCAGTGGCAAGTTACGGCGGACCGACACGAAGAAGCTGTTCCTGGACGGTGAACTGATCGAGATCGCGCGCTGGGAATCGGGGGACTTGCGATCAGCACCCGCTGGCGAGTTCGATGCACCTCGCACTTCGACTGAAAAACGCATTGCCGACATTTGGTCGCGCATCCTCGATATGGAGACGATTAGTCGCGATGATGACTTTTTTCATCTAGGCGGTGAGTCGCTGTTGATTGCGAACATGCTGCTGGAAGTCAGTGAGCAGTTCTCGACTTCGGTTCCCATGTCGGCACTGTTCCAAAGTCCCAAGCTAGTGGATTTTGCCGCGACCGTGGATTCGCGTAGTTGCGATGAAAGGTCATCGGCGACCATCTCGTCAACGGGAATGTCCCTGAGCGACAAGCACCCGCTGTCGACGGCGCAACAGCGGTTCTGGCTGCTCGATCAGCTTGGGCAAACAAACGCATTCATCCACGTTCCTATCAGTATCCATCTCGATCAACCGATTTCAAAGGCGCGTCTCGAAGCGGCCTGTCAGCGTATGCTGGATCGGCATCCCATGCTGCGAGCCCGCATCATCGAAGGCGATGGGGATGTCTGGCAGACGATCAGTGATGCCGAGGCGGTTCCGATCGAGAGCTTCGACGGCAATTCACACCCCGAGAACGAGTTGGCCTCGGCATCGCGTGATTTTTTGACGGCGCCGTTCAATCTGAGTGACGCACCGCTGATGCGGGTGGCGACAACCCTCATGCCGTCGGGCGGCAGCCGGATCGACATGGTGTTTCATCACCTCGTCTGTGACGCGAGTAGTTTGCAAATCTTGCTCGGTGAACTGCAAAGCTATTTTGCGGATGATGCCAGTGAAATGCTGGGCGGCGGAGCAGACGGCAAACCAGCGTCCGCGATGCACTATGTTGATTTCGCCGCGTGGGACCGGGGAAGCTCACGCTGTACGCTCAACCAGTCGCGACTGAATTACTGGATCCAGCGCTTGGCCGGCATGCCTACCGAGTTGAACTTACCCCAACTCGGTTCGCTCAGAGAGGGAAGGCAGGCTGCCGCAACCACGTCCGGTCGCGGTCCGATATCAGCGTCCATCTCCGAATCGATCGCTAAGCGGATTGATCAGTTGGCCACGTCATTGCAGATGACACCGTCAATGGTGTATCTGACTGCATATGAGTTAGTGCTGGCAAGATACAGCAATAGCACGGACTTTGGCATCACGATCCCCACATCGAATCGCCCGTCTTCGGATCTTCAAAACACGATTGGCTGTTTCGTCAATCCTATAGTTTATCGAGCCCAAGTCGACCACGAGCGAACCGTCGCGGACACACTATCGAACACGCGTACCTCGCTGCTGTCTGATCTTGACCACGCCGACGTGCCGTTTCAAGATGTCGTAACGGCCACAGGCGGCAGTCGCGATCCACTGCGGATGCCACTCTCCCAGGTGATGTTCCTGTATCAACCTCCAGTCGCATCGATCACTCACATCGGTGATGTCAACGTCGTCGCCGTGAGTCCAGACTACTCGGCTGTCACTGCGTACGACCTGTCGCTCATCATCCAACCGGCAGTTCAAACCGAGTTAACGCTGGTCGTTGGCGAACAGGTTTCTCGTGATCTGGGTGAGCGAATTTTGGCGTCGATCGAAAGCGTGATTCACCAGTTTGCAGAAACCATCGATGCTGTGGATGGACCCACCACCGTGGTTGCTGAGCGAGGAGTCAGCCGCGACTTTTCGCCCGTGGATCTTCCCGCCAGACTAACCACCATTTCTGCAGCAGAGAAAGACGTCATTGCAGCTGCCGAGCAGGGCACGACGCTTGGTCGCGACACTGACGAGTTCGTAATTGACCGACTGCGTGAGCATGCTGCCCAGCAACCTAACGCGATCGCAATTCGAGACGATCAACGTGGTCTGACCTATCGTGACGTCAACGAGTTGAGCGACTTAATTGCGGGGGCTCTGCTTCGCGAAGAGGTGTCTGCGCGTTCGCTCGTGGCACTTGAAATGCCGAGGTCGGTCGATGCGATTGTTGCCATCATCGGGATCTGGAAGGCTGCTGCTGCCTACGTGCCAATTGAACTGGATCTGCCAACTCAGAGGCGTGACCAGATCATCGCTGACGCCGGACCCGTGCTGGTGCTAAACCAGGTCCGTTTTGATGCATGGACCCAGGGCGCCGAGCAATCTGAGGTCGCTGCCAATTCGCTTCCAAACCATGCCTCCGATTTAGCCTACGTGATGTACACGTCTGGGTCGACAGGTACACCGAAGGGTGTGGCGATTACGCATGGCAACCTATCTAATCTATTGGCCTCTTTCGCGGATCAGCCTGGCCTGACAGCAACGGACTCAATGTTCGCCGTGACGACGATGTCGTTTGATATTTCGTTGCTGGAGATGTTTTTGCCGCTGTGGTGTGGAGGTCATGTTTGCATGACGGCGCATCGTATTGGTGATGACCCGGAATCGGTGATCGAGGCAATTGCGCAGTCGAGACCTACGGTGATTCAGTCAACGCCGTCAGGTTTCAGAATGTTATTGTCCACGAACTGGCAACCCGCCCCAGCGACGCGGTTGTTCTGCGGTGGCGAACCGTTACTTCCCGACTTGGCACGCGACCTGCTCGCGACCAACTGCGAGCTGTGGAATGTTTACGGGCCGACCGAAACAACCGTGTGGTCCATGATCAAACGCATTGAATCGGCAGACGATATCACGATTGGCCGTCCTATCGCAGGCACAATCTGCCGAGTGGTTGACCGTCACGGACAACGCACACCGTTTGGTGTCGCCGGCGAGTTGGAGATTGGGGGGGCAGGCGTGGCAAGTGGCTATTGGCAAAATGAAACGCAAACCAATCAACAGTTTTTTACCGATCAAGGTACGAGATTCTACAAAACTGGCGACCATGTTTGCCGACGGCCCGATGGCGACCTAGAGTTTTTAGCCAGGAGCGATCGTCAGATCAAACTGCGCGGTTTCCGGATCGAACTCGACGAGATTGAGTCGGTATTGCAACAGTGCGACGGCGTCGACCGTGCTGCTGTGGTACTGCGTGAAGGCGACGTTCCCGGTGGCAGCCGAGTCGTCGCGTTCTGCTGCGGTCCGGGGAGCGTGGCGAGTACCGTTGATCAGTTAACCCTTGCGTTGCCTGACTACATGATCCCAGCGAGCATCGTATGGCTAGACAGCCTCCCACAGACTGCCGCAGGCAAAACCAATTACAAGTCGTTGCCAATCGATTCTCAGGAAGGATCTGATAGCAGTAGTTTACCACCGCAGACGCCATTGGAAGTTGCCTTGGCCGAATTGTGGTGCGAGGTTCTCGGTTGCCAAACGGTAGGACGCCACGATCACTTTTTTGATTTAGGCGGCAATTCCTTGATGGCGGCTCAACTGTTTGCGCGATTGCGTCAACGTTTTGATGTGCAGTTACCGCTAAAAGAAGTTTATCTACGACCCACCATTGCTGCGTTGGCCGAGGCCATCGTCATGCACCAGGCCGAAACCGAAGAGGACGATCTCAATAGCCTGCTCGGCCAACTCGACTCACTTTCGGACGACGAAGTTATCCGTGCTCTCGACGAGACATCTCAATCATGATCACACAAAATCAAGAACGCGAAATTGATTTCCTTGTCATTGGTGCTGGACCCGCCGGTGTACAGTTAGGTTATTTTCTGAAAAAAGCCGGCTACGATTATCTGATCCTCGAAGCGAATGATCGTCCTGGCACTTTTTTGGAGAAGTACCCCCGGCACGGAAAGCTACTGTCGATCAACAAGATCCACACCGGCTACACCGATCGTGCTTCTCAATTGCGATACGATTGGAATTCATTGCTATGCGATGACGACGAGATGGCGTTCACGAAGTACTCCAAAGAATACTTTCCGAGTACGTTGGATTACGCCCGCTACACGCGAGACTTCGCGGAACGCTACGACCTCGATATCCAGTTCAACACGCGTGTCGAGTCGGTGGAAAAGGCTTGTGGTGATGACGAAGGCTACGTGCTCCGCGATCATCACGGCACGATTTATCGCGTCCGCTGTTTGGTCGTTGCTGTGGGGGTGCAGAAACCCTACATTCCTGAGATCCCGGGCATCGAGCTGACCGAAAACTACATGGATATGTCGTTGGATCCTGATGACTATGCGGGTCAACGTGTACTGATTTTGGGCAAAGGCAATTCCGCATTCGAGACCGCCGATCACCTTACCGCAGCGACACGGGTGACTCATCTGTGCAGCCCCAGCCCCATCAAGATGGCTTGGCAAACACACTTTTTCGGCCATTTGCGGGCAATCAATAATAGTTTTCTTGATACCTATATTCTGAAAGGACAGAATTCGGTTCTCGACGCGACTGTTGATAGCATCCAAAAGGTGGATGGTGAGTACCACGTCGAAATTACATTTTCGCATGCCGAGGGCCAGCGAGCTTCGCTCGCTTACGACCGCGTCCTGTGCTGCACCGGATTCCGATGGGATCCGACGTTTTTTGCTGATGATTGTCGTCCCGATATGGGCTGCGAAGATCGTTTGCCTGCAATGACGAGTGCCTGGGAATCGACCAATTTGCCAGGCGTATTCTACGCTGGGACGATCACGCAGATTCGGGACCTTAAGAAGACGATGTCGAGCGTATTGCACGGCTTCCGTTTCAACACGGCGGCATTGTTTAATATTATTGCTGAGCGATATATGGGCGCACCGCTGCCCGCCGACCACTTTTCGGCAACAGCCGAGGAAATAGCAGACAAGATTACCGCACAGGTCAGCTCCGCGGCTGGATTGATGCATCAACCTGGATTTCTGGGTGATTGTCTCGTGGTGGATGATGAGACCGGCGAGGCCAGATATCACGAGAACTTAGCGGTCGATTACATCCTCGATAGCGATTTGAGCGGCAATGCACATTACTACATCGTCACGATGGAGTATGGCGAATTTGACGGCGATATTTTCAATAAACATCGTGTCCCCGACGCCGCGAAGGGTTATGACGATGCGTATCTGCATCCCCGGATCCGCCGGATGTGTCGCGGCCGGTTGCTCGCCGAACATCACATTTCCGAGTCCCTTGAGAATGATTGGCGAGTTGGTGAGCACCCTGGTGAACGCCCTCTGATTCGCGCGATCGACTTCATCGGGCAAGCGGATCCGACAGACTATCAGCGTACTCATCGCGATCAATTGCTCTGTTTCCTGAACCAGCAATTGGCAGTCGGCTCGCCGTCACCGAACGAGTTGTCTGACTCCGCGGAATGCACCTCGAGGAGCCCAAACGCACCAACGACGATGCCTACGTCCATTCATTCGACAGGAAACACATGTCCGATATCCAGAAACGGCTAGCCTCGCTCTCGCCGGCAAAGCGGGCATTGCTTGAGAAAATGCTGCTCGAGCGCGCGGGGGCACGGAGCTCCCACATCGTTCCACGTCCGGCTGGATGTGACGAGCAACTTTCCGATGCCGAGCGTCGATTGTGGTTCGTTGATCAAATTGCCAAGGATGATCCATTCTACAATATGCCGCTCGCAGCCCGACTGCGCGGTCCGCTCGATCGTGATGCGCTGCAGCAGGCTGTTGATCAATTGGTCATCCGGCACGAGTCGCTGCGTACAACGTACCACCTCGTCGATGGCGAGCCACAGCGAACCATCCATGCTGACATGCGTGTTCGCTGCGTTTGGTTTGACATATCGGCCAGTTCAGATGTTGAGGCTGAGCTGAAACGACGCATGCGCGTGGCAGGTCGCTCACCCTTTAACCTTGAGCACGGACCATTACTGCGCGTCACCGTTTACCGGACCGGCAATGACGAACACGTTATACTGCTCGTCATGCATCATATTATCTCCGACGGTTGGTCGATGATTGTGATGCTGCGTGAGCTCACGCTTGTTTACGAAGTGGCCCGAACCGACCTAGCAGCCAACGCATCAAATTCGCCAACGCTCCCGCCATTGTCGATTCAATACGCCGATTTCGCCCATTGGCAACACGAGCGGATGTCGAGCGACCGCATCGAGTCTCAAATGGATTATTGGCGATCGGCACTCGCGGACGCTCCCGGTGTGCTCGATCTGCCGACGGACCGAGCACGTCCGGCGATCCAGGATTTCATGGGGGCAACGGTCGAATTTGAATTGTCGCTCGACCTGACCAAGGCAATCAATGATCTCGCGATGCGACTCAATACAACGGCGTTCGCCGTGCTGATGGCCGCTGAGGCTGTCCTCCTCGGTCGGTATTCCCGCAGCCGAGATGTGGTGCTCGGTACTGCGTCGGCTGGACGGGTGCATCCCGAGATCGAGCCGCTCATCGGTTTCTTCGTCAATACTTTGGCGCTGCGAATTCGTTTGGATGATGCCCCCACTTTCGCTGACCTCATTGGGCAGGTTCATCAGCGAACACTAGAGGCTCACGAGCACGCTGACGTCCCGTTTGAACGACTTGTCGAGGAACTCGCGCCGACGCGTGACCGTAGCTTTTCACCGATTTTTCAATCGGCACTGGTGATGCAGAATTTGCCCCGCGACATCAGCGAGAAAGGCAGTTTGGAGGTGTCACCCATTCTCGTTGATAACGGAACTGCTAAGTATGATTTGACATTCTTCCTATGGAAGGAATCCGAGCAGTTGATCGGCCATGTTGAGTATCGATCGACGCTGTTCGATCGGGCAACCATTGGGCGTTTGATCGATTCATTTCGTACGTTATTGATCGCGGCAACCGAGTCCCCGGAGACCTCGATCGACCACTTGCCGATCCTCTCACACGACCAATGCGAACAAGTCATTGAGACCTTCAATAGGACGGAAAAAGCCTATCCAGCACCCTACCTATTGCACGAATTGGTCGAATTTCAGTCAGCGAGGTTTCCCGATAAGGCTGCGGTGATCCATGGCGATCAGACCGTCAGCTATCGTGAATTGATCTCGCGCGCTGATTGGTTTGCTGGGCACCTGATAGCGATGGGAGTTGAGCGTGAATCGGCCGTGGTTATTTCTTTGCCACGATCGGTGGACCTGTTTGCTGCCGTCCTGGGAACGCTCAAAGCGGGAGGCACGTTCGTTCCGGTTGATCCTACTCTGCCCGCGGCACGCATCGAGCAAATCTCTGCTGATACCGCTGCAGTCGCCGTGGTGACTGCGGAATGGATTGCCGCTCGCGGTCACGTGTCGAGCACTCCGGTGTTTCCACATGTCGACCCAGGTGACCGCGCGTACGTCATTTTTACCTCCGGATCCACCGGGCGTGCCAAGGGCGTCGAGATTGAGCATCGCGGTATCGTCAATTTCATTCGCGCCCAGATCGATCGCATGGGGCTTTCTTCGGACGATCGATTTAGCTTCGGATTCTCTCCTTCCTTTGATGGGGCGATCTCGGAAATGTTCTACTCCCTCGGTGTGGGTGGGACGAGTATTGTGCTGGATCAGGCAACGCTGCTGGTGCCAGATGCACTGACGGATATTCTTCATCATCAGAGCGTTAGTGTGGGCAAGTTCCCACCCGCTTTGCTCTCGATGCTCGATCCCAAGAAATTGCCCAATTTGCGCACAGTGGCCTCGGCGGGGGACAAACTCAGTGGAGAGCTCGCTCGCCGCTGGATCACTGGGGGCCGGCGCCTCTTCAATGGCTATGGACCGACCGAGGTCTCCGTGGGCTGCTCGATGATGCCGCTGCATGAAAATTGGTCGAGTGAGAAGCCACCGATCGGCAGCCCGATGCATAACATGCGCATGTACATCCTGGATGAACATCGCCAACCGTTGCCGATCGGTGCTACGGGTGAAATCTACATCGGCGGACGCGGTGTTGGCCGAGGCTACTTAAATCAGCCCGAACAGACCGCTGCGGTGTTCCTGAAGGATCCCTTTGCTTGTGATGCCAGTCCTGGTGAATCGGACGCCCGCATGTACCGCACCGGCGACCTGGGACGGTGGTTGTCAAACGGCGTGGTTGAGTTTGTCGGTCGAGCGGATGATCAAGTCAGTCTGCGGGGCTTCCGCGTTGAGCCTGGAGAAATCGCAGCGACCCTCGAGACGCTCGATGAAGTTCGGCAAGCCGTGGTGATCGAGCGAAATGATAGCGACAACCCGCAGCTAGTTGCCTATATTGTCCCACAACGAAACGGATTGAATCAGTCTTACGCTGCACAACTGCAGTCGGAGCATGTCACGCAGTGGCGGAGCCTGTTCGAGCAGACACACCGACTGGCACCACCCGTACTCGACGCATCGTTCAACATCGCTGGTTGGGTCAGCACGTACACCGGCAATCCGATTCCGGCCGACGAGATGCGACAGTGGACAGACGCAACCGTCTCGAGGATCCGTGACCTGCAACCACGCAATGTACTGGAAATCGGCTGCGGCACCGGACTGCTGCTCCTGAGACTCGCCGCGCATTGCGATAGCTATGTGGGGTCGGACCTGCTGGAGTCATCGCTTGAGAACATTCGCGGGGAACTTGCCCGCCGGCCTGAATTGAGCGACAAAGTCACGTTGCATCAAGCTAATGCGGACCAATTTGATCATCTTGCTGGTCAAACTTTCGACTGCATCGTTCTGAACTCAGTCGTCCAGTACTTCCCCAGTATGGACTACTTGTTTCGTGTGCTCGACGGCGTGCTCGCCCACTTAGCACCTGGTGGCAAGATTTTTCTGGGCGACTTGCGCAATCTGCGGCTGCAGTCCGCGATGGCTGCATCGATCGAAGTGCTTCACGCCGATGACACGCTGTCGGTAGACGAACTCCAGCATCGAATCGCTGCCAGGATTGAGCATGAGGAAGAGTTGTTGCTCGATCCACGCATGTTCGATCATTTGACAGCATGGTTTCCCCGGATCTCTGCCGCAGGAGTCATGTTGAAAGACGCGGCTGTGACGAACGAACTCGGTCGTTTTCGCTACGACGTCGTGTTGCAGACCGATTCGCTTGACTCTCCACCGAGGGTGGAAAACATCGCTTGCGATCCGACTCGAAGTCTGTCGCAGCAATTTGATGGTGAAGCCAAACATGCCCGCTACACCGGCCTCCTCAACCAACGTGTGGCGCTTGATTGCCATTTAGCGAAACTGATCGAGTCGCTTCCCAAGGCAACGACTGTTGCCGAGCTGAAGGTACATTTGGAGACGCACGCTCAATCGCAATTTTTACACGAACCCAACGATTTGATCGCTGATCGTCCTCCGATTGGAACGAGCGATCGCGGTGCGATCAACAACAAGAATGATCACCCCGCTCCTGAGCGTGCCATCGCAACTTGGAATGACGCTGACCCCGCCGCATTTGACATGCTCGTTGACCGTGGTAACGACATCACGCCGGTGTTGTCGACGATCACCGACGAGGCGTCGACCTCCCCGCCACTCGATCTTAGCGTGTTTGCCAACAACCCGATCGGTACCGAATCGTCGCGCCGGTTCACCCAACACCTCCGCGATGAGTTGACCACGCGGTTACCGGCCTACATGATCCCTTCCGCATTCGTCGTTCTCGACGAACTACCGCGGACGATCAATGGGAAAATCGATCGGGCTGCACTGCCGCGTCCCGCTGGTCGACCGGCATGGGCGGGACACTTTGAGGCTCCCGCGACACCGACTCAGCAGACGCTGGTGACGATTTGGGAAGAGTTACTCGACACGCGCCCGATCGGCATTCAAGATGACTTTTTTGATCTCGGCGGTCATTCCATGTTGGCTGTGCGGATGACTAGTGAAGTCGAGCGTTTGATGGGCAAACGTTTGCCGCTGGTGGCGTTATTTCAGAATGCGACCATCGCCCATCTATCCGCACTTATCGATCAGGATGAATTGGCAGCGTTAGGATCGACACTCATTCCGCTGAGAATGAGCGAGCATACGGCTCCGCGTGAGCTCAATGAATCCTTGCCGCCACTGTTCTGTATTCATCCAGCGGGCGGGACCGTGTTTTGCTATTTGGAAATGGCCCAGCACCTCGCTTCGGGAAGACCCGTCTACGGAGTCCAGGCTAACGGGATCGACGGCAATCAGCCGCCCCATGAGACGCTCGCAGAAATGGCCGCCCACTATGCCCGCGTGATCCGAGAGGTTCATCCCGAAGGCACCGTGCATGTCACGGGCTGGTCCTTGGGTGGCAATATCGCGTTTGAAGTCGCCCGACAACTTGACTTGCGAGGAACGCCGGTGGGTGTGATTGCGTTGCTCGATTCAGGGCTCTTGTCACCTGAGGACGATTTCCGCGAAGAAGACTTTTTACCTTTATTGTCAGCGTTGTTTCCCGGAGCGATGAATTTGGACCTGGAGGAAATTCGCCAGCAGAGCCAGGCTGATCAACTTCAATTCTTCGTCGAGCGAGCTTCGCAGGCAGGGATCGTTCCCGACGAATTGAATGATATTGTCGCCACCAAGAACGCTCCGGACGCCGCGCACGTGTTCGGTGTGTTCCAGTCCAACGTCAAAGCCGTCCACGACTATGTAGCCGAGCCATTCGCTGGCGATGTTCATCTGTTTCGACCGCGCGATCAAGGCAAGACCAACAACCTGTTTGATGATCCATTGTTGGGATGGCGTGAAGTCACACGAGAAACCTTTGTTCATGAAGTTCCCGGTGACCACGCTCACATGCTGCAATCGCCCGCTGCTGAAGCGGTCGCTCAGCAGCTCGACGAGCTCATGTCAAAAAACGAAACCGAGTCAGTATGTGAGAGTAATCCTGTATTACAAAGACTCACCAATTGATCACGAAGCGAAAGCTGCAGACGGATTCTTTGCTCGATGGTGTCGACCGTCGGCGCTGCTCGTAGTCAATGGCACTATCGCCTGATTCGTCTTTGCTCGCCGATACCTCGCTTGCAAAAGCAGTATCGAGGCCAGTCCGGCAGCAGTGATACCCGATCGAAGCATGATCAGGTCTAATGGTGCGTGCGGTCCGACTTTGAGAAAAAGAGGTTGGACGTGGGGCGACATGACTTGTTATCCGCAATCACTGGATTCTGCCAAGCCTTCTGGCACTTTCTTACGTTCGACCCAAAACGCGAAATAAGCGACTATTGGATACAGGAATATTACCGATGAAGATTTGTTTCGGATTGTTGCTCGCAATTAGCCATTTTGCAGTGGCAACGTGCGGCATCAGTGAAGATAGCAATTGGCCCCAGTGGCGTGGTCCAAGCGGCACTGGCAAAACCTCCGCGACGGACGTTCCATCCACCTGGGGACCGGAGCTCAACGTTCAATGGCGTGTCGATCTACCCGAAGCGGGTAACTCGACACCGATCGTGTGGGGTGAGCGAATATTCTTGACTCAACCCATTTCGGAGTCCAATCTTCGGACACTGATTTGTTTCGATCGACAAACCGGTCGAGAAAGCTGGCGGCGCGGGATCGCCTACGCTGGGCCGGAATCAAGCCATCGAACCAACCCATTCTGTTCATCATCTCCTGTGACGGATGGCCAGCGCGTTATCGCGTGGTTCGGCTCAGCAGGATTGGTTTGTTTTGACTTCGATGGCAATGAATTATGGCGTCGGGACCTGGGGAAACAAAACCACATGTGGGGCTACGGTTCTTCCCCGATCCTGTACAAGGATTTGTGTCTGCTGAACTTCGGCCCGGGCGAGCGGGAGTTCATGATCGCTGTCGACAAGTTCACTGGTGAAACACGCTGGGAAATCGACTCGATTGATGACGAGGCCGAGCGAATGCTGAGCGGGCCTGAGAATGACGGCAGTGCGAACGATTTCAGTAGCGATAAGCCTCGCAGTGAGCGACTGCGGGGCTCCTGGAACACGCCGATCATCGTCCACGTTGATGGAACCTCCAACAGTGGTTCGGCTAGCGGTCACGATGAACTGATCGTCGCATTTCCGCGTCGTGTGGAGGGACTTGATCCATTGACCGGCGCGCGTCTTTGGACGTCTGGCGACGCAGCACCTTTGGCATATGCATCGCCGATGCAATCCGGCGACACGATCGTCGTGCTGGGAGGTTACGGCGGAGCTTCACTCGCCGTACGTGTTGGCGGCCAAGGCGATGTCACCAGATCACATCAGGTGTGGCATCGCCCGAGAGATAAAGGATGGTTGGGCACTGGCGTCGCTCACGACGGTGCGATCTATATCAGCGGTCTGGAAGGAATCTTGAGCTGTATCGATGTCCTGTCGGGCGATGAACTATGGAGAAAACGTATCGGAGGCGGGGGGACTTGGGCGAGCATTACCCAAACGGACGACGGGCGAATGTTCTTGCTAGATAAATCCGGTAGGACAACCGTGTTTGCGCCCAATCGTGACAAATATGAGGAGATCGCTGTTAACGAACTCAACGAACCCACCAACGCCTCGGTGGTCATAGCGGGAAACGACCTGCTGATTCGCACCGACCGGGCACTCTGGTCGTTTGGATCGGGCACGCCACCGCGGCCGTCTGAATCGAATTGACCCGACGGAGGACGCCAACAATACAGGCAGGACAACGCACGGCCAGCCATGTATCGTTGGAGACCAGGAGTACTTTTGACTCGTTGTCTAGTTTCTTCATCAAACGAAGTACCCTCGAGTCGGATTAGCCCTCTCAAAAACCCTCGCAGCGATATCACGGATTGTTCTAAGAATGGAATCGTTTTTGGGCGACGCGCCCGCGAACAGATTGACCCCACCAATCTTGTGATCGAAGGAAACCGGATCTTCATCACTGGCATACAGCGAAATGGCGGCAAATCTCATGCGATTTATGTCTAAGCCAGCGATAGTCAGATCCTGAATGATCAAATCGGCGGTACGCGCAACGGGAATGCAATTTCCGTTCGATCACCGAGACAAGCGATCGCGAACCAGATCTCGGACGACTTCCGGCAGTCCCCCTACCAAGTCAGCGTCGTTGCCAAATCGAGTCAGGATCTCCTCGGCGACTTGCACCACCGTGGTTCCGCGTAGCCGTATAGTCTCTACGCACGTAATAGGATGGGGGAAATGTCGCAGCGCTGTCCTGCGAGATCAGGACGGAGAGAGACGTGATTGGCAAAGCTGAACGAGATTGACGCAGAGTCGCAAGTGGCGGGGAGAGAGGAAGACGCGGGAGGTCAAAAGGAGGTGGTTGATTTTCTTCGCATCCCAGCGTGTCTCCGTCTCTGTGTTTAATTTTTTTCGCTCGGGCGAGAGAGCGGCAAGGTTTTTTCAAATGCGAGGTGGGTGATAACTCCAATGGCGAGCTGTGAGATATTGGTACCGGATACCACGTGTCTCAGTGCCTCTCGAAGGTTTCCAGAATGTCGCGTCACTGCGCGGCGGCTCACTCGATTCGCGGCCCACGAATAAATACGAATCTGAATTCCGCGAGTCGTCGGGAGATAGTTTTCGGTGAGATGGATTTGCGACCATTGATAGATCCTTGATCGCGCACTTGGACGGTGATGCATCACGCCGCGATCTCGCTTATGGGGCGAATTGCTTGGGCATGGGGGACCGATCCCCCCACGGCATGGCATTTGCGTAAACGAAATGGCTGATACCTCTCAGTCTTTCGCTGAGTGTCAAACGATCTATCTGCACCCCATTTCCTAGTTTTTCCAGAGTCATTTAAATGTTCGATCGCCGATATCTAGTTGCCCTCGTAGTGCTATCGTGCACGGCTATTCTCGCGTCCAATTCGACTGCCGGTGTCCTGGTGACCACGCCGCCCGGCGACGGAGTCAGTGGAAACGGGCAATCGGAGGCGCCATTCAACCTTCGTGGTGATGGGAATGGAAACCGCTACCAACAGGTCTATTCCGCATCATTCTTCGCGGGAGTGGGACCATTGCAATCCATCAGCTCGGTAGCCTTTCGCCCCAAGCAAGGAGCTTTCGGAAGTTTCATTTCAAGCACGGTGACGTTTGATAATTTGATCGTCAATCTGTCCACGACGCCGCGAACGCCCACAATCGATTTCCGCAACGGAATCAGTTCGGATTTGGATTTGAATCCAGGTGCGGACTCGCAACAGGTCTTCGGTGGCCCCATCACATTGACGACCGATCGACTCTTATTCGACTCGGACGTAGAAGACTTCGACTTCAAAATTGCATTCCAGACTCCATTTCTCTACCGGCCCTCGCTGGGCAATCTGCTACTGGAAGTTATCGTTCCTGCTGGAGTCAGTGCCAGCAGCAACTTCACTCGATTGGATACGATCATCGGTGGAGTTTCATCGTTCCCTGGTGCCACTGGTATGGCATCGGCAAGGGATGCTAACTTGACTGATGGAATTTCGATAGGTTCGAACACCCGTACAGGACTGGTGACTCAGTTTGAAACTGAAGCTGTACCAGAACCCGCTACCGCAGCAATGTTCATCGGCATGGTAGTGTTGGTCGGAGTCCAGTCGCGACGTCGTCGCAAACGAGCCTGAGTAGGAGTGGCCCCTTGTCCCGTCACGTCTTGGTGAACTGTCGAAAAGCTGTTCGCTCGGGACGATGGCGACGAGGTGCAGCACCAACCTGGCGCCGCCGCTTTGCGGTATAGATGCTACCATTGTGGTCTCGCCCGCCACGTGCATAGGTCAAGCATCGTGATGGATCGCGAAGTCGGAAAGTGCCAGGCACTTTCGTTCATGCCCCGCACCTCTAGGCGCCCTATGAAACTCTATCGAGCACTTGTCGTTGCTACATCGCTACTTTTACTTTTCTCGTCACGAACTTCTCTTGGTGCGCCTCCCACGGATGAGGAAAAGCCAAACATCGTCTTCATCCTCGTTGACGATGCGGGCATCGGGGATTTTTCTACGTATGGCTGTCAGTATGGGGTGACCCCCAACATTGACCAGCTCGCCAATGAGGGTATGAAGTTCACCAATGCCTACAGCGGCAATGCCGTGTGCGGACCGTCGCGATGTGTCTTGATGACCGGTCTGCATCCCGGTCATGCCCAGCGTCGGGCCAACCAGAGCAAGGATGGGCTGCTGGCACTGCCCACCGGCCAAATGACGGTCGCAAAACTGTTGCATGAGGCAGGCTACGCGACCGGTGGCTTCGGCAAGTGGGGCCTTGGTAATCCTGGCACGACGGGCGTTCCCGAAAAGCAGGGCTTTGACACTTTCTTTGGGTACTACGACCAGAGGCATGCCCACGATTACTACACCGAGTATCTGATCCGCAACAGCGTCAGAGTCCCGATCACACAATCGGGCGATCAGAGTTGGGACGACTATTCAGCCACTCGCATCGCCGATGAGACAATTCAGTTTATCGAAGCGAACAAAGACCGTCCCTTCTTTTGCTATGCCGCCTGGACGCCGCCTCATGGAGCTTATGAAATTCCCGATAACTCGCCTTACGGTGAGCGGTCCTGGACGGAAACGGAAAAGAACTACGCCGCGATGGTTGCGCTCGATGACACCGACGTGGGGCGGGTAATGCAGAAGCTGAAAGACCTCGGAATTGATGAGAAAACGCTTGTTGTCTTTACGTCTGACAATGGTGCCAACGCAAATTTCATCAAGCGACTCGGTAGCACGGGACAGTATCGCGGCTACAAACGAATGCTTTATGAGGGCGGCATCCGTGCCCCATTTATCGCTCGCTGGCCCGGGAAAATCCAGCCCGGTTCGATCAATGATGTCCAGACTACTTTTGTGGATGTCTTGCCGACCATCGCCGAATTGATCGGTGTACCCGTGCCTGCAGGAGCGGATGGCTATTCCATTCTACCGTCGCTCTTAGGACGTGAGCGACAGGTCCGTCCCACGCCGCTCTATTTCGAAATCTATGAACCGTATTTCCAGCAATCCGTTCGATTAGCAGATTGGAAGGGCTATCGCACCGGCACCCGGGATGCGCTTGAGCTCTACGACCTCAAAGCTGATCCAGGGGAAGCCAATAACGTCGCTGAGGCGCACCCAGATATTATCAAAGAAATCGAAGCGATCATGACGGCGGAGCACACACCCTCCCCGCACTACACCACGCCTGAACATCGTCGCCCCGCCAAGGCGAAGCGGAACAAGAAAAGGCAGACAACATCGCTGAAAGATCTGCTCGATGACAAGGAGTGATCATCGCGGTTGGGCAGGTCGAGTTTTGGTCCAGCCGCAATTACCGAAGGCTTAATTGCGGTCATTGAAGAGTGAGCGATCCTCTAAAATTCGAAATGCTAGATTTAACCAGATACACCCGGCTGAGACCGCTTTTATCAGCGAAAGATTTGACCTCGTTCACAGGCTCCGGTCTAGGAACGAGCCAACGGAGTTGAGATATTCAATATTTGAAACAATCTCGCTGCGATCCAAGTTCCCGACATACCTGTTTTTGCAAACTACGATTACCGCGGAGTTCCATGGAATGAATGAGCATGAAAAACTGAATTACGTCGAATTCCCTTGCAAGAATCTAGCCGCCACGAAATCGTTCTTCCAAGAGGCATTCGGATGGTCGTTTGTGGACTACGGCCCGGAGTACAGTGCGTTCGCGGGCGAGGGGCTCGATGGCGGGTTCTTTCAGTCCAACCAATCCGCATTGACCACCAATGGATCCGCCCTGTTGGTTTTCTACAGCCGCACCTTGGAAGCGACGCAGGCGAAGGTGGAAGCCGCAGGCGGGACAATTCTTAAACCAATCTTCACATTCCCTGGCGGACGGAGATTCCAGTTCAGCGAACCGAGCGGCAATGAGTTTGGCGTCTGGTCGGATCAGTAGCGGGATCTCTAAAGCGGGGCCTCCAATGAGATGGCGACGCCGCGTCATGTCCAATTTCAAGGCAGTGGGATAAGCGGTCGCTCACTGCGCAGGGACGTGTGAATGCTATGCTCACAAGATCACTCGGGAGTATCTGGGTTGCGCGCGGGCAACTTCTCTTTAAACCGCTGAATTGCTAAGGGAATGTCGGTGCACGCCACATCCAATCCCAAGCCGATCGCCAGGTGGTAGTCTTCCACTCCGTGGCCAGGCCAGCCGTTGATCTTGTAGCCGAGTTTCTGCGCCTCCTGCACCCATTTCCGAGATGTTCCCGAAATCTGACATGCGATGTGCGTGGCGTGCAATCGGTTTGCGCGTTCAATAAACTCCAGCGACAGCGGTTGGCTGGCGATGATTGCAATCGGCCAGTTCGCATCGAGCGTGCGCATCACCACTAAGGGCCGTTCGTCAAAGGACGTGAACAGATAGTCTGAGTTTGCTGGCTTGTACTTGCTGGCCATCGCATAAAGCTTGTCGCAATACTCCGCAATTCGAGCGTCGGGGTATAAGTTCTTATTGCTGGTCTTCATCTCCAATTCGAGGTACACACCCGGTTTATTCTGGAAGTATTTGAGGTAGTCCTCCAGCAACAGAAACGCCTGGCCTTTGTTGGTGCGCACTCCCTTCAGCTCGTCAGCGGTTCTCTCTTCCACGGGGCCGCTGGCATTGTGGGTGCGGTCCAGACTATCGTCATGCAGCAACACCAGGACCCCATCCTTGGTCATTCGAATATCGGTTTCAAATCCACGGATACCACGCTCGTAGCAGGCTTCGAAACCCTCCATGGTGTTCTCTTCGAACTCGTACGCACCTCCCCGGTGCGCAAGGATCAGTGGCAACTGCGTTGGCTCCTCTGCGGAGCAGTTCGTAGCAAACGCGAGCCCGGCCAGTAACTGGCACACCAAAGCGAACCGTAACATGTGAATTCCGTCATCTGAGTGAAACGAGGCGTGGAACGACGCAGATTCTAAACCCTGGTCGCGATTGCGAGAAGCATGTAGCTGGACAATCCCGCTCCGACAGCCATGCACGCATCAGCTGCCATGGATCGTATGAAAAGCACAAGCGGATCATCATGGAAAACGCACTCTCTTGCGTGATTCGGAGAACGCGTTTTTGACGTGTCAGTTCACTGGGGTGGTTAAGGTGTCACCTCGAAGTCCTGCCAGTAGATTCTCAACGGAGAGCTCCGCCATTTTTCGCCGTGTTTCAAACGTAGCACTGCCCAGATGTGGCGTGATCACGGCATTGGATTGGCTCAGGAGCGGATGGTCGCGCGGCAAGGGTTCGGGATCAGTGACGTCCAGCCCAGCACCTCGAATCTTGCCCTCCTGCAATGCCCGTGTTAGCGCAGCTGTATCCACGACGGGACCTCGCGCGACATTGACGAGTACTGCTGTTGATTTCATCAATTCAATTTCACGCGTACCAATCATGCCCGTGGTGCTCGATGACAATGGAACCGTCAAGACGACATAATCGGATTCTGCCAACAAGCGGTCGAGCGATGCATAGGTTGCCGCGATATCGCCGTCAACTATTTCGCGGCGATTGTAGTACAGGACTCGCATATCGAATCCAAGAGCTCGCCGAGCAACTTGTCCACCAATTTGCCCTAATCCAACGATGCCGATCGTTGCGCCGTGAACCTCATGCGCCATCAGCACTTGCGGTCTTTGGACGTCAAAATCTTCCGCGCGAGCGAGGCGGTCGCTTTCGACGATTCGTCTGCCGGCTGCCAGGATCAATGCGAACGCCATATCGGCGGTCGCTCCATCTAATACTCCAGGCGTATTGCCGACAGCAACATTCCGCTGTCGCGCCGCTGCCACATCGATGTGGTCAACGCCGACGCCGTTATTGCTGATCACTCGCAAATTCGGCAAGCGATCAATCATCTGGTGATCAACCGTCGGATGTCCGTAGGTATAGATGCCGCAAACTGAATCGTCGCGATCCGCATCGGCTGCTGACCAAGGCAGCAGTTCCACGTGACCGTGAAGCATCCTGTCCAAATCTGGCGAAAGCGGACCATCGGTGATGACTCGTGGCAAACTCACTGCGGGTTCTCTCTCAGTTGGACGGGGGACGAGCGTGGAAGGGGGCGGATGCTCGATTGTAGTTGTTCCCGGTAGTGGGATGTCATCATACCTGAACTGGAGAACCTCGACTCACCGGCGGGAGTGCAGGAATCTCTTTCAAGTCTTTTACCAATCCGTAAGATTCTCAGAATGCGGCGTCAGCGTTCGAGCTGTTCACCAGACGGCAATCAAGGCTCGGGCGAGTCGGCCGCGTGGTGTCGACTGACGCGCGATCATTGGACACCGAGTTGTGGACACAGTACGCTTTGGATGGTTTTGAGAATCAGTTCACGCTCACACGAATTTAATAAAAAGACAACTATGCCAGCGTTTCTCTTGGTGTCAGGTTTTCGTTACCGCAGTGGTTCGATGTCAGTGGACGCAATCCTGAAAGCCGCCCTGCGGCCTGCCGTGTTCGGAGTGGCGGTTGCGATCGTTGTGGTCGCGTGCTCAAGTGCGATGGCCGACGAGGGCTCGGCAGCGAATCAGGCCCAAACCGGCCCGCCTGGTGATCCTCACCAGAGCGTGACGCGAGAGAATGTTGACACGGCGCTCGCCGGCATTCCGGAACTTGTCGAGAACATGCGTCGGGCGACTGGGGTGCCGGGCATGGCCATCGCCGTCGTGTTTGAGGACGAGGTCGTGTACTCAGCAGGATTTGGCGTGTGCAAACTGGGCAGCGATGATCCAGTCGGACCAGACACGGTCTTTCAGATTGCCTCATTGTCGAAGGCACTCAGCGCCACGGCAGTCGCCGCGATTGTCGGTGACGGTACGATTGCGTGGGAGGATCCGGTGGTTGATCACCTACCTGATTTTAGGCTGTCGGACGCCTATGTCACTGAGCACGTGACCTACGCGGACCTATTTAGTCACCGCAGTGGGTTGCCCGCGCATGCTGGAGATCTGCTGGAGGATCTTGGCTTCGACCGCCGTGAGGTCCTCGCTCGACTTGCCCAGCAGCCGCTCTTTCCCTTTCGCGCCCAGCACGACTACACCAACTTCGGACTGACCGCAGCCGCCGAGGCTGCGGCGGTCGCGGCGGGCATACCATGGGAAGAACTGATCAAGTTCAGGCTGTTCAATCCCGCTGGCATGGAACACTCCTCGGCACGATTTGAGGACTACGTGGCCGCAGAAAACCGTGCCACTCCTCACCAGCGGGACGTTGACGGCAACTGGATCGTGACGACTCACCAGCGAGACCCCGACGCACAATCGCCCGCCGGTGGTATATGCTCCACGGCAAATGACCTCGGCCAATGGCTGCGTCTGCAACTCGCCGGCGGCGTGCTCAGTGGCGAGCCCATTATCGACCCAGCGGCACTGCTCGCCATGCAAACGCCGCACAGCTTCAAGGGCCCCTTGAGTGCACCGAGCGCGCACGCGAACCTGTACGGACTCGGCATGGGCATCAGTGTTCGAGACGACGGATACACCAGCTGGTCCCATTCAGGAGCATTTCTGCTCGGGACTGGAACCAACTTCTCCATGATCCCGGGGCAACGTCTGGGTGTGGTGACCATCACCAACGGCCAACCTGTTGGACTGGCCGAGGCCACCGCGGACACGGTGCTCGATCTGATCGTCCACGGCAAAGTCTCGCGTGACTGGCTCGGTGGATACATGGGGTTGTTTGCAAACCTCTACCAATCGGAGACCCCCACAGACTGGACTGAGCTCGTCAACAATCCGGTGGCGCCGGCTTCGCTGGGCACCTACGCCGGAACTTACGAGAACGATTATTATGGCCCGATGATGATTGACGATTCGTCGGGGACGCTGGTGATGACTCTCGGCCCCCAGGCAATGACGTTTAATTTGACTCCATATGACGGCGACACGTTTCTCTTTACCCCACCAGGTGAGAATTCGGTTGGGCCAACCGGGATCACGTTCGAGGTTGAAGATGGCCAGTCAGTGTCGGTATCGTGCGAGTTCTACGACATGACGGGCCTTGGTACCTGGACGCGGTCGCGCTGAGCCTGGGGACTCCTCACCACTGCAATGTCGCTAAAAACAGTTCAAGGCTATATCAGGATTCGAATCGTTTAGGAAATGCGTGTTCGACCGAACCTGTGTGCGGCCCGATCACCAGTCCGTGTACCTTCTTCGGCTCACTCGGTCGGACGACCATATCGTTCCGCCAATGTGGCGATGGCGGAAGCGACGGCCTCGCGGTATTCAGGTGGTGAGAGGACTTCCGCATCGGCGCCCAACGCAAGAACCTTTGGTAACAATTCCCGGGGATGGGAGGCGGGGACCGTCAACAGAAAATCCGCCGCCACATTGGGTTCGTCGATCTGCTCTGTGCTAGACGTATCCTCACTGGACGGCTGCTTTGGATTGATCGGCTGCAGTTCTTGATCGGGATGCCAAGGATCTTCTTTTAAGTAAGCGGCAGATCGAGCACCCAGCCGGATTTGCACCTGTGTCGAAGATTCTCCCGAGAAGATCCCGATGCTCTTGCTGAGAAATTTACCCAGATCCACTTTGGAATCGGGTTTGAAATAGTCGTCGGTAACTTGGGCGTGTTGAAAGCGGTCGAGCTTCCAATTACGTAACCTCTCAGCGGCATCGGTAACCTCAGGCGCCGCCGCGACGACATAGATACTACTTTGATGAACCGCGAGGGCGTAGGGCTCGATTTTGCGTCGCGTGGCAGGACGGCCAACCGATTTGTATTCGATTTCGACCACACGGTGTTCCAGGATACTCCGGGTGATCGTTTTAAGCATGCCCGCTTGGGCAGCGTAGGTCTTCGATGGCGTTCCCGATACGTAGAGTACCTTGCGGTATCGCTGGTAATGTTCATAGACACCCTCTGGAATTGCCTCCTGAACTTTATTCCAGAACGTCTCGATACCCTGCCAGTACTGGGTGCCCATCAGTGGCGTCAGTAGTTCGCGACCGATCGACAGAGCAATCAGCTCGGTCGCCGAAAACGCAATCTCATGTACTGCGGTGTGATTGCGGCCGAGCTTATATACCTTGCCTCGCTCGACCATCTCGTTCTGAATGTCATACCCTGCCGCTTGCAACGCCTCCATGTCACGGCGCACCGTCCGCCCATGCAGCGTCGTCAGACCGAGGTCGGCGACCAAGTCGGACTTGAGCTCATTGACTGTCCGCCCGAAGCGTGATTCTTCGAGCAATTGCAGCAACTTGTGTTGACGGATCAGCTGTTCGTTGCGTGCCACGTCAGTTCCATCGGTTTAGGGAGCGGTAGGTGATGTGGATTGCACGATTGGATTGGAGAGCGTGCCAATGCCAGCGATGGTGACATCGACGACGTCGCCGGGATGTAGCGTGAAATCGTTATCGGGGATGATTCCAGTACCCGTCATCAGGAACGCTCCCGTGGCGAATGTGTTATCTCGTCCCAGCCATTCGACCAAATCTTCGAACCGCCGGGCCATCTCCGCGGCGCTGGTCGCTTGTTCAAAGACGGTTGCACCGTCGCGGCGAATTTTCAAATCGACTGTAATTTGGTCGACGGGCGGCAATTCGTCGTAGAGACGGATCCACGGTCCGAGGCCGGCGCACTGGTCGTAGCACTTGGCCTGGGGCAAATACAAAGGGTTTTCGCCTTCAATGTCGCGTGAACTCATGTCATTTCCGATCGTCAAACCGACGATCTTCAGCTTGGGCGAGAGCACCAGTGTGATTTCTGGTTCGGGGACGTTCCAAGTTGCGTCTTGACGGATACGCAGCGGCTGGCCGTGACCGCTAACACGGCTGGGGGTTGCTTTGAAAAACAACTCCGGTCGGTCGGCTTGATAGACGCGATCGTAACACGATGCCGCTGCCTCGGATTCTTCCATCCGTGCGGTTTGACTGCGCAGATAGGTGACTCCCGCCGCCCACACTTCTTGTTGGTCGATCGGTGCCAACCAGGCGGTCTGCTGATCGATTGCGATGGGTTCGCTACGAGCCAATGACTCAACCGCGGATATCGGTCGCTCCGCGGCGAGAATGTCAGCCAGAGTCGCTAATTCCGGCGTCATCTGCAGGGGAGTCAGCTGGGCGTCCTCGACGAGGGCGACGCGCGATCGTCCCGTTGCGTCGGAATATTTGCAGATTTGCATGGCTATCCTAATGTCGAGGGAAAGTTTTCAAGAAATCCTACCGACTGCTGAGGCGTCTGGACCTCCACACGATGTGCTGGGACTATCGATTGGGGGAGGAAGCACGCACAGGCGACCGTGTGTGGCGAGGTTGTCGAACGGTACACGGCTCACATCGGCGTCGTCCAAGTTAACCAAATAGAAGCTTGGCGTACCGAATTATCGCAGAAGCTCCGTCGTTGGAACACCCAGCCTGATCATGGCTGGGGATGGAGCGTCCGGACGAGGAAATCAGTCATCAACTGGTGCAAATGCATCACAGTCCCTTCGCCCTCGGAAATAGCATGGGACCGACCAGGGTAGGCCATCATCTGAAATTGCTTGCCGAGTGCTACCAGCCGGTTGATCAATCGCTGCGTTGAAGCGAAGTGAACATTGTCATCGCCCGTGCCGTGAATGATCAGGAGCGGGTCGTCGAGACCCTCGGCATGCGTCAGCGGCGATCCATCGACGAATCGTTGGCGGTCATCTTCGACCAATCCCATATAACGCTCTTGGTAAATCGTGTCGTAGTCGAGTTGGTCGGAGACCGGAGCGACCGCAATTCCGGCAGCATAGATTTCAGGGTAGCGGAAAACACTGTGCAGCGTCGTTGATCCCCCGCCGCTCCATCCCCACACGCCGACACGATCTGGATCGATTTGGGGAAAGCGTTTGAGTAGTTCGCCAACGCCCGCGGCTTGATCGGCGGGCGGTAATACCCCCAACTTCCCATGGACAATCTGCCTGAATTCGCGTCCGCGGGGTGACGCTGATCCGCGGTTGTCGATGCTGGCGACTGCAAATCCGAGTTGCGTCAGATAGCGATGCCACAGATACGTACGACCTCCGTATGCATCACGAACAGTCTGGCCCGCCGGCTCGCCATACACATGCACCACCAGCGGTATGGAGTGTTCGAGTTCCTCAGCACTATCGGTTGACGTCGGCAGCATGATCCATGCGTCCAGGGAGATCTGGTCGTCAATCGGAAGCGATATAAACTGCTGCTCGATTGGATTTAATGCAGAAATTGCCGCCTCTGCAGCAGCGTTGTCCTCCAAAATCTCCATTCGCGAGTAGGGGGCAAGGTGTACCAAACGGATGACCGGAGCTACCGAAAATGCTGACCAAGTTTCCAGTGCATAGCTTGCTGAGTGGCTAAGCTGGTACTGAAAGGTGCCATTATCTGCTGGCGAAACTCGTTGCGGGTGGGGTTCGGGCATTTGCCGGTTGCTCGCGGTCGTGTAGAGCGCTCGCCTAGTGGGGGCGTCTGGCGACGCGGTAAAAAAAACATCGCCCGTAGACTGGCTGACAGCACTGAGCTCGATCACGTCCCAGGGCCCCGTCGTGATTGGCTCCAGCGAAACCCCGCGATGCACGCCGGCTTCGGTTAGTTCTTCGCTCGTATCCACGGGGCTAGTCATTAACCACGGCATGATGGCGACCCGGTACAGATGCCGGTAGCCGGTTCGTTCACTCAACCAAAGCAGATCGATTGTTTCACGCAAGACACCATCACCCGAATCGGTTTCTTGCTCGGGTAAAAAGAGCATCTTCGCTTGGTGCATCAGCCATCCAGGACTGGTGTCTGTCAGCAACACTACGCAATCGCCCGTCAAGGCGTCGCACAACCATAAGCGGTTTTCATTTTGACGCCGATTGAGTTGTTGAACCAACAAACGTTCATTGGCACCGATTGCAGCCGGGGGTAACCATCGCAAGCCGGCGAGGTAGTGTTGGCGTGGATCACCTGCGATTCGCAGCCACACCGTTTGCTTCGTCTCAAAATCGTATACGCCGATCTTCGCGGCAGCATTGATTTGGCCGACTTTCGGGTACGCGAACCGTTTGATAATCGGATACCTTTCCGACGTATTATCGATCAGAGAGTGCATTGGAACTTCCGATTCATCCAATTGCCAAAAGGCTAGCTTACTCCCGTCTGGGCTGAACTCGAACCCTCGTGTGAGTTTGAGTTCTTCTTCGTAGACCCAGTCAAAGGTTCCATGGATGAGATCTGGTCGGTCGCTCGTCGCGATCTCCTGGATCTCACCGGTAGCAGTAGTTTCGCAGAATAGATTACGATCACGAACGTAGGAAATGCGATCGCCCTGGGGAGAAAACTTCGCAAACATCAACGATTGGCTCGCAACATCTTTCCCGCCAATTTTCCGCCACGACTTCGAAATTAGATCGAGCAGCCAGTAGTCTCCACGGGTGTGGGACCGCCAAACCCGCACCGAGTTGGTGAACACGAGTAAGTATTGGTGGTCGGGCGACCAGATGTAATCGTCAATCGAGATCCGCTCACCGCTGGGAAGACGGAACTGATCCGCTGAGATAGCGACGGTTGACTTGCCATCAGGAAGCGATCGACGAATGATCTCCGGATGGCCCTCATCATTGTCGCGCATCGACCACAAGACGTCGTCACGGTGGTCCCATTGCATTGACTGCTGTTGCAAGTTGAAATCGGGACCATGATAGATTCGGGCGAGCGATAACTCCGTGCGGTTAGCGACCGGCAGTGGCAACGGTGGTCCGCCACTCATAGCCGGGGGGGCAGCAGTACCGGACACACCATGGCACAAAACCAGGAGTTGGCACAAGCAGGCGGGCAAGGCAAAATGGAACTGGATAGTTTTCATCACGTTGTGGTTCTCGGGGGACTGATCCGCAACTAATAATTCATCACCTTTCACACGGCCAAAGCTGCCTCGTGAATCGGTTTGGCGGGGGAGATAACGGCACTATAGAGACTGTTCAATCTTGAGCACTGAAGTATACGCGCATCGCGGTAGCCTCGTTGAACCACGTGCCCATTTATTTGCGTTTCATTGCGTGGGGATGAAAGGTACCCATGCGATTTGACTGATAACCGAAACGCGGGTGCTGGAGGCCACCGTCCTGCAGACGGGGCACATGCTACCGCTCGGGATTCACGCCGCCCACCCAATTTATCCGCTCACGGTAGTTCTTCATTTGCGTCAAAACGTATCACCGTGAAGCATGGCAAAAATCGATCGAAACAGTTATGGAAATGGTAGTCACACGCCCGGGTGATGTGCACCTGAGATCGCATCTCTCCAACGTCAACGGTTAGCCGCTCAGGATTGCTCGAGACATCGATGGCCGCCTCGCGTATCGCTTAGACGACACTGGTCTGTGAGAGCGATTCGACACGAACGTGCCAGGTCTGAAGCGCGATAGCGTCTTCATCATCCACTTCGATCACGCTGAACAATTCCCGCGCGCCGCAGGCTCGCAGCCAATCGTTGATCTGATGACCGAAAGCACAGAACTCGTCGTAGCTGCGATCGCCGAGCGCCAACACGCCAAATTGCAAAGAATCCAGGCTTGTCACCTGCTGCATGACTGACTGAGAAAACTCGATCGCGTGATCGGGCGGATCGCCCTGGCCGGCGGTACTGGCGATGAACAATGCCTGTCTGGCTGCGGCCAGCTGTTCATGCGTGACTGCGTCGATCGGCGTCAATCGAATGTCACAGCCGAGTTGCTCTAGTTGAGCACAGGTTTGCTGGGCTAGCGATTCAGCGAAACCTGTTTCACTTGCGTACACAACGAGAACGCCATCAAAATAGCTACGTTCGAGTTGCGGATCCATGCGGTGCAGCCCCTCACGACGAACTGCCTGGGATTTGACGTTGGCACGAGTGCGCTGCCAAGTCCAAACAAGCATTGCCAAGAAGCTCGCCAGTACCAGCGTAGCCAAGTTCCAACGCGATGGTAGCGGGGTGGCGATCCACCAATCTCCCGGCGTCCACCACATGCTTAACATTGCTGCGGTGACCAAGGCTGCCCCTGCGATGAGGTTGGCAGCCCTGGTCGATGTTAGCGGTGAGCAACACTTGGCCATCAAAGAACTACTGTGGCAAGACTTCGAGAGTGGCGGCATAGCTCAGGCGACGACTATTCGCCTGCGGCACTGACGTCTTTTTGTCTTCGGTGCTGGTCTCTAGCCAGTACATGCCCGGTTCGTCCCAAGCGACGGAAAACTCACCGTTCGCGTCGGTGGTCAACTGCACTTCGTCCTGGGCGTTGCGATAGCGAGTTTCGCCACGAATGACGGTAACTTCCATGCCTTCGACCGGCTCACCGTTGACTACCAAGCGGAACTTGGTGGTCTCACCGGCATAAAGATCGTTAGGATGCGTGAGGGGAACTAACTCGACGCCCTCTCCGGTTGGCTGGATCGACTCGATAGAAGGCGCACCGTTGGTGACGAATGTTTCAATTCGACCGATGCTCTCGGTGACTTGCACGTTTTCCGCATTGGCTGGAATGGCGTCCGCAAGCATTTCTGGCGTGCCTCGAAATCGCTTTCGTTCGCCGTCCTCTTCCCAGCCAGCGAACACGCCACGGTTGACGATGGCGATACGATAGGTGCCTTTTTCCGTCAGGGGTAGATCGAAGACACTGCGGTATTTGCCGACCGATTGGTTTTCAGCGGTGACCGCGGTGCCACTCGGGGCAATGATTTCCAGTCCGTCAAGCCTGAGAGGAAAGTGGTTGAAATAGAACAGGTCGTTCGAGACAGCCGCATCGACCGTCACCCAAGGTTCTGGCCCCGAGAGAACGGTTTGTGAGGGACGCAACCAAACTTTATGAGCGAAACTAGTCGCCGGTAGTAAGGATACGAGCAACAGTGTGGATAGAAAAAAACGTTTCATGAAAGGTGATTCCTAGAGAGAGAAAAAGTGATGGTTGAGGGGGGAGCTTTGTCGCGTCCGCGGTCCGTGAGAAACGCTTACTTTGCTGGCTGTAAGGTCAATTTGATTTCACCGAGTTCTTCCTCCCCCTTGGCCTCCTGCACCTGAAGTTTCTCGGAAGGCCAGGTGAAGGGCAGCGTTAGTAGTTCACGTCCACCAACTTCCCGTGAGGCTTCAACGACGAGACTGTAGTCTCCTGGCGATAATTTAGCGAAACGAGGATCCGTGAAGGCAAACGATAATTTGTGGTCGCCAGCTGGACGTGTGGCAGCGGAAACACCATCAACGGGCATTTTTAAGCTGCGGCCGGAGCGGCGCCACCACTGCCGTAGGTCCGGCAACCACTTCGTTCCCGCACCCTCTTGTGATTCCGTCATTTGATACCAAACGGTGAGGTTGGCAACGGCCTGGCGGTCTTCGTCTTGGATCCATACCGCAACGTAAGGGCGATGGTATTCCGAGACGTTCATGCGCGGGATCTCGATCGTAAGCTCCACGTCAGCGGTAGGCTCGTCCGCCCAACCTACGCCCGCCAAAGCGAGAAATAAAATCACACCGGTCAGTTTTGTGTTCATCAATCAGTTCTTTTCTTTTGGTAGATGTATTTAGTGAATGAGCAGAATTGCGACCAACCACGGTGCAACCAATCCGAGACCAACCAGTGGCCAGGTCATACTACGACGCCGCGCATGTTCGATCAGCAACAGCAATCCGGTCACGCAGAATACGAGTGTGGACAGTGCGAAAAGATCCAATACCCACTTCCACGCCGCCCCGGTGTTACGCCCTTTGTGCAAGTCGTTGAAATAAGAAACCCAGCCGCGGTGTGTCTGTTCAAATTCGACTGCCCCCGTCTCGCGATCGATCGCCAGCCACGCGTCACTGCCAGGGCCAGGCATCGAGATGTAAATTTCATCTTCTGACCACTCCGCCGAACGTCGGCCGATCGGCTTTCGAAATTGATCGCCCAGCCAATCGGAGAGTTCGACCGGCAGTGGCTCAAGACCGTCAGCGGCAGAGGCGTTAAGGGTTGCGAGTAGTTGCGGTGGTAACTCGGCCGACAGCGTCTCGGTAACAACGTCTGACTTAATCTGAGCGGCGTGATTGAGGGTGATTCCCGTGATCGCGAACAACATCATGCCTACAAGACTGACAGCTGAACTAATCCAATGCCACGCAATGATCGTTCGCAAACGATACTTGCGAGGCGTGATGTCGGATTCTGTGTTGGCAGGCATGGCTAGTCGATGTGGGGCCGCTTGGACTACTCCGAAGTGACCGTTTTCACTTCGTTGCCTTGCTTCGTCCAACTCGCATGCCAGACTGCGCGATCGACTGAGTCGGTCACGTTTCGAACACTACCGTCGGCCATCGCGACTTTCGCGAATCCTGTATGGTAGCTGCGCGCCGCCGTGATTTTGGATGAACCATAAACCATGTCCGGGACGGGGCTGTTCGGTGTCAGCCGCCCATTGATAATCGGACCGCTCGGTACGCTGCCTCGTAGCCAGTAATGATTGCGATCGCCACTCCAACCACTGATGAATGATTCGATGCCGCTGAATCCGCCGGCGTCCGCAGCCTCAGCGAGAGTTGCGTTGATTCCCGTATTGGCTGTCGCACGGTTGGAGCGAACATCCATCGCGGGCGTGGGAGTCGCGACTTCTAATCCGGAACCGATCGTCGTTTCGGCGAACACGATCGTATTGCTGGTGCCATCTAAGATATCGCGAAAACCAACCTTCGCACCCACCCAACAAAGCCCGTCTGATTTGACACCATTGCCAGGATGGAATACGCCGTCGAGTCCGCTGCCCTGATTCATGCTGTAGCTGGTGCCGGCAATTTGAATGCTCGCACCCGAGGGCATCGTGAGGCTATGTAAGGTTGCATTGACATCACTCGGGCATTCATAGGTTGCGACTCGTGTCCCAGCCGCTTCTTGCAAACCAACAGGCAGATCAGCCAACGCCGGGTGCCCCATGTAAATATCAAAGTCGATGAGGCTCTGCAGCTGCGCTTGTTCTAGAAACGGGAGGATTTTGGCAAGCGGCGAATAGTCGCTGGGGTACCCGCCGGGCCATGAATACCCATTGTTCGGAAAGGCACCGTTATACGTTGATGCGTAATTGTGCAGACCCAACCCGACCTGTTTGAGGTTGTTTCCGCATTGCATCGCCCGTGCGGCTTCACGAGCGGCTTGCACGGCGGGAAGTAGCAATCCCACCAGCACGCCAATGATTGCGATCACCACTAATAGTTCGACGAGCGTGAAGGCAGGGCGGATTCGCTGCCGCATTGTCCGGGAGCGATACGTCACGCCACGGGGGCCAGCAACATTCATTGACGACATTTTATTTCCTAGTCTAGAGGCACACAGGGGAGGTGGGACGCGGACCTGAGAGTCAAGCTTGATGGTCGGGAAGGACCGTCACGCTTTCAGGTGCGGATGGGGTGTGGCTGGCTAGCAGACTAAGGGGCGTCTGTGGCTTGCTATGTCGAGAGGCAGTGATGCTACTGCGAATCAGTCTCAGAATCATCTTCGGCAGTGTGATCAAAATCAAGGGGGCAACGTCTATTTTTGTCAAGAAAGCGAACAGGATTTCCAGTTCCGATGTGGCTCGCGCCTGTCCGTTGCACGCCAAAGTGCGTGCAGCGATCCTGCACTGACGGCGGCCCACTCGCTAGCAGGGCGCCAGGTTATCGGCCGGCGTATCTCAAGGTAGTGACGCTGCCAGGGGCTGCTCGAATCCACCCACGACTTGCTGATAATAGGCGGCGAGCGATTGTGGATCAGCGTGCGCGGATGTCGCGAACTGCTGCAACACTTGCCCGTCTTTCAAAACCACTACGCGATCGGCCCACGCTGCCACACTGGGCTCATGGGTCACCATTACAATCGTCCGCTGTTGGGATTCACACAGACGCCGCAGAAGCTCACAAATCGCTTGCCCCGTGACCGAATCCAGGCTGCCCGTTGGTTCGTCAGCGAAAACGATCGCGGGGTTGGAGATGAGCGATCGCGCGATCGCCACACGCTGTTGCTCTCCACCGCTGAGCGAATCCGGACGGTGAGTCAATCGATCTTCGATTCCCAGTTGCTGGGCAAGGTCGTAGATCGCTTCATCATCCTGGAATTTGATGCCTGCCGCGTAGAGCGGAAACATAATATTGTCGTACGCGTTGAGCGAGGGAACGAGATTAAAAGCCTGGAAAACCAAGCCGATACAACGCCGACGAAAATGGGTAAGTCCCCGGTCCGAGAGAGTCGCGAGATCTTGACCATCAATGGTGATGCTTCCAGACGTCGGACGCGTTAACCCGCTCATGAGATGCATCAGGGTGCTTTTGCCCGACCCACTCGCCCCCATCACAGCCACAAACTCCCCTGCATGGATCGTCAGATCCACGTCCAGTAACGCGTTGACAGTTCGATCACCTTGCTGGTAAGCCTTGGTGGCTTTCTTGACCTCAGCAATGGGATGAGTGATATCAGTCATAGAGTATTTTCAAAAAGATGATTCGAAGATTAACGAGCGCGGCAAGGCTGGAGGCTATCCTCTAGCGCCCTCCTCAGCCGCACTTTATCGGTGAGCTCGGTTGCTTGCTTGGGATGGTTCTATTCGTAACAACATTCTTTTCCTGCGAGTTTCGTTCGCATAGATCGTGCCACTGGATAGGTGAAATGAGCTAAATATCTGTAGCCGAGTACGGCATTCGACAGAATTGGCTGCGATATCGATTGTTTGCTGTGAGGAAAAAACGCTAGCTAGGTCGAACTACGAGCTCGTCAAAGTTTCGGCCAGTGGCAGGGGGTGAAAGAGACACCGCACGTGATGGAAAATCCGCCGTACCTCAACCTCCCTATGCCCAACCTCCCTGATGCGACCGGATCACATCGCGTCGCTGCCAACTTGCAGTAGTTCCATCGGGCGTGTCCTGCCAATCGAGATCGCGGGCCACATGGCAATCGCGATGCCGAGAAGGAGGGCGAACGCCAAGGCCGCGATAACGGGTGCCCAAGGAATCACCAGTGGCGGGTGAAGCCCACCGAAAAAGCTGAGATATTGGGCCATGCCGCACCCACACCAGCCGCTGAGAATCCCAAACCCTAAGCTGAGGAAGGAGGCAACGAGAGCGATGAGGACGCCTTCGACGATGATTGCTTTTGTCAAGTCCCCAGCTGTGATGCCCATCGCACGCATCACACCAAATTCCCAGCGGCGGGCGCGGACTGATGCCAGCATCACATTGACGACGCCTAGACAAGCAATCAGTAGGGCAATCAGCGGTACATAGCTGATCACCCACAGCCAGCGACGCGCCCCGCCTTCGAGTTGCTCGCGGATTCCCTGCACGGTAACCACCCGCGCGCTGATCGCCTGATCGTCGACGTCGCGATCATTTTCCCCTACGGTCGATGTCAGTATCGACACGGTTGATTCTTCGATTTGCTTTAAATCGGGTAAACCGTTGGCGTAAGTGAACCAAATGTGAGAGGCCATTTTGAGGTCGAAATCCTGTGATACCGAGTCATAGTCAGCAAAGATCAATGCTGCTGCGCGGTGGGTACGCGGCCTGAGGCCGGTCATCTTTGTCTGCCAGTGCCAGCCAGGTAGTTTGACGGCTCCGGCAATTTCATAAACAGCTCGATGGCCGGCGTTACGGGGCGGATCCAACGCGATCGTGTCGCCAAGTTTTAATCCGGTTTCAGCAAGAAAGTGGTCTGGCACCACGCATGCATGCCCCTGCCTCATTCTCGCGACTGCTGTCGCCGGGCTGCCAGCGACCCATTCCAAACGCAGCAGCGGCGAGACGCCCGCAAACGCGCCACCAGGATCGAGACCAACGATCACTACATTATCTTGACGCGTCACGGAAGCTCGCTCGGCGCTGTTGGTCAAATCGTCAACCAATCTTGGCTGCTCAACGACGAGCGGCATGCACTGAGTCGCATCAATACCAGGCAACTCAGCGAACTCGTCAACGCGGTCGGGAGGCAAACCAGGCTTGAGCATCACGATGGCATCGGGAGTCCAGTCACCGGGAATGAACGCTGCCAGCATGGTCGCGCCCCAGACTTGAATGCCAATGAACAAACTTAGCCCGAACGCCATCGAAACCGACGCGCCGACCGTCCGCCAAATATTGCTGGTGATTTGACAGGCCAGTAGCTTGGCGTCGATCCGAAAGAGGTGGGCGAGGATGGGACTGAACCAACGATCGACGAAAACCACGATCGCCGGCGCGATCAGAATGAAACCAATCGCCATGCTTACGAGCCCAACTGCGGTCGCCCAGCCAAGATGCTCTTCCTGCGGCGTGATGACGAAGCTGAGCAGTGGATTGAGGGCCACCAGCAAAAGTCCCACGACGACCCATGTCCGTCGCATTGACGCCTCCGGTGTATCGAGGCGTCGCGGAGTCATGGCGTCAATCGGTTTCACCTGAGTTGCGCGGTAAACAGGAACGATCGCGGCGAGCGATACGCCGCCGATTGCGGCAACTATAGCCAATAGCAAGCTATGCGAACCCAATCCGATTCCGTGATGCAACAACTGGTTAAACCACGCTTCGACAATCTGGAGTAGCGACCAACCGACAGCGACCCCGAAAATCAGCCCGAGAAGGGCCAGTGCAATTCCCTCCATCAGGACGAGCAAGCCAATTTGAGTGCGGGTGAATACGACAGCGCGAAGAACGGCGTACTGGCGAATTCGCTCAGTCACTCCCATGCTGAGCGCGCAGTAGATGACCAGCACGGCAACGAGCATCGCGACTGCCGTCGCCGCATACGACTGCAGCCGAACATTCTCGGCTGCGGCGGCTTGGTCGAGTGCCTCTTCTATTTCGAAAGCCTCTTGGAACTGCAGCGGCGTCGCGTAGCTGCTCAGCCGAGGTGCCCAGCCGAAGCGAAATTGCGTGACATCCGCTTCGGGGTTCATTGCCACACCAACCAAACTGATACGGTGAGGTCGGCTAGCTATCCGTTCGGCAGTTGAAATTGGAATAAAAGCTTCCGCCGTACTTGGGGTGAGCATTGGAATGCCTGCCCCCTCGGCTCCCGGTAGTGCGGGCGCGTCGAAAATCCCCACCACTCGGAGCGCCTGCTCCGATTCACCATCGGCACCAGGGCGTGGTAATTCGACGATGAAGATGTCATCGACTGCCAGGCCACGCCGCTCGGCGACGTCATCGCGCAACACGACCTGCATCGCGTCGCCGCTGTCAAAGTCGAGCCAGGATCCTGCCGTGATGTCGAAAGGCGTCTCCTGAGCGTCTGTCGCTAAGAACAGCAGGCTGGGCAGGACACCTTGAGGCCCCGTGCCGGGACCATCGAGATGACGCTTGTCACCGGACCGCTGCGCGGTTGGGTCAGCGTGCACCAGCTCGTCGCTGGTGGTGCGGATACCGAATCGATTAGCCCACATCGGTTCCACTGCCATGACGGCTGCGTCTTGGCGAAGCGGCATCAGGACTGCAGGCGTCACGAAATCATCTTCGTCAGCGCTAATTGGTGCGATCGCCAACTCATAGCGGCCAAGAGCTAAGTTCGCGTAGTCATCGTATGTCCGGTGCAATGCGTCGTAGCTACTGCTGATCCAGATCACCATGCAGACGGCAGCTGCAATGGCGATGGTAGTCAGAGCGACGCGTGTCAACCGTTCTCGCAAGAGCGCAAGAGTAACCCGGAGAACTTTCACCTGACGACCTCGCCTTCAAGCGTTTGATGATACTCTTTGGCGAGCGATTGAGGATCACGCCGACCGTCCGTCACGAACTCAGCGAGGTTATTGCCGTCCTTGAGCACCACCACACGATCTGCCCACATCGCCACGTGAGGTTCATGTGTCACCATCACGATGGACCGCTGTTGGTCGTCGACCAATTCTCGCAAGTGTCGACAGACTTCCGCGCCCGTGACCGAATCCAGACTGCCGGTGGGCTCATCGGCGAGCAATATCGCAGGATTGCAGATCAGAGCGCGAGCGATCGCTACCCGTTGTTGCTCGCCGCCCGAGAGTGCGGCCGGTTTATGGTTGCGACGTGCGGATAGCCTGAGGCGATCGAGCAGGTCATCGATTTCCTGATCGAGATTCTCTGTCGATTCAGCAGGCAACCGAATGTTGTCTTCCGCAGACAAGCTGGGGAGGAGGTTGTGAGATTGGAATACGATACCGAGTCGGCTCCGGCGAAACTTGGTGAGTGCCCGGTCAGTGAGCAGGGAGAGATCTTGGCCGGCGATGACAACTCGGCCCGCGTCGACATCGATCAGACCAGCAATGGCATGCAGAAGCGTGCTCTTGCCCGATCCTGAAGCGCCCATGACGGCCACGAACTCACCTTGCTCAACCGTCAAACTCACGTGGCGCAGTGCGTGGATCGTCGTGGCTCCCTGACGGTAGGTCTTGCCGATCTGATCGGCCTGAAGAGGTAGTATTGGGTCGGGCATATTCACGGGACTGCGTTAGTTTCCAGAGGACGTTTTGCAGCGGGTAGCTTAAGCAATTTGTGGCGGTGACAATTCCACCGCGGTCGATGGAAATTGCGTCGCCCATCGGCCGCGTTTTTCAGTGTCTTAACCGTGTTTCTATGTCTGCGGGGTAAATGCACGTGGTTGGCGCATGGATTGCATTTGGCGCGCCGCGACGGGCTCGACTATCGGTGATCACCGAGCAGCGGACACGTCACGATTTTCTGGCCACGTACGAACATTCGAAGAAGCATTCCACCAATGACCAGCCTACGGTTCCTCGCTGCCCTCGTCCTGTCGCAAATGCGCCTACATCCAGGGCGTGCAGTCATCACCACACTCGGGGTGGTCGCGTCAACTTGCGCCGTCGTGTGGGTGGTGAGTGGTTACGATGCTTTGGTGTCTCAGTTCGATGACAACGCGGGCAAGTATCTTGGGCGGTACGATGCGTTAATCATTCCACAGGGTGGCCCGCCCGGATCACCGACGCCAACGATCGAGCAATCGATCATTGATAGCTTGCAGCACGACGCGGGCGTGTTGGAGATCAATCCCATCAGCAACTCGCGTGTATCGGTGACACGGGTGCGGCGAGACACTGATGATGCCGAATCGGAATCGTCGTTAGGCTTGCTCGTGGGAAACCGGCCGCCGGTCAATGGCGCACCGCCCGTCGGACCAACGCTCGTCAGCACGCCCGCAGCAGATGCACCTTACGAGCTCGTCAGTGGCAATTGGCTCGGCAATGACCCCGAAGCACGCTCGGTAGTCGTCGGCGTGGATGTTGCGCAGGAATTGGGGGTCGGCGTCGGTGATGATCTGCTCGTCACGGCACTCGCGAATCAACTACAGCTCACTGTCGTCGGGTTGGTAGAACAAGCACCCGAAGCACCCGCCCTCGGTGGCGGCGGTCGTGGTCGCCGCGGTGGTGGCACCCAGGGCGGCCCAACTGTCCGCGGCGGCAGAGAGGCGGGAGGTGGTCGACAAGATGGTGGACCAGGATCCAGTGGGCCAGGATCCAGTGGGGCAGGTGATCGTGGACTAGGAGACAGTGGATCCAGGGCAGCAAATGTTAGAACGGCCCACCCTGGAGACCCGGCAGGGCAACGTGCACCACGCGAGCAATCCGCTCAGACGGAGACGAATCGGATGGGGCTTCCCAGTGGATTCGTGCAGGGCATCGCCACGAGCGCGATCTACGTCCGTCCTGCGTTGGCATCCCAGATCAATGGTTTCCCCGCGCAGCCCCAAGTACTGCAGATCGCGATGCGGGACACGGTTTCGATGGATCAGTTTCGCAGCGTTTGGCAAGAAAAGTTAGCGGCGAGCCGACCGCCGCTGCAACTCATTGATTTTGCTGCTGTGCGGGGTGGGATGGAGTCAAGTCGTTCCGTTTCGGGCCAGCAGTCTCAGGCGTGGGCGGCAACGGGAATGGCATCGCTGGCTGCGATCTTCATTATCTTCTCGACTCTCAGCATGGGCGTCAGCGAACGCGCCCGCGAGCTGGCCATGATGCGAGCGATCGCACTGAACCGTGCCCAAATCGCTGGAATCATTGCGATTGAAAGTATTGTGCTCGCCCTGATTGGTTGGGTGGGAGGCCTCATAGCCGGGTGGCTGTTAGTGATAGTCGGTAGCCGCGTGCTCCCCGGCCTGTTCAGCTCGGGGGCCGTGCTCGGTTGGGTTTGCGTTGCGCTCACCGGGATAACGGTGCTGTTGGGCGCTCTGGGGGCAGCCGTCCTACCGGCTTGGCGGGCGATGCGGATCGAGCCACTTGATGCGATGTCGACGCGTGTTGCAACGCCGCGTTTTCGATGGTGGGCGGTCCTAGGGGGCATGGGCCTGTTTCTCGCGGCGGTCACCCCACTTTCTGTATTCGTTGTGCCGATGTCCGATCAATGGCGAAAGTGGTGTTACTCGTTCATCACGTATCCAATCTTATTGTTAGGCATGATTCTCTTGGCACCCGCAGTTGTGGTGATCTGCGAACGTATCTTCTCGCCACTGCTGACAGGGATGTTGCGGCTCGATGGTCGGATGATGAAAACGCAATTGTCGAGCAATCTATGGCGATCTGTGAGTGCCACGTTGGCACTCTCGGTTGGCCTCGGCCTGTATGCGTCGACACAGACGTGGGGGTATTCCATGCTGCGACCGTTCACTCCAGGAGACTGGTTGCCGGACGCGCTCGTTGCCTTTCACCCTGTGGGGTTGGATGAACGCGATGAAGCGCTGATCACGCAGCTCGACGAGGTGAAGTCGGATGAAGTGATGCCGCTGGCGATTGAGCAGGCCAAGTTTGACTGGGGGCAAGATGATCCGCCGAGCCGGCTCAAGTTCGGTGACAACGGAGTGATTTGCGGGCTCGACCCAGACATCGCGTTTGGTGAGACGAATCCGATGTTGCCTGTCACGTTCATTTCTGGATCCTCCGAGTCAGTACGGAAGGCGTTGGCGAGTCGCAACGCTTGTGTCGTCTCCGAAGACTTTTCGATGGCGACAGGGCGCGGTGTCGGGGACACGATTACATTGATCCCACCGAATGCCGATAGTGAGCGCGTGAACTATCAAATCGCGGGCATTGTTTCTCTACCCGGCTGGCAATGGGTGACAAAATTTTCAGGTGTTCGACGCCATTTTGTCCGGACGGGAACGCTCATCTTTGCTAACCGCGAACGCGTGCAGACGGACTTTCATCTGCATCGCAGCGAGTTCTTTTGGCTGAATTTCCAGCCAGATACTGACCTGGCTGCCGCCGAAGCCAAGTTTCAAACGATCGCAGAGCGGCATGCGGGAGAATCATTCACGGCTGATGGAATGGGGGAGGTGACGGCGTATCGTCCGTTCGCTCGTATGACGGCAACGGAGACCGTTCGCAAAGCAATCAACATGAGGGCCGACGATATGATTTGGGGCATGAGTTACCTGCCGCTCGTGACTTTGATGATCATGTCCCTTGCGGTAGCAAATACCGTGATTGCATCGGTTCGTTCTCGGACCTGGGAGTTTGGTGTGATGCGTGCTGTCGGGGTAACACGCGGTCAGTTGGTGCGACTCGTCGTTATGGAGACGCTGCTGATCGGAATTGCAGCATGTGTACTGAGTCTCGCCTTCGGGCTGATTGCGGGTTGGTGTGGCGTCGGCATGGCGCAGTTTGGTGGTTGGTTCGCCGGACCGCCCTCATTCATGATTCCCTGGACACAATTGGCGATTGGATTTGCCATGACGATTGGCCTGTGCCTGCTCAGTGGGTTATGGCCCGCCATCCAGACCGGTCGTGCTGAGCCTCTGCAACTACTGCAGTCAGGCCGTGCAACGCAATGACGTCTGCGGCGACTTTCGCTCAAGTTCGAAACCTCCGTTTCGATTTCGGAAACTCATCGAAACGGAGAGCACGCGATCGCGTTTCTAAATTCAAGACGTTTGTTACCACTGCGCTAGCGAGCAGCGTCAACCGCTAGGCATCGAGCGGTAAACGCTGGCCCTCTCAACCGTTCTGCATACGATCCTGACGGGCCATTTCTTCTTCGTACGCCATGTCGATCAAATGCAGGACCGAATCGACGTCGGCAGCTTTCGTTGAAAATTTGAATTTGCCAGTCAGCTTCAGATCTGGATCGAGTTCGCTCTTTTCGTGTAGCTCCCACATCTCCTCGGCGTAGTGGGAGCCCGCCAACTCGGGAGCATACTGGGCGTAGTACTGGGTGATATTCCGAACGTCTCGCTGCAGCATGGACTTCGCATTGTTGTTCCCCGATGCGTTGACGACCTGCGGGAAGTCAATGATGACAGGGCCCGTTTCATCTTGCAGAACATTGAACTCCGAGAGATCACCGTGCACCATGCCAACACACAGCATCCGCAATACGTAGATCATGACCGTAGCGTGATCCTTCACGGCTTGTGCGGCCGACATCGTGATGTCGTTCAACCGGGGGGCTACACCGCCTTCGCCATCGGTGATCAGCTCCATCAACAGCACGCCGTCAAAAAAGCCATAGGCCTTCGGGACTCGGACACCCGCGTCAGCGAGCTTATACAACGCGTCCACCTCGGCCCGCTGCCAAACGTCCTCCTGTTGATCTCGGCCAAATTTAGAACGCTTTTCCATCGCCCTCTGTCGGCGGCTGTTCCGAATCTTTCGGCCTTCCTGGTACTGCACTGCGTTCTTGAAACTGCGTTTGGCAACATCCTTGTAAACTTTGGCACAGCGGGTCTCATTCCCGCAACGCACCAGAAAAACCTGGGCCTCCTTGCCGCTCATCAGCGAGCCCAAGACTTTGTCGACGAGCCCGTCTTCGATGAGTGGCTTGATACGCTGAGGGACTTTCAAGATGGTACCGATTGGGAAAGCAAGGAGCTTTCACAGGAAAGAGGGGAGTGAATGGTCAGGAGACAGCGTCCCTGAAGTAGCACCGCGTCCCAGGCGTAAGGTAGCATGATGCTGCAAAGGTGGCAAAGAGGCTCAAGATTGTAGCCATCTTGGGGGGGGGCGGAAGTATCGCGTGGCTGCCAAATTCTCTCACCGTGATGATCTCACTCCCACCGCCCTAACGCGACGAAAGGTAGGTTGACGCGATGCCTTTCGCCCTCACCGGTTTGTCGAACCGAGACGTAGGATTCGGTTTTTTGATGACGCAGCGGATGCGACAATAACAATGTTGATGTCCGCAATGGTCGCGAGATCGCGGTTGTAAAGTTGCTCCGCCGTGACTTCGGCAGTTTCCCGGGCACTGCCAATCGGCTCGGGAAATACGATTCACCGACGTTCCAGTGAGTTCGGTCAGGTATCACAATCCGTTCGCTCAACTCGATATCCGATCATCCCTGGCCGTCGGGGGGCATTGACCTGCACTTGGATTCACCGCGAAAGTCAACCAAAATCAATGTCGGACCGTTCCCGACGGCGTCCGACTTCCTAAAGGTATGGAAGTTCAGATGCTCGAATTAGACTGGGTCAATCAGCATCCCTTGAAAAATGGCGAGCCCAACCATATTGGATACATTTCCGGTGAATTGTTCGGTGCCGGTGGACTCACGGCCACTCCTGACAATCCACGTGGCAGTCGCAGTATGTCTTTCGAACTGCGTTGCAAAGGTGCAGGTCAATGGAATGTCTACGATGTGGTTTGCGTCGATGGGACGGTCAAGTTGGCGATCAATGGCAAATTCGTCAATTCCATTCGTGATTCGTCCGTTCGAAAAGGCTATTTATGTCTTGAATCAGAAGGATCCGAGGTCCATTTTCGTAATATCCGTATCCTCGAGTTGCCGCCGGGGATCACGACACCGGAACAGATAGCAAAAGTGGTCGAGTAGGTATCAGCTTACCGTCTATCGAATCTCTCACTCGCAAAGTTGTTTGATCGTCCTAGCTGTTTACTTACGCCCGCATAATCGTTACCAATTGTGCGAGCACACGATCGCCTGCGCGAGTTGAGTCCCACTGTCACCCACATGCTCATGGGCCTCGCTCGTATTGTCTTCAGTGGCCCTGAGAGCTGCAATTGCGGCGAACGACAATCTGGCGGAGAGCACTGGCCAGTTCCGACGAAACAGATTTCATGACGGGATCAATTTCCTACTTGGAGATCGTCGATCCAAACAACTGCGTCGGCGTCGGCCTGACTAACAAAACCCAGCCAGTCGAGCGCGTGCCAGTCTTCACTTCCATTCGCAAGAGCCGCGAACCGTCGCGGTTGAGCGTTGGGTAAAGTCACCGTGAGATCCCATGTTCCAGCGGCATCGCCGAGTGGAGCCGCAATTTCAAATTTGATCCACGCATCCACTGGTAATTGAAGGAGCTCGTGGCTGCCGACGCGAAGTTGATTGTTCTCAATCCACAGTGACGGGCCTGTACGATACGGCTGCGACTTGTCACGCCACTCATGTTGAAACACCGCTCCGGGCCCCAGCTTGATCGAAAATTCGCAGTCGCTAATACCTTCGCGATGTGCCGGTGCGATGACGAACATCGGAAAATACCGACGTGACAGCTCAGGAGCGTCTGTCATCCGCAGCGCGAAGCGTCCGGACTGGGCGGTGCTCGTTTCAACAATTTCAATCCCGGGTCGGCGAGCGTCCTGGCTTATCGAAGTGGCAACGGGTAGCTCGCCTGCCTCGAAATCCTCCGCGAACGCGAGCACGGGCGTCGGCGGTGGCGTTTGCATTTCTGGAAACGTCATCCGTTTCGCTTTCGCGACCCAATCGGGATCACCATACACGCCAGCTTGCGAGGCGTCGAAGGGCACAAAACCGATCTTCGCCGCGGGGGAGTTTTTCTCAAGTCGAAAATCATCTCGCTTCGCATCGACAAACAGCGGATCGGCGACGATGGAACCGGCGTCTTTACCTGTCGCCTGCCACTCCGCAAAGGTCATACCGCCAAAGTCAATCGGTTGGCCGTCGGTGCGCCAGTAGAGGTTATGATTCAGCGCGACGTTGCCGTCAGTCCAAGCACCGTGAAAGAGCTCGCCTGAATCCCATGTTATGATGTTCCTTTCCAGCGTGAATGACAGATGGTCCTCCACACGCGTACGCCTGACTTGGTACTCACGGGCGTACGCGAGAATGTTGTTGCGAATTATATTTTCGCGACCGTAGTGCTGATGGTATCCGCCCGACTTGGTGCGATAGACGAGATTGTTTTCCATCACGATACCAGTGCTACCTTCATCGTTGTAGAGCCCCCAGCCGCCATAGCCCCAGGCCAAAATATCGTGGATGACGTTGTGGCTGACACTGGTGCCCGCTGACGGTCCAAGCGTGTAGACGCCGCCCATGTCGCTGAGCCACCCCCAGCCGAGATGGTGAATGTGATTGAACTCGATACGGTTTCTAACAGAGAGACTCTCCGCATAACCCCACCGCCATCCGACCGAAATGCCAGTGTAATAGAGATCGGCGATCTCGTTATGGGTCACCACATTGTCACCGGATTGACCAACCCAGATGCCAACTGCACACGGGAAAATACGACCACCATGCCGGATAAAGTTGTTGTCAATTGTGATCCGGCTCGTTCGCTCATCCTTGTCGGCGGCGATCCCGGTTTCACCAATGCGAATGCCGCCAGCGCCGAGGTCGTACAGGTCGCAGTGCGTAACCAGGCAATCGCGACAACCTTTGCGAAACCACAGACCATAGGTCGCAACATGCCCAATCTCGCAATCCTCGAAAGTGACGTGACGACAGCCGTCGATCTGCACGGCAGCCTCAATCGAAGCAGCCGCTTGCGTCGGTTCGAATCCCTGCGGAGGAGTCTGCCAACCGGTGTGCTGAAAGTTAATTCCCCGGAACGTGAGGTGCTCGACGAATTCTCCGGCCGCCGCATCGCCCGCAATTTCAATGAGTTTGTCTGCAACGGGTGCGATCACGATCGCCTCTTCAGGGCGCTCACCGGGCCGCGGCAAGTAGTGCAGCGTGCCGCGCTCCTCGAGAAACCATTCGCCCGGCTCGTCCATTGCAGTGCGATAGTTCTCGAGTACGTAACCGGTGTCTTTGGTCAGCGGGTTCCATGATTTCATCTGTCGCCCGGAGGTTGAGAGTTTGCCGGCGTCCACATCAACACCGTCTAGAAACTTCCGCGTATTATCCCATTTGTGGAACAGCAGAATTTGAACGCGAGCGAGTTCCGTTTCGGAGAGGTTACCTAGCGTCGAGAGGTCATTTGGGTCGGCGATCAGCGTTTGCCGGGCGATCGTCTTGGAATTCCCTCCTTGGGTTTCCTCGTTCCGTTCGCGCGCATTGCGGAGATAGTAGAAAAACGCATCCGGTTCGCGAGCGCGCACGGCGCGGCGATCGTTTACCCAGAGCTGTTCGAATTGCCACTCCGGATCGATATGCGCCGTCCAGGTCCCATCCGCTTGCACTTCGAAACCATCGATCACCCGGCCACCGGAGATCACCGGGCGCGCCCCAGGGGCGGCCTCATAGGTGACTGGTGCCTCGGCCGTGCCGGAATCTTCGGCCGTAAATACGGTGGCCGATTCGATGGGATAAGTTCCCTCAGAGATGATCACACGTACCGCTTCACCAACGTCGAGTTGGCGGATTTTATCCCGGGCCTCGGCGATCGAGCGAAGCGTTCCGTCTGGAGAGACTCTGAGCACCCGTTCCGCGTTGGCCGTGCTTCCCAGCCACAAGAACACTGCCAACAAGGCGAATGAAATCAGTGCATGCACATCAGCATTGGGGCCCACGTTAGCATTGGGGCCAGAGAACTTTGGCATATCGGATACTACATTGGAATCGTTGGGGCGGTCGCGTTCATGACGCGTGACATCGCCAACAATGATACCAGTTGAGAGCACCAGCAGGTGCTCACAAGGAGGTCGTGGATCATATTAAAGATCCGTCATGTGAAGAGGATCTCTCGGTTCAAATGAGTAAGAATGGGGGACCGAGGTGAGCAGGCGTTCATTCGCCCGGCTCCGCTGCCCGCTGTTTCTGTTGGAAGACCTGGAAGGCGGTTTCGATCTTTCGCAAGAATGTTTCCACTTCGTTATGGACCGCTTCGGTTGTCGAGACGACCAACACATTGTCGATCATGGAGGCCGTGCTCGATCCCCCGGACTCTTTCCACATATCCGGTTGAACGTTAGTCGTCAGTGCAGTGAGGATCTTCTCGCTACGATCGGCAAGCTCGATGGGCAGGGTGTAGGTTTTTAGAGTTGGGTTCTTCTCGGCGACCTCGACTGTCGTGATCAAGATGACCTCGTCCTTGATCATGTAAGTCAATTCAAGTTCGCGCAACATCAATTGTAAATAGCTACTCAAGCTGACATTTCGCAAGCCAATGGTGACGGGCGTATCGTCAGTCAAGCCGATCCCTTCCAGCGCCAGGTTATCGATGATAAACGGGACATCCGTTATTTCAGACAAGATTCCAATTGCTTCGCGGAGACGAGCTTGTTTGAATACTGATGAGACTTCGCGACGAAGTGCGGTGCGAAGTCTATCTTCAACGGCTTGACTGCGTTCTGCTTGTGTCTTCGAATCCTTCAATGAGGGCATTTTTCCGCGGAAAAATGGATCGACAAAGGGATCGTCTGAACTGCCATCGAACGGGTCGTCAGATCCAAATGGATCGTCGTTTCCGCCAAAAGGATCGTGGCTGCCACTTGAACGATTGTTGCCACCGCCAAAAGGATTGCTGATCGCCTTGTTTTCTACCTGGCGAGGTTCATCTTTCCCAACTGGCTTATCGTTGCCGGCAGGCGACTCCTGCGTTGGTGGTTGCTCAGCCTCGAGCTCTGGGGCAAGCGTTAACATTCCCATTGGCAGTGACAACAGGGCCGCAGCGGCGAGCCAATACCGACCGCGAGAAGAAACGGTTGGCGATGCAGTGGATCGGCTGATCTGGTGCATGCGACGTACCAATGAGTTTGAATCCCCGATCGCGATCATGAGCGGCATGACGGCCTCGTCTCCATGCGAACGCGCAGTTGCACCCGATAGGAAATCGACAGTCTTGAGCATCGCCGAAGCGTAATCACGGGCGATGCTGGGGTTCCGCGAGATCACGCAGGCATCGCATGATTCATCCGCAGCCTCCTGGATTTTGCGTCGTGCGAACGGCACGATGGGATGCCACCAAAATATTGCTCCAGTAGCAATCTCCAGCAATCGAACCCAGTGATCGCCGCGTCGCAAATGAGTCAACTCATGTGTCACGACCGATCGGAGTTCACTTTCGGTCAGTTGCTCGATCAGCGCTAACGGCAGGATTAGGTTTGATCGCCGCCCCAGCGAAAAGACGCTGGGGGCGATCACACCGCGAACCAACAACACCTCCGGCAAACGCTCAAGTCCGATCTGCTCTGCCTCCGATCTGACAAGGTCCACCAAGTCCGGCGGTGCTGACTTGGATCTACCCAGCCATCGCTTGAACCTGGAGTACCGGTAGATCGTCACACTGAAGACGCCAGCGGCGACACCAAGCCAGACGATCCCCAGCCAAGGTATCAATTTTCCGCTCAGCCGCGATGATGGACTCGCCGCGACCACGTCGCGGCCTTGCAATTCGCTCGCTGGTATCGTGCCGGCCTCCACCACATCGATCCGAATTGCTGACGGTTCGCTGTCACGCAGCAAATCATTGTGGGCATCGCGGGGTGCCATTGTCGTAACTCGGGATGCGCTCGTGGGCATTTCCGCAGTCACCCAATAGATCGGCGGCACGAGTAGCTTGACTAAGACCAGCACCCACAAGGCATGCGTCCAAGCGGGATACCTCGATTTCCGGGTGATCAACAATACGACCAACGCCAGTCCGGTTGCCAGCACCGCGTTGCTTACTCCGACTTGGAACAGACTCGATTGCAGATAAGTGAACATCGATAAGCCTTTGCAAAGTGAGATTTACTTCTTGGTTCGGTTGCCAAACAGTTCGTCAAACAGCTCATGGAGCTCCCGTCGTTCCTGTGCCGAGTACTTACGATTCTTCAGTAGATTAATCAGCAGCGGAGTGTGGGAGCCGTCACAGATGTCTTCAGCGACATGCTGCAACCGCCTCGCAATGAGATCATCCTGACTGATCGCCGCAGTAAACCGATGCGCGATCTGGCTCGAATCACGCTTAACGAGTCCCTTGCTTTCAATGCGTGAGAGCAGTTTTTTCACCGTGGCATAATGCGAGGGCGAACCCTCCGGATAGATCAAATCGGTGATCTCACGAATCGTTGCCGACCCGTTCCACAGAACCTGCAGCACAGCCAGTTCGGCATCGGTCACGTCAGCGGGTTTGATTGCCATAAAAAGCCCATCGAAAGGCGAGCAGGGAGACACCACGTCACACCCATTGTGAGACATGGTGTCTCCGGTGTCAACTAAGAAGGATATGATTGGGTGCATTTCCCTAAAATGGACGCTGAAGACAAGCGATTTACGGGATTAGGTCGCCAAGGCAGGAGAGTCTTCAATTTTGATGCTCATGTTTTCCGGTTCCCAGTCCCAGCTGTCATGGGCTTCGGTGCGACGGAACTCCGATAGGTCCGACATTGCTTGATCCCATTGATCAGGAACCACTTGGCTGCGTACTTGAAGCATCGACTCGGCATGTTCACTCAAGTCGCTCTCTTCGAGTCGCTCGCAGATCGCGGCTCGAATGGGGTTCAAATCCACGTACGCCGCACATGCCAGCAACGAGGCTTCATCGGTCAACCGGGTGGCTTTGTAACGATCTTGGAAAAATCTGCCGTGTTCTTCGTCTTCACGATTTGCCCGCATGGCCACACGCTGGCACAGCAACCGCATCCACCAGCTGATATCGCTCAGCCTGCTACGAATTTCCTCCCGTTTGATCGGGCAACCCGCGATCGAGTTAATTTCAGGCTGCGTTGGTTCCATGGCCGTGCCATCCGGCTTGCGGCGATGCGGGCACAGCATCAACCAGCGGCGAGCGACTTCCTCGTCGTCCCAGGTCGCCACCACGTCGGGGCGCGAGCGCAGGATCAAATGAAAGTGATTTGAGAGCAGACTAAAGCACAGCAGGTCAATCCCGAAAGAGGCTGCGAATTGTTGCAAATACTGTTCAATCCATCGCTTGCGATGGTCGAAGTTCTTTCCAGAGACCGGGTCAACTCCCATCAGAAAGCAACGCCTGACGGTGCGGCTAAACACATGCGCCACAGCAACTTCAGCGGGATCAAAAACTTCCGCTCGACACATCCGGGCCATCTCTCACCTCGATCGGCTTCGAACTCGGAAAACTCAACCAAATCATCATTACCCTGAAGAGCGGCAAGTCAACACCTGAAAAGGAGCTATGTCCCCAGACTCGGGATCTTTGGGCCGCTTCCAATGAGAACAATTCGACGGGGTACTTCTGCAATCCTTCATCGACGATGCGAATGAACGCATCGTAGTCCTCAGGCTTCTTGAAAATTTCATTCCGATCATTTCCACGATTCAGGGCATGGTAAATGATCCCCGCTTCGTCAGATCGCTTCTGCCGGGGCATGGCTCGCCTCACGGATAATTGCGTAGAAAGGCTCATTTTGAACGACTGAATCAGCTAAAACTACCCCCGTCACCTTTTCTTTTCCGGTGGCCTCGTCAAGCGTCGTTCACTCCGGTTCATTCGGTAGTTGCTCCGAAACTACCCCCGTCCCGTTTGATTTCCCATAAGGGCCTTCCTCTTCGACCCCCTCAGCCAGACCGTAACCCACAAGTTCACCATCGACAAATGGCAGCTCAACTAAATCGTTACTAAGCCCCAAGCTATTGACCAAACGTGATTTCTCAATCCTTTTAAACACCACGTGATTCGACCGCTTAGAAGCGATATCCGAGGAGACGAAGCATGGCGCGAAGCTACGTTTGATCTTGGGCTCCTCCATGATTACAAGTTCGGCAAGCAGTCTTTTGTTGTCCTTCTTCACTCGAACTACTCTCCCAACAACATCGCCGAAATAGATTACGTCGATACCTGGCTCGAGTCCCTCAGCGATGGGAAAGAGGACATGCAGTCTAATCCCTGACTTATCGTTGAACAGGTTTCGGCTAGCAAGAAACATGAAAACGAAAGAAACGGCGGCCACTGCGACGGCGACGATAACCATGTAGATTGAACGTGTGTGCATCTCACAAAACGACTTGATATGGTAGGCTGACGGATGAGAAAGCATGAAGATCAAGGATCAAACTCAACGATATCGAATATGCGAATTCACTAGGCGACAAAATAAATGCCTTTCCATTAATGCTAAGCACAAGTTGTGGCGAACTTAGAAAGCGCCGGAATCATAGGGTGGTAGCATATATGGGATGTCTTCACCTAGAGTGTTGTTACACTTTAAACGCTTGTGCTCATTCTCAATTGGTCCCAAGAATGGGGATATTCCCATGCAATGATCAATTAACAGGCCTGCATTTAAGATGCAGCAGTTCTCTGCACGTTGGCAATCATCTTTGCAGCCGTCTGGGTCCTCCCAGAAATAGAGCTTGTCGCACTCTTTTCGGCAGAGAAGAACGTGTTGCTGACAATTATGAGTTTGTCTCTTTGCGATTGCCTCGCAACGTTCAGGCAGCCCGGGCACTTCAGTTAGGTCAGGAGGGAGGTGGATACACCCGCTGGCAATAGCGGGCCGCCCACCAATCCCCAATCGAATGCGCCAGTCGTCGTATCCGCCGCCAGAGAAGATGCGAAATAGGTATTCATTGAACGATCCCCCCGGCACCCGAGCGACCACGCTAGACATACCCTCTGGATCAGTGCAGTCCAGCGGATTGGACCGGCAATAACCAAACAAATTCCACTTGCTCCCCTCGTACCCAATCGGGTCTCTGGAGCTAAACCTACCCAGTTGCGCGTCGTACCAGCGGTTACGGAAGTAGTACATCGCTGCATCCGGTGTCCACTCGCGACTGGTATACGTGTAGTGAACACCGTAACTGCTAGCCGCTCGCGGCGTGAAGTTGGCCGCGAAGATGGTCAGGTTACCGTACGGGTCGTACTCGTAGCGCTCTTGCACGCTACCTGAATCACTCACCACCGCCGTCGTGTTCCAGTTCCCATCGGCCAGGTAATACAGTCGCTCAGTCAAGAGTCCACCCGACGGCGAGATGTCACGGTCGCGGAGTACGAGATCATCTATGTAACGCATGCCCCACACATATTGTCGGCGAGGCGTGTTGGAGGTGTCGACATGTTCCTCGACACACTGCCAGGCGTCGGTGAAGTAGTATTCACGCGTCCTCGCGAGTGTTCCCGAGGTGTACTCCTTGGCAACGACGCGGAAGTTGCGGCCGTCGAACTGGTTTTCTAGGAGCACGTTCGAAGTCGCATCATCGACCAGCTTCGTCATCCGGTTCCACGCGTCAAACGTCGCTGTCATCGTCGCATCGGTGCCCAGGTCCGGACGCGGGTTCGTTGTCGTGTTACCGTTCCTGTCGTAAACGGGAGTCGCCCAGATGTCGCTCGGCGTGTTGCTGATGTCCGTGATCTCGTTGACTTCGTTTGCAGTGCGCGTCTGATTGAAATCCCAAGTTCCGTCGCCGTTCTCGTCTTGCCGGAACTCTTTCCAGTTACCTGTCGAGTCGAGCATCCAGCACTGAGCGGCGTCGAGCGAAGTGATCGCGGTGTGCGTGCCATTGAGCTGGCCACGCTGGGCAGACTGCAGGCGATTGAGCCCGTCATACTGATACAGCCAGTCGTGTTCCCGATTGGGATCCGACGGGTTTTCTCGCCACGTGCGGTTACTTGCCCGATCATAGCCGTACTCGATCCGGGATAGATCGGTGCCTGCCGAGACATCTCGCCAGCGGACGTCCTTTACCCGACCGAAGCGATCCAGACCGCTGTAGATATCGCCAGTGTCGGGGTCGGTCGACAGGGTTGGCGAGATCAGCGTGTAACGGAGATCGGCCTGTGTGCTGTCCTGTTGGACGAAGGTGCCAAAACCCAGGTATTCGTAGGCGGCCAAGACGGTGGAATCATCATCGATCAGGCTGGACACCTGGTTCAGTTTATCGGTGATCGAGCCACTGCTGCCGTAGTCGAGCGTGACTTCTCGCCCGTTGGGATAGAGCGTGGCGGTGGGACGCAGCACGTTCCCGCTGCCATCGGTGTACGACCGTCCCACGCTGGGTGTCGAGGCGGGGTTGACCGCGCCGCTGTGCGACTGGAACGTTTTCGTCACTTGTCCGAACCCATCGAACTGCCGGGTGATTTGATTCTCGATCGATCCGCTACCGACCGATGCATTATTATAACAGGTCACCGCCGAGACATTCCCGCGAACATCGTAGGTTTGCTCCACCCGGCGGATCGCTCCGTCGACGCCTGCACCCAAGGTCGTCACCCGGTCTTGCGTCTGACGACCGAGGGCGTCGAAGTCGTACTGGCGGGTCGAACCGTTTTGATCCGTGAGGCTGGTCCGCTGGGACTGGCGGTTATACGTGTAGCTGACGCTATCGGACGTGCCGGTCGAATCCGGATAGATCTCTCGACGCAGCAGGCTGCTCGACGCGATCGCGCTGTCTGAAAGCGTGGTGCCGTAGATGTACTGCGTCACCTGATTGCCGGTGGAGGCGTTGACTGCGGTGAGCGTTTTGAGATCACCGTCGGGTGTGTAGGTGAACTGCACGGTTTGGTTTTGATCGTCCGATGCCGTGCAGGCCGTGCCGGTGCTCAAACTGGCCGGTGGATCGACCACGTTATCGATCGTCTCGATTTGACGACTGGCCGCATCGTAAATGGTCCGCGAAATCTTGCCGGCAGGGTCGATGGTGTCGCGCAGTCGACCTGCGTTATCGTAGACTTGCCGGGAGACCAGGATCGTATCGCTGCTGGCGGGGATCGTGGCCGAACGGGTCAGGGCCGTGCCACCGTTGGTTCCATACTCGGCCGAGGCGATCATGCGGCCCACGGCGTCCGGGTAGCTCGCTGAGTACTCAGCGCGTGCATTGGGCGTCGCCGAGGGCGAGCCCAACTCACCGGTCTGGGCGGCCGGGGCATTGTGGTATCGCTGCCGCCTGGAGGCTTGGATCGAGTTTCCCGCGTCGTCGTAAGCCATGTCCGTTTGCGAGAGGATCACGTCGCCGGTGACGCTCAGGGCATCGGCATAGGTCGTGTCGTTGCCATAGCCGGTATACGAGTGGACCATCCAGCCCGTGCTGTCGAAGACCTGTTTGGTAAAGCGGCTCGAACCTCCCGGCATGGATTTGACGGGGTTGCCGACCGCATCAAACCAGGTATTGCTGGTGATCGGGTTGCCGACCGTGCCCGTGTTGGGATCGACTGCATAGCGACTGGACTGGTAAACCCGTCCCAGGTTGTCGTACTTGGTCACATTTCGAGAGACGAGATTACCGCTGGCGGAAGTATCGTAGCGGTCAGACTGGATCACCCGGTTCAGGTTGTCGTAGGTAACCCGACCAAAGGCATCGAGTTCCCCGTTGGTGTCCACGCGGCGGTTGCGCCAGTCATAGGTGAACGCGGTGGTGCGGGTGTTGACGCCATCGACGTAAGCGATCTGGCTGGTCAGGTTGTTATCGCCCCCGTCATTGCCGCTGTCGAAGACAGAGCCGCTGACCTGGACCATGTTATTGCCCGAGGCACCGCCGCCGGTCGGGTCGGACTCGGTAGACCCAGTGTCATTGGTGCCCACAAAGATCGCCACGACGTTGTCGCGAACATCGTAAACACGTTGGCTGATCGTGCCGCCGGGGGAAATCTGCAGGTTCTGCCGCTTCTGGCTGTCGTAGCCGTAGGTTGTCTGGTCGTAGTTGGTCCCACTGGTTCCTTCGCCAGAGGCCGGGATGGTGTGATAGACGCGTGTCGACGAGACCAAGCAGCAATCCGTGTACTGCCAAGTCGTCCAGCTCGTGAACGACGCTTGCGAGAACGTATCGGTGGGCTGCAGACGGCCCGAGGTTGATCCGCGCGGCACTTGGATCTGCTCCAGAATATTGCCGCGTGCATCCCGTTGCTGGATATTGACCGGGTTGATCAGCGTGTAGGTGTAAGCAGGTGCCGATCCGGTGGCGTAGCCGCTGGCGGTCCAGGTCGCGTGCTCAGCATCTTTGTAAACCGTCCAGCGGGCACGTCGCACCGCAGTAGCCGTGCCGCCGATGTCGATCGTGTGGACAGGGCCCAGTTGTTGGGTTGTGCGTCCCCGTGAATCGATCTCGTAATCAGAAATCAAGTGTTTTCCACCGCCGCTCGGTGTGCTCCAGCCCGCTGGCACGCCGGAGAGCAACGAGGTGTCGGCATCGTCAATTCGCTGCAGCATCGCTCCGAGAACTTGATCGTAGAACATTCGCGTGATGAACCCGCGGGCGTCCATCGACCACGTCAGGTTACCCCGTTCATCATAAAACTGCTTTTGAGTGGTCGCGGTATTGGGACCGTTTTGGGCTGTTGTCACTACTGGCAGCGTGATGGTCTGCTGCTTGACCTGGACCGTGTCGGTGTACCACTCATAGGCGTACGTCGTTTCAAGTGGTTCGGCCCCGGCATCGTCACGGTACCGAGTCTGCTTGGCGATCGGATAGATCGTCGCCCCGCCACCGGTTCGTTGGGTGTATTCCAATTCGCTTTGGAGTACTGGGGTCCCGCCGCTGCCCTGCTTCAGTGATGTCGACTCCAGGTAACCTTCAACTGCACCGCTTCCCGTGGTCGAGTAGTAACTACGCAGCTTGATCAGACCCTCTGTGGATCGCAGCGTGATCCCGAGGTCTGCATCACCCTCATCAAAACTAATCACGGCGGAGGGCAATGCCACTTGCAGGAGTCGCCCCGCGTCATCATACGCGTTGGCACGTAGCCACTGATCGGCCCCAGAGGTGAGCACACTGAGCAGGCCCTGTCCGATGAAGTTGGTGTAAACCGTATTGACGGAACCTCCCGGACGCGTCTCGGTGGTCTTGCGGCTCCAATTGTTGTAGCCATCGGCATTCAGGCTTTGCTCGTACGCAAAGGTGTATGGGCCAAAGGAAGGGCCGCGCACTTAGTCAGCCGATTGCATGCGTGCCTTGAGGCTCGCGAGTTCATCGCTGAGTGTTTGCTCCTGCTCCTCTTGTTCGAATCGTCGCTGCAGGTCGTCGCATTCGCTCTGGTCGCCGTCGAGACGCTGCCATGCTTCGCTGACAGCTTCCTCGCGATCGACGCGTTGCTGCAGTCGGTTGAACTGGGCGAAGGCGGATTGGCTGTCGGCCCGGTCGATCACGGAGTTGATCTTATTCGTCGTTGACGCCCGAGCGAGTTTCGCGCTCAGCAGTGTCTTTTTCTGTTTCGCCTGGCGGATTTTGTCTTCCAGGTTGCGAACAGAGTCTTGGAGTTTGTGCACTTCGAATGCTTGCGCGGCATGTTCGCGGGCGTATTGATCGGCGCGGCCTTGGGCGGCCAGCTGCTGTTTGAGAGCAGCTTTGGCCGCATCGTCATCACCACGTTTGACTGCGGTGGCGGCGCGATCTGACCACACCGTTACCTCAGCCTGCTCACGCTCGACAGTCTTTCGCATCAGGATTTCGTCAGCGATCGCTTCGGCCACTGATTGTTTTACTTTCGCCAGTTCATCTTGCATGTCCAGAATGAGCTGGTGCAGCATTCGCTCTGGATTTTCAACACTTTCGCAAAGCGAGCTGATATTCGAACGCATGATGAGACTGAATTGGGAAAACCATTTCATGGGAACTCTCCAAAGAAGGGGGGATATCAATACTTATTGCCAGGTCGACAATTCATCGCTGAGGATCCGGATCCGGCTGAGCAGGCTCTCTCGGTAGTGCTCGCAGGCCGCACCGATCGCGATCACCGATGCGCCGATGACCAATCCAGTCACCCACAGCATGCCCGGGTGATCGATCGAGGATCGGATCACCATCGCGACCAAGTCGACGCACAGGAACGCCGCACCTACATGAATGAGTGCCCGTAATCGCATTCCGATTGCGAGCAAAATTACGAAAACGGACAGAATCATGAGTGAGACAATGTGCAGCCAGCTGCCACCGAGGATCTCGAAACACGGTGACACCAAAATCGCTAAGCCACCGAGATACCGCAGCGGATCATGAGCGGACTGTGGAATGTCGACTCGTAAGAGTTCGACCAAGCCAATCACGGTCAATCCAATAGGTATGAGATACATTTGGGGATCGGTCAGCGACCAGGATGCAAGCAGAGTGCAAATACCAAAGTTCAGCATCGCCGCGGCACCCACGACATACCTTCGGCTGGCGTTCACTCGTCCGTAGGCAAACCAAATTGCCGCTGCGGCGAAGATGATCAGTAACTCTGTGGGGCCGTAGGCAAAGTCAAACAGGCTCCACAACGCTGCGAACAGGGGCAGCACAAGACCGACGACAGTGGCGGTGCGTGCATATACGTTCAAGCTTGCATGGCCGGTTGCCCGCCGAGCGAACACCAACAGGCCCGCCCCAGCGGAAACGCACAGTATTCGCAGCAGGAGATGGGGTACAGGGATCTGCTGGTGCCAATGAAACCATGCCACCAGCAAGGCAGCCACTGCGCACATGGCCCATACATGCTCCTCTAGCTGCCGACGCAGAGCGGCATGGCACTCGGCACATAGGGCAACGAGAAGTGATGTGACGATGATGGCTCGCTCATATCCGGCAAACCCAACCGAAGCCAAGCAAACCACAAAGAAAAGCAGTGCCAACGCCCGCAAAGCGAGGCTCCAAAGTCGACTCACCGTGGCATCTAACTTTGATTCACAGTACTCAAAGGCGATTCCGGCGGCGACGGTGGCGGCCAGCATCCATACGCAGGCCGGCACGATCAACTCGCTGGTGGGAAGCGTCACGATGAACCCGCCGAAACCGGCCAGCATGGAGGCCGACTGGATGAGTTGAATGCTGCCTAGTATCGCTAGTCCGGTGTGGTGTTTCGCCAGGTCATGGGCAAAGCGGCGATGGACCGTCAACAGCGTGAGAATCGCGACCGCGGAGCTGGCGAGTACCAGCGGCGACACATACAGAATTGCCAGCGGAGCGATCATCGCTAGCCACATGGAACTGATGCCGATCACCAGCGGTTGACCGAGGCGGTTGCCGCGTACCGCGACGGTGAGCATCGCTGCCGAGCTCACCGCGTAGGCGAGCGGCAAGGCCTCATAGCTGAACCAAGTGGGCATCAGCACACCAATGCTGACTCCCGCTGCGACAGGGCCAATCAGCAATGCCGTTGTCGTCGCCAGTGGGCTGCGAAACAGGATCGCGTTGGCGACGATGATGGCGACAACGATTGCCCAGCCGGCAGGTAAGCTGGAAACGTTCAGTGTGAGCGTCGCCCACAATAGGGCCGGAACGTAAGCGAACGCTGCCGCCAGAACGAATAGCGCCAGCGTCAGGTCGGCCAGGGGTAGCAACAACGCCGCGATACGAGTTGGGCAACGAAAGTTTCGACTCTTTGTGTGGTATTCCAAGAAGCGTTTTGATGAAGCATCGATTTGCCAGGCACGCAGGACGGTGTGGGCGACCAGTGACACGACTCCCATGCCAATTGAAAATATAGATAGCAACAACTCGTCGGCTCGTGCGTTGTGGGCGACCTGCAGCCCCACCGAGCTGAGGATGATGAGCCACATCCAGATTCCACTGAGGTAGTTCTGTAGCCGAAGGGTGAGTCGGGCGAGAGACACGGTGACGACCGCCATGACGATCCAGTCCAACCCATCGAACACAGGTAGGGCTGGCAGGTGGTTTCGAGTCAAGATGCTGCCTACCCAGGCCACGCTGATCGAGATCGTGATGGCTTGCCCGGTCACGCAGAACCAATTCACAGGGTCACGGTGATCGAACAGCGACGTGCTGAGAAAGCGATCGAGCATCGGGAGGCTGCTGAAGGCTAGCCCGAGCAGGCTCAGGCCGATCAGCGACCACCGTAGATCTGCGTGGAACATGTCCATGGCATCTGCAAAGGGCAGCCACGTGGCGACTGCTAAGACGAGGCAGCCCGTGGCCGCGAGCATAAAGCGGCGGTCGCGGAAGATGACGCTGTAGAAGACGAAAGCAAATGTGCTGGCGGCGCTGACGATAAACGCCGCTTTTAGATTCATCAGCGAAAGCAGTACTAAGAACGCTGACACACCGCTGACAAACTGTTTGAGCGGCACCTGGAATTCGCTGTGTTCGTGACGGCCCAGCCACCGGCTCGCCACTGCGAAGCCAGCGAGGAGCGGGAGATAGGTAAGTCCGTAGAAGGCGACCGGCAAGCGGTCTTCCTGAACAGCGGATGCCGCACCCGCCTTGAGCGTGCTCACGAGATCTCCACACAGCGTTGGAAGTGATTGGTAGGCGATCGCCACCAAGATCAAGCCGATCCAGACGAATCCACGATGCCGTGTGTCGCGACCGATCGTGAGCATCAGGCCTGCGGCGATGATGGTGGTAGGGACGACTGCTCGCGTCGCGGCACCTGTGAAGGAGAATCCATGGAATGAAAACAGCACGCCGACTGCAGTCAGCATGAGTCCGGTCAATAATGGCGCGACAATTGACCAGGGCAATGGACGGACGAGGTCGCCGGTGCGTTGGCGAAATACATCTGCGATCGTCTTGGTCGTCATCAATACAGTGCTCGCCAGCATCACGAGACCCAAACCAAGCCAATGCAGTGGCACGGCTTCGATCGTTTTCGTAACTAGCAAAACGACGCACTGTGTCGCCAAGATGGCGATCGGCAGAAACCCGAATACGCGCGGCAAGTTATGCTCTTCGGTTAGCCAAAAAACATGACGATTGACTCGCACAACCCCGATTGTCATCACCAACCAGAAACCAACTGAGAACAACACGGCGAGCCATGTGGTGTTGATCACTGGCATCGCCCCAGCCAGACACAGCAGCATGTAGGCAGCGACGAAGGCAGCTTGCCGTCCGTGCAGCCAATGTGAAAAAATGCGATCGCCAGCAAATAGCATGAAGCCCGTCGCCGGCACGAGCAGCAGCAGGGTCAATGCCGAGTTGCTCCATGAAAGCGTGTCGCCGGCTAACCACGCCAGAGACAGAAATCCGATCGGAATCAGGATCAGTGTCAAACACCGGAGTACTTGCGCGGTTGAATGGAGTCGCATCCGCCGCCCGCAATACTCCGCCGCCCCAAAAATGCCCGCGGTGTAACCGAGAATGGTTAAAAACTTCAGCGTCACCGGTAGGCTCGCCCATTGTCGCGTGACCAGCATCAGGGAGGAGGCCGAGATGATGGCTGCCCCAATAACCAGCATCCACTGGATACTCGATTCCTGCAGAAAACTATCCATCAGTCGCTCAACTACTGACCTCGTCCGCTGCGTGCGTTGAGGCGGTGGTGGAGCGAGATCGCTTGGTGGTGCATCGGTAGCCATGGCCGTTGACCTGCGGGGCTGAAAGGAGGGGAAGTGTGTAGCTTCCCAGAGCCTGGCCGGACGTCGGTGTGGCGCGAGGTTGAAAAAATTGTCGACCTACGGTCCGCCTGTAGCGAAAACGGAGCTCCCGATTAGCTCAGGCGGGCGGAGCCGGTTGGCGACGATGCGGGAGGGAGTGCGACGGTGTCGCGATTGGACGCCCCTGCTCACCTGGCTAGACCCAAGCAAATCGGGTCTGCCGTCTTATACGTATCCAATCGGATGATAAGCACCTTCCTTCAGCCAACCGCCGGGGACTACGGGCGAGCGGGGTGCGTGTGACCCTTTACGGCGTCGCATCGAATTGATTCGCGGGGAGTTGCGAAAAATGAATCCAGCTGCGGCGACCAAAGACGACTTGATCGTCGATTTCACCCATTGGTCCGCGCGTTCCACGTCCCACGCGATGATCTCGCGTCCCCAGCGACGATCTCGGTGACCTCGCAAACTGGGCTCAATTTGTGAAAGTTGAGTAGCCGACCGCAACGGTCTGGGCGAGTTGATCGCTGCGGACCATGGTTTCAATAGTGCCGTTTGTTGACAGTGCAACGCATCGGTGTTTTGGACGGGACAATGGTCCCATTCTACACGCCAGCGACGGCCTGCTCTCGCCAATCGACGAGGTGGATCTCGACGCTTTTATAGCCGCGGAACTCGTTGATGACGGGGCGGTAGGCGATCTCGATGGGTCCGGTGCAGTCGTTGAGTGGATCGCACCAATCGGCGGCACCAAATGCGACGCCCCGAATGACTTTGTCGCCTTGTTTGAGTCGCACGGAGAGATGTCGCTCGCTCTTGCCCATCTTCTTGGCGGGTTCGGCCAGTTCGATGCCGCGGCCCATCAGGACAGGTCGTGGATTGCCGGCACCGAAGGGCGCCATCGTTTCGATTTGACTCATGATGTGCAGATTCAACTGACCCAGCGGTGCTTCGGCATCGATCTGGATCGCCGGTTCGATCTCCTGTTCTGCCCACTGTCGGGCGACCGCCTCACAGAAGTCGCCACGAAACGCTTCGATCTCCGATTCCGTGATCGTCAAGCCACCTGCGGCGGGATGCCCGCCGAAACGCACAAGTCGGTTTTCGCACTCCTGCAAGGCTTCGAACAGATTAATACCTGTCCCGCCGACGCGTCCTGAGCCGACAGCGTCGTTTTTGCCGGCTTGGTCGAGCGACAGGATGATCACCGGTTTGGCATACTGTTCGGCCAGCCGCCCGGCGACAACACCGATCACACCGGCGTGCCAGCCGACGCCGCCGAGTACCAGCGCGGCGTCAGACTCGGCATCAAACTGTTCCTTGATCTGCTTTTGCGCGGCGAGTTGAACGCTCCGCTGCAGCGTGTCTCGGGTACCATTGAGCCCGTCGATGTACTCAGCCAGCATGCGTGCTCGTTCACCGGCCTCGATGGTCATTAGCTCGATCCCCAGCTGGGCTTGGCCGAGCCGGCCAGCGGCATTGAGGCGTGGGGCGAGCGTGAACGACACACTTTCAGTCGTCAGCTCAGAGACTTGGTCGAGCTTGGTCAACTTCATCAATTCGGCCAGCCCCGGCAGCGGGTCGGTCTGCAGGGTTTTCAAGCCATGGTTGACCAGCACTCGATTTTCGTCGATCAGCGGCACCACGTCAGCGATCGTGCCGATCGCGGCGAGGGCGAGCGATTGCATCAGCAATCGCTTCATCGGCGGCGTCACTTTTTTCTGGCCCGCTTTGGCTTGGCACAATGACCACGCTAACTTGAAAGCCACGCCGGCACCACAGAGTTCGCCGAAAGGGTAGGCTGTGCCCGGCAAGCGGGGGTGGACGATGGCGGCGGCGTCGGGTAATTCGTCGCCCATTTGGTGGTGATCGGTGACAATCAGAGTCAGGCCGAGCTCGCGGCAGAGCCGCGCACAACCGATGCTGGCGATCCCGCAATCGACGGAAACCACGATCTGTTTGCCACGGGTGTGCAGTGTGCGGATCGCGTCTTCGTTGAGCCCATAGCCTTCTTCGAGCCGATTGGGAACGTAGTAGCTCACGTCGGCACCGAGCAGACGCAGGGCGTTGACCATGATCGCGGCCGCCGTCATGCCGTCGGCGTCGTAGTCCCCGTAGATCACAATCGGTGTCTGGGCATCGATCGCCGCCAGCAACAGGGCTGTTGCCTCGGGGATGCCCGGCAATTCTTGCGGGTCGCGAAGATTGGTGAGCTTTGTCTCCAGAAAAGCGGCGGCATCGTCGGACGAGTACACGCCGCGGCTGACCAACAATTGAGCGACGACAGGAGCGAGTCCCGACGTGCGAATCAATTGCTCGACCAACGGTGCGTCGTGCGGAGTGATCCGCCATTGCCGCTTCATGCCGGCAGCCTATTTCTTCTTTTCGAGGTGCCAGGTGTGCTTACGGACGTGGGGGTTGTACTTCTTCAACCGCAGTTTTTCACCGCCGGGTTTCCGTTGGATTGTGTAGTTGTAGTGGCCGGTTTCTTCGCAGACCAGGAAGACAGTCTCGGCTTTTTTCTTGCTTTTTGCCATCGAAATGCGGGCGTGGGTGGAGAGTGGGGGATTTGAAATGTGCCAGTTTGGCCCGGAAGTATGGTCTGCCGACCCGGTTTTTGGCAACCCGTGAATTTTTGCTGCCTTTCGCCTGCGTCAGTCACGCGAGCTTGAGTGGAAAAACCTACCGTGGCGTGAATCGCCCTGGCGTGTTTTGGCACAGGTCTTGGCTCACTTTGTCCAGGCCATTCACCCGTGGTGCCGCACTGCCCTGGCGAAGGGTTGTGACCAAAGGTGTCATCTGCCGCCGCGATACTGATTCCAGGCCACGTTTTCTCGTTTCGCGGAGTTCTGTCATGTCAACACTTGATTCGCTGCCGGTCCTGCCGGATGATCTGGGTTCCGAACCGCTTGTCATTTCTCCGCCGGCAGACTGCCGCTCGCCTGGATCGCCCGTGTCGCCCTCCCAGCCTTTCAACACGTCCTCCAACTCGCCCGGCGACGATCCTGAGAAACACAGCTCGCTGGACGATCTTGGCGAGTTGGCTGATTTGGGGGAGCTGCTGCCAGAGTTGGCGAAATTGGGGAAGAGTTCGGCAACGCCGCCCGAGCGGGAGGATGCGGCGCAGGTGGAGCTATTTGAGACCGATCCGCCACCCTGGGAATTGGCGATCCAAGACGACGTGATGCTGGCGTCGATCGTCTTCGCCCGCTCGCCCCACGGGCCGTATGACTACCGCATCCCCGACGCGATGCTGGACGAGCTCAAGCCAGGCATGCGGGTCGCCGTGCCGCTGGGGCATCGCAAAAAGTCGACACCGGGGTGGTGCGTTGCGGTTAAGCAGGGCACGGCCCTGCATCGCAAGCTTCGCGATGTGGCCGAGTGTCTCGACGACGCACCGCTATGTGATTCGGCGCTGGTGCGGCTGGTAATGTGGATGAGTCATTACTACCAAGTGCCCGCCGGCCAGGTCTTTGACACGCTGATCCCGTCGAGCGTCCGCTCGGGAGCCGGGACGAAAAACACCACCTACTTCACGCCCGCGAAGCATCTCTCCGACGCCGAGATCGAAAAGCTACCCGCAAAGCAGCAGGTGGCGATGCGGTTGCTGATCTCGTCAGGCCGAGCGATGACAGCAGCTGAACTCGCCGTGGGAGCGGAGTGTACCGAGGACCCGATCAGGCGGCTGAAAAAGAAGGGCATGATCGTGCCCGAAGTGCGACGTGAGATGCATTCGGGAATTCGTATTTTGGCGCAGCGGAATGATGGAGAGACCGATCAGAGTCACGACCTCACTGAACAACAATCCGCTGCGCTGGAGCGAATCAATGCAGCCGTCGATAGCGGCCGAGGACGGACGCTGCTATTGCACGGGGTAACCGGCAGTGGCAAGACGGAGGTTTACATCAAAGCGATCGAGCACGTGGTTTCGCAGGCTGGATCGGCGATTGTGATGGTGCCTGAAATTAGCCTCACGCCGCAAACGCGAGGACGTTTCGAGAGTCGATTCGAATCCGTCGCTGTGCTGCACTCTCAAATGTCACCGTCGGAGCGACATTTTCATTGGCAGCGGATTCGGCGTGGTGAGGTGCAGGTCGTTATCGGACCGCGCAGCGCTGTCTTCGCACCGCTGCCGAATCTCGGATTGATCGTACTCGATGAAGAGCACGATACGTCGTTCAAGCAGGACTCGCAGCCCCGCTACCACGCGCGGAAAGTCGCTCACGCTCGCGCCATGTCGCTCGGTGTGCCGCTACTGCTCGGTTCCGCGACGCCTTCGATGGAGGCTTGGCATGCGGCTCAGACAGGCCATGCAGAGCTGATTTCGATGCCGGACCGCGTAGCCAATCGGCCGATGCCTGACGTGCAGCTCGTCGATTTGCGAGTTCGCGACGAACGCGGCGGTGGCGGCGCGATCAGTCGACCGCTCAAGCAGGCAGTGGATGACACCCTGCGCGAAAAAGGGCAAGCGATCCTGTTGCTCAATCGACGTGGGTTCGCCACCACGATCCAGTGCCCCGCCTGCGGTCATGTCGTCGCCTGTCCCGACTGCGATATGCCGTTAACGCATCACCGTGATGGCGGCAAAGCGATGTGTCATTACTGCGATTACACCATTGCGACGCCGCCCTGGTGCCCCGCGTGCCGGTTCGACGGGATTCGCTATGGCGGTTTGGGAACTCAGAAACTCGAAGTTGAGACCAAAGCCAAATTTCCTAACGCGAACATCGCTCGCATGGATAGTGACACGATGAAGCGTCCAGGCAGCCATCAACGTGTACTCTCTGAGTTTCGCAGCGGCGAAATCGACATTCTGCTCGGCACGCAGATGATCGCCAAAGGTCTCGATTTTCCCAACGTGTTGTTGGTCGGGGTGATCAATGCGGATTCAGCGTTGCATTTCCCAGACTTTCGCGCCGCCGAGCGGACATTCCAACTCGTCACCCAGGTCGCGGGGCGGACGGGACGGGGAGACCGAGGTGGACGCGTGATCGTGCAAACGTTCACACCCGAGCATCCCGCGATTCAAGCCGCATCGCGCCACGACTATACGAGGTTCGTCGAGGAGGAGATGGTCAATCGGCGGAAGTTCAACTATCCACCGCTGGGCAGCGTCGCTCGGATTATCATTCGCGGTCCAATCGAAGACAAAACCGAAGCGGTGGCCGATGCGATTCTGGCAAGATTGGAATCTGCGCGGGATTTGCTCAATAGTGAAGTCCGCATTCTGGGCCCCGCTCCACCGCCGATCGTGCGACTGCGTGGGAAGTACCGCTTTCACCTGCTGTTGCAGGCGACCGAAGCGGCGGTGGTGGGCGAGACGATTCGCCGCGCATTGGCCGATTTTAAAACCGATCCGAAGGAAGACATCGAGTTTTTAATTGATATCGATCCAGTGAATTTGTTGTGAGGTGTTGCCCGAACGGCTCTCTCCAGAGATCTCGCGGAAGGCTGGATGCTCAACTCTTCCGTCCTCACGCGGTGAACGGTTTTATTGAAAGTACGATGGGACCCTTGTCCCATCCGGAACATTTCTTTTGCACGCTCGGGACAATGGTCTCAAGCTACGGAGCCAGCAACACGCTGCGCAAAGATCGTGCACTGCGTTAGACGCCGGGCTGGGAACGAGCTAATCGAGTCAATACCTTCCGCATTGAAATCGCCGTCCCTCGCCAGGCGGTCGCGATGAGCGTTTGGCAACCCATGCCGGCGAAATCTGCTCGGTCGCCGCGTCACGAGCGCGAATCAGAAAAACTGCTAAAACTACGATTGGCAGCGGCGGTTGTGGATCGTTTTGGCAACTGGTCGTGTGAGCGCTCATGATCCTAATAGGCAGTGGCCCAAGCTTTGAAAGACAATTCTCATTCCGGAATGCACTCGCCATCGGCGAACCACCTGTCGCAATTGATCGATGCTGCGCGGGAGGGCGACAGCGACGCGTTGGGTGAATTGCTCGATAGCTATCGGCGCTTTTTGGTGTTTTTAGCTCGCGCGGGGCTTCACAACCATATGCAGGGCAAGGCGGACCCCTCCGATATTGTCCAAGAGGTATGCCTGGCCGCTCATGGAAACATTTCGGAGTTTCGGGGTGAGTCTGTGGAGGAGTTTGCCGCGTGGTTGCGTAGCATTCTCAGTAATATTTTGGCGATGCATGTCCGCAAATATTTGGGAACTCAGAAGCGTGATCCGCGACTGGAACAGCGATTGGATCAGAGTTTGGCGAGTGCGACCGGGTTTTTACAGTCACAGCTCGCCGGCAACGTGACCTCACCAAGTCAAAACATTGCCAGAGATGAGGCGTTGTTACAGTTGGCCGGTGCATTGGAAGATTTGCCGGAGGACTATCGGCAGGTGATCGTGTTGCGGCACGTCGAGGGGCTTCCGTTTGCCGAGATTGCGAGCTCGATGGGGCGCAGCGTTGACAGCGTTGAGAAGTTGTGGGTGCGTGGCTTGGCGAAGTTAAAAGCAGTGATGAGCGAAATATGAATAGTGTCGACGACACCGACGATGGACGTGTGGTAGCCGCGGTGAAGGATTACATGCGGTTGCTCGATGAGGGGAATGCCCCTACGCATGACGAGTTTTTGCAGCAGCATGCTGAAATCGCCGATGAACTGCGTCCGTCACTCGAAGGGCTGGCGCTCGTTCATCGAGCCCAGCAACCTAAGCCGGTGGCGACGATGGTGGCGCCGGATGCAGAGTTCACAGCACGTCCCATTGGCGATTTCAAGATCGTCGGCGAGCTCGGGCGGGGCGGCATGGGGGTAGTCTACGAGGCGATCCAACTGTCCTTGGGGCGTCACGTAGCATTGAAGGTGCTGCCGTTTGCCTCGGGCCTGAACGAGGTGAGATTGCAGCGTTTTCGTAACGAGGCACATGCGGCGGCAGCGCTTCACCACACCAATATCGTGCCGGTGTACGCAGTGGGTAGCGATCGTGGCGTGCACTATTACGCGATGCAGATGATCGACGGCACCACCCTGGCAGAGTTGATTGAGAAAATGCGGTTAGCCAATGGCAGTCATCCCGGGGCGCGAGCGGGCGAGGATTCGGGGGCCGTTGATGCTGCGCAGAAGAATCGTCGCACGCCGAGCAGGACCGCAGGCGAAGGCCGTGGCCATGATGCAAGGCACCCTGATGCAAGGCACCCTGATGCAAGGCACCCTGATGCAAGGCATACGAGTGACACGATCGCGCGGTATTCAACGATCCTCAGTGAAAGCACCGCAGGCCGACATCGGTACTATCGATCTGTCGTCCGGATGGCCCATCAAGCTGCTGTGGCGATTGAGCACGCTCACCAATATGGCGTGGTCCATCGCGATCTCAAGCCCGCCAATTTATTGCTGGATTCGGTTGGGAAAATATGGGTAACCGACTTCGGTCTGGCGCAGATCCAGAATGAGGCGACGCAGTTGACGCGCACGGGCGATCCCATGGGCACACTGCGGTACATGAGCCCCGAGCAGGCGGCCGGTAATCGTGACGAACTCGATCACCGGACGGATATCTACTCGCTCGGGGTGACGCTCTACGAGCTGTTGACGTTGCAGTCCGCGATCACAGGAGAAGGCTACCGCGAGATGCTCAACAATGTGGCGCTGCATGACCCACCGAGTCCCCGCTCAATCGATCCGGGACTTCCCATTGAACTTGACACCATCGTTCGCAAAGCGATTGCGAAGATTCCGAGCGAACGGTACGCCACTGCTGGCGGTCTGGCGGATGATTTGCAAGCTTGGCTGGACGACAAACCTATCGCAGCAAAGCCGCCGACAGTGTGGGAGCGTGTGAGCAAGTGGCGTCGCCGCAACAGCGGCTTGGTTACGCTGGCCAGCGGCTTTCTGTTGCTGGCGACGCTGGGATTGCTGGTGACCACACTCGTGATTTGGCGTGAGCAACAACGCACAGCAGCTGCATTGGGGCGAGAAACTCAGCAACGGCTGCAGGCACAGAGAAGTTTCCAACAAGCCCGCAGTGCGGTCGATACTTTCAGCCGGCTCAGTGAGAGCGAGCTGGCTTACCGTCCGGATTTGCAAGATGTCCGCCGTAGTTTTCTGGAAGCATCCCTGGAGTTCTACCAAGACTTTTTGCACGACCGGAAGGATGACCCGACGCTGGCGAAAGAGCTTGAGGCAACCTCCACTCGCGTTGAAAAGATGGTAGAAGAATTGCGGATTCTGGAAAGGATGTCGCCACTGCGTGCCCTCGCCGATGCTCAAGTCCAACGAGAGATCGGGATCGATCCCGAAAAAGCCGATATGATTGTGATGGCGTTTGGTGAGTTTAATGAACAACGTCGGCTGCTGGCGAATCAGTTTGTCGGTAGCTTGACGACCGAAAACAGCGAAATGACTGAGCTGACTCAGGATTTCAATGCGTTCATCACCAACGAGATGTCGACGTCGCAAATGACGAGACTTCGTCAAATCATGCGGCAGGATCGCTTGCCTTTCACGTTCACGTCGTCCGAGGTGGTGGCCGCCTTGGGGCTGACCCGTCAACAACGGGATGACATCAACCGCATTATCGAGGACACCCGGCCAGGGCGAGGTGATGGAACAGAGGCTCCCGGCGCCGGTGGTCCACCGCGGTTTGGCGGACCACGAGGTCGCGGTGGCGGTCCAGATGGCTTTGGTCGCGGTGGGCCTGGTCCCGGCGGAGGGCCTGGTCCTGGCGGAGAGGGTCCCGGCGGCGTGGGTCCCGGCGGCGTGGGTCCCGGCGGCGTGGGTCCCGGCGGCGTGGGTCCCGGCGGCGTGGGTCCTGGCGGCGTGGGGCATGAGGGTGGTGGCTACGATGGTCCGCGACAGCAAGGTCCCGGCCATGACGATCGTGGGCATTGGCGATTCAATATCTCGCGGCGATTAGCGACGCAAAACACGGTCACACAGATCTTACAGATCCTGACACCGGATCAACGGGTCAAGTGGGACGAACTGGTCGGGGAACCGTTCGATCGCTAGCCCATCGATGTCTTGCCATTGATTTCTGGATTTTTGGTGACGGTTTCCTGTCCGGAGGGCAACAGGGTGAGTAGCGGAACCGTTTCCCAGCTCTTTGAGAGGGCGAGGTGGCGAAGGCAGACCCGGATGCTCGTCGATAAATCCTGTTAGGAAAAACAACCCATGATTCACGTTCAACCAACCACTCCGCATCGACTCATTCGATGCCGATTTGCAGGAACCCAAGAATGACCGAGTGGTTCCATAACGTTACCGCCACCCAGGTGGATCCGACGCTGCAAGTTCTCGCAACGCGCCTGGTGTTGGCGTGGTTTTGCGGCTGCGTCGTCGCATGGATGGATCGACGGAAAAAGCCGCCGGGCACGGCCGATACTTTGACACTGACGCTCGTGCTGATGAGTATTCTGATCGCGATGGCGACACAGATCATTGGTGACAATATCGCCCGGGCGTTCAGTCTTGTGGGTGCGTTATCCATCGTCCGCTTCCGAACGGCCGTACCCGAAACGCGTGACGTGGCATTTGTGCTAGCCGCCGTCGTGGTGGGAATGGCTGTGGGCGCCGGCCAATATTGGGTGAGCGGTCTGGGGCTGCTGGTCGTTGGACTGGCAACCTATTTCGATCAGTCAGAGAGTCGAGTGACTGATTCGAAAGTGAGTAAACGAACGGCCCGTCCGTCGGCTTGGCGGCTAACGTTGAAAGTGGGGCTCAGTGTCAGCGAAGGTTGGGAGTCTGAATTACTACGCTTCTCGGAGAGTTATGAACTCATGTCTGCTGAGACAGCCCGGCGTGGTGGTGCGATCGAGCTTGCTTACCGTGTCGTCCCAAAACAAGACGAAAATGCCGCCGATCTCGTTGCCGCTCTTAACTCAGTGCCCACAGTCGAGTCAGTAGCGGTTAAGGTGGTGTGAACTTCCCGTTCGCCAACTCGTTGAGGTTCACCTTGTTCTATCGTCAGATTATTTTAATCCTGGCTTTAACGCTCTTTCAAAGTCAATCTGGCCGGGCTGAGGAGACAGATTCCCTCACCCAACGAGGCGATCATTTGGTAGCAGAGTACTTCGCAAGCGAAACGACCAAGCTCAGCGATGCGACTTTTGCTGGGATCGAAACGCTCGAAGATTGGGAGCGAGAACGAGCGGGCTATCGCGACGAGCTGCGGGAAATGTTGGGGCTAGACCCGCCACCAGAGCGAACCGATCTCCATCCCGTCGTCACCGGGACACTTCAAAGCGATGAGGTTGGCGATGAGTTCGTCGTAGAGAAGCTGCACTTTCAGTCATTGCCGGGATTATATGTCACCGCAAATTTATATCGGCCCACCCAGCTGACCGAACCACTCCCTGCGATCTTGTATGTTTGCGGTCACGGTCGTCAAGAAGTTGATGGGGTCAGTGTAGGCAACAAGACACATTACCAGCATCACGGGGAATGGTTCGCCCGCAATGGCTATGTCTGCCTTGTCATCGATACGATTCAACTGGGGGAAATCGAAGGTGTCCACCACGGCACGTACCGATATGGTATGTGGTGGTGGAATAATCGAGGCTACACACCGGCCGGCGTGGAGGCATGGAATTCGATCCGCGCGATTGACTACCTGCAGTCTCGCCCCGAAGTCGATGGCGATCGCATCGGGGTGACCGGTCGCAGTGGCGGTGGCGCCTATTCGTGGTGGGTGGCAGCCTTGGACGAGCGTGTCAAAGTCGCGGTGCCGGTTGCAGGAATCACGAATCTGAAGAATCACGTTGTCGATGGATGCGTCGAGGGCCACTGTGACTGCATGTTCATGGTTAACACGTATCGCTGGGACTACGCTAAGGTCGCTGCGTTAGTGGCGCCCCGCCCGCTCCTGATTTCCAATTCAGATAAAGACCCTATCTTTCCGCTTGATGGTGGCGTCGACGTGTACACGCAAGTGCAACGGATCTATGACCTTTATGGAGCCAAGTCGAAGTTAGGGCTGAACATCACCGAGGGCCCACATCGCGATACGCAGGAGCTACGAGTTCACGCATTCCATTGGTTTAATCGCTATTTAAAAAACGATGAGTCGCTGATCGAAAAAGTAGCGACGCCGTACTTCGAAACGGCAGAGTTAAAAGTGTTCGATGCATTACCTGAAGACGAACGCGTTACCACGATTCAGGAATCCTTTGTGCCGCACGCCTCGAGCGATGGGATGCCGCAATCCGAATCAAAATTCAAAACATTGAGCGAGAGTTGGCTGAAATCGCTTCGTGAGAAGTGCTTTCGCGGTTGGCCCGCGCTCGATGCGGAGCCGCTCAGAGTAAACATCATCGCGAGCGCCCAGCGTGATTCCTGCCGAGTTCGTGCGATTGAGTACGCGTCGCAATCTCCCTATGACTTGACGATGTTCGTCGTCGAACGTTTGCAAGCCGATTCCACCGTTGATGACGAGGCTGCCGCTAACGTGAACGTGCTCGATCAGCAAAGTTGGAACGATGTCGCCCCTGCGCTAGCGTTTATGTTCCCTAAAATCGTGACAGTTGCCGAAGCAGATGAGAGTGCCTGGAAGTCTCTGCATGCGTCGTTGCCGGGTGCGGTGAATGTGTTTGTGGCACCTCGCGGTGTCGGTCTCACGCAGTGGTCGACAGACGAAACGACGCGAAGACACATCCGGCGGCGGTTCATGCTATTGGGCCAAACGGCCGCGTCCATGCAGATCTTTGACGTGCGCCGAGCATTGCAGGCAACGGCGGAGATCGACGCACTTCGCGGCCGCCCTCGCCGTCTCACCGCGACAGGCGACGCGGCTGTATGGGCGTTGTACGCATCGCTGTTTGAGGATCACATCGCTGATTTGACGCTGATTGATTTGCCTGCCCGTAATCGCAACGCTCCGGATATTTTAAACGTCAGCCGCTACGTCGAGATGCCTCAAGTCGTGATGATGGCAGCGGATCGGGTGGAGCAATTGGAGATTGAAGTCTCCGGCGAGGAACTGGCTCAGTGGCGGTCAACGCAGTGGCCCGATTTCTGTGACGATATCATCATTGTCGAGAACACAAAGTAGTTAAGTTGTGGAAACGTCTGATGGCCGAATCGTTTTCGAAGCGGCCGCTCCGACAACTCCCTCCACGGGGTTTGGGGCGCGATGGGCACTCGAGCATCATTGGAATCGCTCGAGCTTTCAACGGTTTTCTGAGATTGATTTCGGACGCGGGACAAACGGAGTTTCGGAGACTCCTGCCAGCGACTGTCACGTGTCGAGATTTGAATTCATCGTGAGCTACCGGAGCTGCACGGTGAAGGTTGTGCCCTGGGGACTGGTTTCAAAATCGAGATTACCGTTGTGCTGGCGAATGATTTTGTCGCACAGAGCCAATCCCATGCCGGTACCATCGCTCCGTGTCGTGAAATAGGGGTCAAAAATCTTGGACTGAATCTCGGCGGGGATGCCCCGTCCAGTATCGATCACATCGATGCGGATTCCACCATCTTCGCCGGAGATGAGGAATTGCAAAGTGCCGCCATTGGGCATCGCCGCAATCGCGTTAAGAGCGAGGTTCAGGAAGACTTGCTCGAGGCGTGCCGAATCAGCTTGAATCAATTCGAGCGTCTGCTCTGGTGCGCTCATCTTGAGCGTTACATTTTGTTTTTCGGCGTGCGGGCGGAGTAGACGCACGAGCTTTGAGATCAACTCACCGACGTCGACGGGAGAACGCCCGATGTCATTAATCGACGCATAGTTGCGGAACCCGTCGAGTACGTCACCGATGCGTTTGACCTCGGTATTGAGAATATTCAGCGACTCGTTGATTTCGGTATCGTCTGTCTCTTGGGCCAATCGTTCGCAGAGCAGTTGGATGTGGAGCGCCAGTGCTGCCAGCGGATTCTTGATCTCGTGTTGGAGTCCGGCGGCCAGCGATCCGAGACCCATGTAGCGTTCCATTCGCCGCAGTCGCTCTTCAATGAGAGCTTTCTGCGTAACGTCGCGGACCTGCAGCACAAATCCAATTTCGTCGCCCGCTCGATTGTGCAGTCGCGTGCATCCGGCCCGGAGAGTCTGGGTATGACCGTCTCGAGTGATGCGGTAGTCACGGTCGCGAATCGGGTGTTCAAACCTCCGGCTCTCTTCAAAAATTTCCTCGAGCGACGCGTGCTCATGCCCAATCTCACTAATGTTGTGCCCGATTGCCGAGTCGTGCGGGGGGTGTTCAGAATGAGGCAAGCCGATCAGCATTTGGCCGCGTGGATTGATGCTGGTGAGAACACCATCGGGATCGGTCGTGATCACCCCAGCATCCATGCTGGCAAGAATGTCCGAGGAGAGTACCTTCACGTCCTCAAGGGACTGTTCACTCGACAGGTAGGCGCGAACGACAAAAACAAGAGCGACGCCCGCGGCAACGAAATCAATTACGAGCAATAGTAAGAGACCGCGCTGCAGGACGAGTTCCCCCTTCAGCTCCGAAGCCACCTCCGAATCACTCTCGGGCAGGTGCTTAACAATCTGACTGACGATTTCCTGTTCACGACTGACGGCTGAAAAAATCCAGGCCGTGGTGAAGAACGATAGACAGCTGAGCACCGCCAGTCCGATGGCAAGCCGCCGAACACCACGCCCACCGGGTGTGTCGATCATCAATGCAGTCCGAATCGGCCCATTTTGTAGTGCAGTGTTCGAACGCTGATCCCGAGCGTCTTGGCGGTTTTCTCACGGTGCATTCCAGAGGCCTCCAATGCCGCGGTAATCGCTTGCCGCTCGCACGCCTCCACGGCTTCGGCTAATGGCACGACCGAGCTGTTCGGTGACGTGATGGCGCTGGCCGGTTTGCGGAGTTCCGGCGGCAATTCATTCTCGTGAATCACATCGCCGGCCGCTGTAATGACCATGCGTTCGATCACGTTGCGAAGTTGTCGAACGTTTCCCGGCCAGGCTGCGGTGATCATGGTTTGCATCGCTTCGGGAGACAGTCGTTTCATTTCACGGCGATGTCGAGTGCAGAAGTGTTCGAGGAAGTGTTCCACCAGCAATGGGATGTCTTCCCGACGACCTCGCAGCGGCGGCAGCTCAATGGGGATGACATTGAGCCGATAATAAAGGTCTTCACGAAACGTCCCATCGTCGATCAGATCTTGGACGGGACGGTTAGTTGCTGAGACAACGCGGGCATCGGAGTGCAGGAGCTCCTCGCCGCCGACCCGTGTGAAACCACGGGTCTCTAATACTCGCAGCAAATCAACCTGGCTCTTGGCTGACATTTCCGTAACCTCATCGAGGAACAGCGTACCTGAGCACGCTTGTTCAAAGCAACCAGGTTTCTGCCGCGTGGCGCCGCTGAAGGATCCCTTTTCGTGACCGAATAACTCGCTCTCGAGTAACGTTTCAGGCAGCGCACCGAGATTGACGGCGATGAAGGGGCCGTTGCTGCGATCGCTCAGTTCATGAAGGGCGCGGGCGATCAGCTCCTTACCCGTCCCGCTTTCACCATGGATCATGACCGTGGCTTCGGTGGCGGCGACCTGACGAATCTGTCGAAACACGTCCTGCATCGCAGTCCCGCCAGCGACGATCTCGGACATTTCACCCGAATCAACCAAACGGCTGCGGAGCCGCTGGTTCTCCATCTGCAATTCAAAACGATCACGCGCCCGCCGCACCTGCTGACGAACAAGATTGAGATCGAGCGGTTTGAGCACAAAGTCAAACGCACCCGCACGCATCGCCTCCACGGCCGTCTCCACGGTGCCATGTGCCGTGATGACGATCACCGCAGTCTGAGGACGCGAGTGTACTATTTTCTGAAGAAGATCGATTCCCGTCATCTCGCAGTTCAGCCTCACATCGACAATCACGAGTGGGAAGTTGCCCTTCTCGATCTTAGCAAGCGCCTCCGATGCATTCGCAGCCGTTTCGACATGATCGGCATCCCCTGCCAGACCGCGAGCAAGACCGGACCGTATATTGGGTTCGTCGTCAACAATCAGGACGCCAAACGGATCGAGGTGGGGCATAGCGATGAATGAATTGCAGGACGTGGTGGCAGGCCGTCGGCAGGAAAGATTCGATGTAGCCCGGATTGAGCACCCGCACATCAGTTTCCTGCTTTACAGAGTCGCAGAACGGAAAGGTGCGGTTGATGGAACCCCAAACATGATCGCCTTGCGACTTGTGTACAGGTGCTGCGATGCTAAGGTAGCACGTCGTGGGCCGAACACACTGGAATTGATCCACGGCTCACGCGTTCGTGCCCCGCGCGACGACGAATATTGCGGGAAACACGGGATCGGAACACCTGGGGGGCTGTCAGCACTCTCGCCATTCTACCAGCATCAAGGATCCCTATCGAGGATCGTGTGCAGTTTATTGCACTGGCGGGTGAAGGAAATTGCACGCGTCGCAGTGTGTCGTGATAAACCGAATTTGCTGCCACGCAGCCGATCCGGTCGGCGAACCGAAATCTCGGTAGACTGTCGTGACTAGTGAGTAGGCGAGTCTCTCCGAGACTCGCGTCTGAGCCTCCCGCATCTGAGTCTCTCGCATCGGAGCCTCTCGTCCAGGTCGCGCTTCCGGGTCGCGCTTCCGGGTCGCGCTTCCGAGTCTCGGAGAGACTCGTCTACTCAGGTGAACATTATTTTCACGGACTGATTTCTCTCTGTCTGCTCAGTGACGCCCACAACATGCATCGACTCAACGAACTCTATCGACCGTCCTTGTCGTTGTTGACCGACCTATACCAGCTCACGATGGCCTACGGTTATTGGAAGAATGGATTAGCTGAACGCGAAGCAGTATTTCACCTATTCTTCCGCAAGAATCCCTTTGACGGCGGGTATGCGATCGCCTGCGGACTGCAGATGGCGGTCGAGTATCTTGAGCAGCTTCGCTTTGACAGCCAGGACCTGAGTTATTTGGCAACGCTCACGGGTGCTGATAATCAACCGCTATTTGAGGATGCGTTTCTCGATTATTTGGGCGAACTGCATTGGACATGCGACGTCGATGCGATTCCCGAGGGCACTGTTGTCTATCCGCACGAGCCTTTGGTGCGTGTGCAAGGGCCAATCCTACAGTGCCAGCTCGTCGAGACGCCGCTATTGAATCTGATCAATTTTCAAACCTTGGTCGCCACCAAAGCAGCTCGTGTTTGTTCAGCGGCAGGTGTGTTTTTGCCTCACGCAGCGGACCGTGTGATCGAGTTCGGCTTACGTCGGGCGCAGGGGATCGATGGCGCGTTGTCGGCCTCACGGGCCGCCTTCATCGGTGGTTGCGCAGCAACGTCGAACGTCATGGCAGGTCGCTTGTACGGAATCCCTGTCGTCGGGACGCACGCCCATAGCTGGGTGATGACGTTTGCGAGCGAGCGTGAGGCATTCGAGTTATACGCCGACGCCATGCCCAATAACTGCGTGTTTCTCGTCGATACGTACGATACGCTCGAGGGCGTCCGCAAGGCGGTCGAGGTCGGCCACCGATTGCGAGCGACCGGTCACGAAATGCTGGGAATCCGATTGGACTCAGGTGACCTCGCATGGTTAAGTATCGAGGCGAGGAAAATTCTTGACGAGGCTGGTTTTCCTGACGCCAGCATTGTCGCGAGCAACGATCTCGACGAGCGATTGATCACCAGTTTGAAACGGCAGGGCGCACGCATCGATACCTGGGGCGTCGGAACCAAGCTGGCCACTGCATTCGATCAACCTGCCCTTGGTGGTGTCTACAAGCTCGGCGCGATTCGCGATGAGAACGGGACGTGGCAACCTCGCATCAAGCTGTCCGAGCAGACCATCAAGGTGAGCAATCCGGGGATCTTGCAAGTCCGACGGTTCGAGCGAGAATCGGGGCCCGTATCGGAGCATCGAGGTGACATGATTTTTGATGAGCAGACCAAGTGGGACCAATCCCACGACGTCACGATGGTGGACCCCGCCGATCACCACCGTCAAAAGACCTTTGCGAAGGACACGCCGTACACTGATTTATTGCAGCCGGTATTTCGCAACGGTGAAATCGTTGGTGAGTCACCGAGCCTGCAGGCGATCCGTGATCGGGTACGGGATCAACTGAGCCGGACTCCGATGGCGGTCCAGCGTTTCGAGAATCCCCACGAGTATCCCGTCGGACTCGAGCAGGGATTGTTTCATTTGAAAGCTGACATGATCCACGCAGCACGGGAGCGGACATGAACGCATTGATTTTAGTCGATCTACAGAATGACTTTCTACCCGGCGGCGCGCTCGCGGTACCGCGTGGCGATGAGGTCATCGAGATCGCCAACCGTTTAATGCCGCGTTTTGACATCGTCGCCGCGACCCAAGATTGCCATCCGCCCGACCATCTGAGCTTCGCACGCGAGCACGCGGGGAAATCGGTGGGCGATTCCATCGATCTCGATGGGCTCCCTCAAGTCCTCTGGCCGGTTCACTGCGTGGCGAAAACGCTCGGTTGCGAATTCCCTACCCGATTGCAATCCGCTCTGATCACAAAAGTATTCCCGAAGGGCACCGATCGCAGGCGGGACAGCTACAGCGGTTTTTATGACAATGGTGGCATCGTGGCAACGGGATTAGCGGACTACCTGCAACGCGTGGGCGTCCAAGACGTCTACGTGATGGGCCTGGCCACCGACTACTGCGTCCGCGCGACCGCGATCGACGCCGCGAAGTTGGGATTGACCACGTACTTAATCGAAGACGGGTGTCGCGGCGTGGACCTGAGCCCAGGCGACTGCGACCGCGCCATCAGTGAGATGGAAGAGGCGGGTGTGCGACGAGCGAACAGCAATGAAATGCCAGCAGTGGCGTGATAGCCAGGGCGTTAGCCCTGTCCGCTAGCTACCTATTGATTAGGAAGGCATCGCAGATGGTAGGCGGCGGTGCGCTAACGCGACCGCAGGCTACTGTCTTGGACCGCTTTGCGGTTAACAACACGCAGTTCGCCTGCTGGGATGCTCACCCGGCGTCCACGAACGCCTTGCCGGTCTTGGCGACGAAGACATCTTCAAGACTCGCTCGACCGATCGAAATGGACTCCACCGAGTCGCCGAGTCGCTCCGCGATGGGGCCGAGCAACTCGGAGAGGCCGCGCGAGCCGGATTGCTCGCTCGTTAAACGCAGCGTCCTGCCAATCCGCAGCGGTTTGAGTTGCAACTCATCACGTAGGTATACCTCAGCGATCGATGGATCATCGGCGACGATACTCAGCACTTGGTCACCCACGGATCGTTGCAGTTCGGCGGGCGGCGCGTCGGCGATCTTTCGGCCCTCTTCGAGCAGCACGACCCGGGACGCTTTGGCGGCTTCGTCCATCAAGTGAGTCGTCAACATCACCGCCACGCCCTCGGCGGAAAGTGATTCCAAAGCATCCCACAAAGCCAATCTCGCCGACGGATCCAAACCTGTGCTCGGCTCGTCGAGCAGCATCACGGGCGGTCGGTGCAATAACCCTTTGGCGAGCTCGACACGGCGTTTCAGTCCGCCCGAGAGTGTTTGGCAAAATTCGTCGCGGCGATCTTCGAGCGTAAACTGCTTCAGCAACTCGTCGCAGCGATTGCGCAAGCGATCACCCGAGAGACCGTAGAGAGCCCCCTGGCAACGCAAGTTTTCGAGCACCGTCAGTTTGATATCCAAACTGGGCGATTGGAATATGATGCCGAGTCGTCCGCGTGCGGCCATGGTCGCGCTACTGACGTCGGCGCCAGCGATTGAGATGCGACCTTGTTGGACCGGCAGCAACGTGCTCAGCAGGCGGAACAAGGTGGTCTTGCCACTGCCGTTCTTGCCAAGTACGGCCACCATCTCACCGCCACTGACGCTCACGTCCAGGTCGTTGAGTGCATGGGTCTCACCATAGCGATGGCTCAGGCCCACAACAGACACAGCAGCTGTGGGAAGACCTTGAGGGTTCACATCCATCGCGATCACAATCCGATCATGCGTAGTGTCATCACGAGCAATACCGCTGGAAGGACAACCAGCGACCATCGCATCATTTTGCGTGCACGCAGGTCATCCGGCTGACGGGCAAACCTCAGCGCCGCTTTGAGCAAGGGCCAGCTGGCAACTACCACCAGTAACGACGTGGTAAAGCTTGCTGCTGACAGGATCAGCTCACCCGCCGGAGCCAAGCAGAGGATCACGCCGCAAACCGCTAATGCGATCGCCCCGACGATACTTTGCCAGGCAGCGCTGCGGCCACTTGGGTCGACCGTTGTGGTCATCTTAAAACCGGCCTCGGCGTATTGCTGGCGGCACAGCCAGGCGATGGCCATGAAGTGCGGGTACTGCCAACAAACCAACACGCCGAACAGCATCCATCCCGCCAAGTCGGTCATCAGGCCACCGGCGGCGGTGTATCCCATGAACACGGGCATTGCACCGGCGATAGCACCGACGGTCGTGTTCCAAGCCGTTCGTGTTTTCATCGGTGTGTATATCAGCACGTAGACAACCCAAGTCGCCACGCCAACCCATGCCGGGGCGGCACCAAACTGCCACGCCAATAAAGCCGTACCGAGCAAACCGAGGATTGCGGTAAATGCGATTCCGGTGGCGGGTAGCATCCGCCGAGATGCCAGCGGACGCGACGCGGTTCGCGGCATCAACGGATCAATCCACCGCTCCCATACCTGGTTGGCGGCTCCCGCACTGCCGGCAACCAAGCCCGTGCCAATCAACAGGACCAGCCAAGCGCTCAGCGACAGCGAGACACCCGTCGGCGCCGCCATGCCGATCCAGGCCGAGGCCACCGTCGTGACGAGTATCATCGTCACGATCCGTGGTTTTGTCAGCTCGACGAAGTCACCGACCAGCGTCGGCTCGCGTGTTCGCTTCGATTTTTTTGCTGTTGATGATGAGACCGCAATCGATGGTATGTCATCCGAGGGACTCGTTACCGGGTCGATTGATCGAGCGAGCTCCCCGGACATTGCCGGATCCCCATCCATATCAGGCCCGTCTGGCATCAGGGAATCGTCGGGCATTACGGGAGGTTCATCCAAGAGAGCGGTCGACGATTCGCGGCAATCGGTCGCCATGAGCGGCCCCGTCAAGAGAAAAGTTCAATGGAGAAAAAACGTCAGCTCGCTGCCAGCTGACAGGGTCGGTAGCATGCTCGAATCAAACGCCAGACGAGCGGATTGGTCAATGCGGCAATTGCGTCAATACCCAGCGGCGACGTCGCAGTCGCACCGCCAGTAGAGTCGAAACAGCCAAAATCAGCGACCCCGTCGCTACATGACCCGTCACAATCCACGCATCGAGTAAATTCTTTGATGCCAAGCGGTACGATGCACTGCCCGGTAACGATTCCAAAATAGAGGGGTAGCCGTAATTCACGATCCACGTCCCCATACCGAGCAACAATTGCACGGCCACCAAGCATACCAAGGCTGCCGCCGGACGCGAAAGCGTCAAATCGCCGCACCCCCGCATCACACTCCACGCAACCCACGTCAGCAGCCAGAGGAAAATTCCTGTGGCGACGTGGGTCATCGCCGTATGGGCAAACATGCTCGGGCTCGACGTCGGTAATGCGTGCCGTAATTGTGCCCCCAGGAGAATCTGCAAGTAGGCCACCCCGAACAGTAGGGTCGGCCACAGCATCCAAGGCGAACGGAGAGCATCGGCGGGTAGGCCTGTCGATGGATTTGCCGTTATCTGCCCCTGTTGGGTGTGGTTTGCGGCGGCCAGCACCCTGTCCCGTTGCCAGCGCCGGCCCGTGACGCATGCGGCCACAACGCATAACGCAAAAAACAGCGGTCCCGTACAGCCATGCACCATCGCCAGCACGCGGGCGCTCATCGTGACTCGCATCCCGCCGAGGACGCCCTGGCCGATCACAGCCAGCAACACACCCGCGGCCAGCACCGTGACCCAGCGGCGCTGATCGCCACGCCATGCCGCTATCAGGAAACCGATGGCCACGAACCCGACGATCGCTCCGAGCAAGCGATGACCATGCTCGATGAACAGATCGAATGGCCCCAACAACCAAGTCGAAAGCGGGTACAGAAACAGGTTGTAACCGTACGTTCCCGGCCAATCTGGAACGGACATACCCGCGTCGTAGGTGGTCACTAAGCCGCCTACCCAGATCAACGGCCACACGAGGACGACCAGCGTGCATGCTAATCGCCGTGGCCAGGGTGAAACGGGCGCGGGTGAAGCAGTCGATGCGGTGCTCGCCCCATCATCAGCAGGCGTGCTATAGGCGTTGGTGGAGTCGGAAGTTGTAGCGGTCACTTGGTGCGGCCTCCTCGATCGGCGATCCGTTCACCGCTCATACCACCGATCACAGCCCCCCCGGCGCCGAAAATGGCTGCGGGCACCATGCCGCCCCATCCCAACATCCACATCAGGGCCAGCCCTAAGACCAGGCCGATGATCGCACCGACGCTTCGAAATGTATCGCGCATTACAAGGGTTCAAAAAAAGGGTTCAGGAGATGGGGCTGAGGGTGCAGCGTTGGGCCAAAATATTCGTGGACGCTGCGACCTCCTCGACCCTATTGTTGTTTCGTCGCTAAGTCTTCCAGGAAATTCACCAAGTCCCACGCATCATTGGGCGTGATCCCTGTCGCTTCGTGAGCGTCATCATGAATTTCGATTCCCGGCATGGGCGTTCCAGCGATGCCGAAGTGGATGCGACGATAGAGCGTTTCCGGGTCGCTGCCGCCTCGAAATAGCCCGTCTGCTAACACACGAGGTTCGATCTTTCTCGGCGGCAATGCCCCTGCTTTGCGGAACGGCTTGACGGCCTCCGAGTCATCGGGGGTGATCCCAATCCGTGTCGTGTATTCTTTGGTCCAGTCGTCGTAATCGAGCGATGGCAACCCGCCTATCCCGTCTTTGCCATGGCAGCCGGCGCATCCAGCGATGGGACCATTGAAGAGCTCGCGACCACGGGCGACCGACGCTGCCAGCGATTTGCCCTCGAGCGACGGTCGTGGCGGGACGGGTGAGGATTGAGCGCTGACCCAACGCACCACCACATCGTTAATCACGGCGGCAATTGCCTGTTCGCCTTCGCTCAGTTGGTCGATATCGATCGATTCTGCGGCGTCGATGCCCGCATACGAATCCCGCACTTGAATTCGGAGCTCCTCCGCCGGTGGTCCCTCGTCGTATTCGAGCATGTCGACGGCAAAAGCCAGCAGATCCCGCTCGACTTCACCGCGTACCGCCAGGTAGATGATGTAGTCTACCAGTGCTTCTCGATCAGACGATGACAGGGGGCGGAAGCTGGGCATGGGCGTGCCAGGAATACCGGTCACAAGCAAACGTTCCAGGTCAGCGCGAGTGGGTTTCTCCGACCTTGCCGTCGATTTCCATTTAAATGTTCCAGCTCGGAAATCCCGTGGGTAGGGAACTTGGAACTGGGAGGCCGCTCCCGTGCCACTGCCAGAAATGCCGTGACAGATCACGCAATGTTCTTGATACAGGCCCGTGTGCGAATTTTCCTGGTCGCTCGTCACGCCGCCCGCCGCGACGGCCAAGCGGTCGAGCGACACCAGGTCTCGCTCGGCAGTCTGCGTCATCCAAGGTCGAGGCCATCGCGGCGACTGGGGCGTCCCAAACAATTTATCCACCACTGCGGCGACGTCTTCCAAAGCCGCGTCAGTCGGCACATCGCGAGAAATCTCCAGCGACATCGCCCGCACCCGGTCGTGGTCAAATTCAGGGGCCGATTCTCGACAGCCCACCACCAGTCCAGCAACGCCCGCCGCTACCAGCATTGCGGCCACCCTCAACGAGGGGGTAGGTCGGGATTGACGCCAAAAAAAGGGGATACGAGCCATCAAAAAAAGAAATATTTCAGAGTCGAGGGCAGCAGCGAGGTGAAACGACGCCCCATTGTCGCCAAGCAACCCACGCTGAACACCACCCAAATCGAGGAAATCAGGCTTCCGCGACAAAACGCGGCAGGCACCGTCCTCTACGCCCAGGGCAAAACGTGCTATCCTCCGCAAGATTTGGTCAACTCCTCGACTCGCTTTCTGGAATCCACGACTGTGCCGCGCCGCGACGACCTCAAAAAAATTCTTCTTATCGGCAGTGGGCCGATTGTGATCGGCCAAGCCTGCGAATTTGACTACTCGGGCACGCAGGCCTGCAAGGCACTCCGTGAGGAGGGCTACGAAGTCGTTTTGGTCAATAGCAATCCGGCGACGATCATGACTGACCCCGCGACTGCCGATGCGACCTACATCGAGCCGCTGACGTGGCAGATGGTCGAAAAAGTCATCGCGAAGGAACGCCCCGATGCGTTGCTGCCGACACTCGGTGGGCAAACGGCGCTGAACATCGCGATGGACCTCGATGCCAATGGGGTCCTTGAAAAATACGGCGTTGAAATGATCGCCGCCAACGCCAAGGTGATCGCGAAAGCCGAGGAACGCGACCAGTTCAAAGAGGCCATGGAGAAAATTGGTCTCGATGTCTGTAAAGGTTTTACCGTCAGTACGCTCGCCGAGGCCCGCGCCGCGCTCGCCGAGGTCGGCCTGCCCGCCATCGTTCGACCCTCGTTCACGATGGGCGGTTCAGGATCGGCAATCGCCTATAACAAGGACGACTTCGACGCCCTCGTGCAGAACGGACTCGACCAATCACCGGTCACTGAAGTTCTGATCGAAGAATCGATCATCGGCTGGAAAGAATACGAGATGGAGGTCATGCGAGACTGCGACGATAACGTCGTCGTGATCTGCAGCATCGAGAACTTTGACGCCATGGGCGTGCATACGGGCGACTCCATCACCGTCGCCCCCGCCCAGACGCTTTCGGACAAAGAGTATCAGCGGATGCGTGATGCGTCGTTGGCGGTGATCCGAGAGATCGGCGTGGAAACTGGCGGTAGCAATATCCAATTTGCGATCGAGCCTGACACCGGGCGGATGATCGTGATCGAGATGAATCCTCGGGTCAGTCGCAGCAGTGCCCTGGCTAGCAAGGCGACCGGTTTTCCAATTGCCAAAATTGCGGCCAAACTGGCCATTGGGTATCGGTTGTGGGAATTGCCCAACGACATCACGCAAAAAACGAAGGCCTGCTTCGAACCCACCATCGACTACGTCGTTACGAAGATCCCGCGTTTCGCGTTTGAGAAATTCCCAGAAGCTGACGCAACGTTGACGACGCAGATGAAGAGCGTCGGCGAGACGATGGCCATCGGCCGGACCTTCCAAGAATCATTCCAGAAGGCTCTCCGCGGACTCGAGGTCGGGGCGTTTGGTTTCGGCAGTGACCCTAAAGATAAGTGGGGCACCGACGAGCAACCTGATCGCGACGAAATCCGTGCGAAGCTCAGCACTCCCGGTAGTGAGCGGGTTTTCTACATCCGCTATGCCATGAAATCCGGCATGAGTGTTGCCGATATCCATGCTCTCACACATATCGACGAGTGGTTCCTCGAACACTTGATGCACTTGATCGAGATCGAGAACGAAGTCACCACGCTCGGTTCGCTCGACAAGCTGGATGCCGAGCAGTTGCGGGACATGAAGCGTCGAGGCTTTTCTGACCGGCACATCGCAGCGATGACCGGAACGACGGAACTGAAGGTTCGCAGCCACCGACTCGCTCATGACATCCGACCGGTCTTCAAGAGTGTCGATACGTGTGCGGCCGAGTTTGAAGCCTTCACTCCGTACTTCTACAGCACCTACGAGTCCGAGTCGGAGGTCCCACCGAAGACTGATAAAAAACGCATCATGATTCTCGGTGGAGGTCCCAACCGCATCGGCCAGGGCATCGAATTTGATTACTGCTGCTGCCATGCTTCCTTCGCGCTGCAGGAACTCGGTATCGAGTCGATCATGGTCAACAGCAACCCTGAAACGGTCTCGACCGACTACGACACGTCCGACATGCTGTTTTTTGAACCGCTCACGATCGAAGACGTGCTTAACATCTGTGACGAAGTGCAACCTGATGGTGTGATCGTGCAGTTCGGGGGGCAAACGCCGCTGAATCTTGCTCGCGGTCTCCAGCAGTCGGGCATCCCGATCATTGGGACCAGCGTGGATACAATCGACACCGCCGAAGATCGCGAGTTATTTCAAAGTCTCATCAATGAACTCGGCCTGCGGCAGCCTCCGTCCGGCATTGCCCGCAACATGGAGGAGGCCCGCGTCGAAGCCAAGCGGATCGGTTATCCAGCGCTGGTTCGGCCCAGTTTCGTGCTCGGTGGGCGGGCCATGGAAATATGTTATGACCGTGCTCAATTCGAACGGTACGTTGCGGAAGCGTTCATTGTCGCCGATGGCCAACCAGTCCTCATCGATCGTTTCCTCGAAGATGCCACCGAAGTGGACGTCGATGCGATCAGTGACGGCACCGACTGTGTCATCATGGGAATTATGGAGCACATCGAAGAGGCCGGGGTTCACTCCGGTGATTCGGCGTGTTGCATCCCCTCGTTTAGCCTGACCCAGCCGATACTCGCTGATATCCGTGACGCCACACGAAAGCTGGCCGCGAGATTGAATGTCGTGGGGCTGATGAACATTCAGTTTGCGGTCAAGATTGAGGCTGATGGTCCGCAGGTATACATTCTCGAGGTGAATCCGCGGGCTAGCCGAACGGTGCCCTTCGTGGCCAAAGCTACTGGGATTCCTGTGGCCGGCATTGCCACTAAGGTTATGGCAGGCAAAACACTCGCCGAACTGGGCATCACGACGGAACCGATTCCCCGACACGTATCGATCAAAGAGAGCGTGTTTCCGTTCCGGAAATTCGCCGGCGTCGATATTGTGCTCGGTCCGGAGATGCGGAGCACCGGCGAGGTCATGGGGATCAGCGAAGTATTCTCAATGGCGTTCGCCAAGAGCCAGCTTGCAGCGGGCACCGTCCTGCCGGAATCCGGCAAAATCTTTCTCTCCTTATCAGCACGGCACAAAGATGACGTCGTTGCGCTGGGCAAGTCGCTGACCGAACTCGGCTTTGAATTGCTCGCGACCGAGGGCACCGCTCAGCGACTCACCGAAGCGGGTATCGCGGTCACGCAGGTTAAAAAGATCGCCGAAGGTCACCCCAACCTCATCGATTATCTCAAAAACGATGATGTGCAATTGATCCTCAACACGCCCAGCGGCAAAGGTGCACGCACTGACGAGGGTAAGATTCGAGCCGCCGGTGTTCAGCATGGTGTCCCTTGCATCACCACCTTGGCAGCCGCCGAAGCGGCCGTCCGCGCCATGTGGGCCGTCCGGGAGCGGGAGATGGACGTGGAGTCCCTGCAGCATCGCTATGCCCTGAGCAACCAATCGTAGCCAATCGGATTGGCCTGTCTGAGTCGACATCGAGCGTGACGATGCCGTTCTTACGTCACCCTCCCAAGCGATTCTTGGGAGGGCGAGGAATGTGACTTTCGCGAGTTTCTCGGGGAGGACGCGGTCTCGGTTGCCCAGCGATTGACGGTCGCTCTGAGCGATCGGCACCTCCCCGACAAGACTTCAGCCTACGGCCTTCCTCAAACCTCGTGTGGAGATGCCGAAGGAAGATAGCACTCACTGATAGCCAGCCAGCACGCCACCTCCGCCGAGGGCTTGGTAAGCGTCGACGGCAGCCGTCAGTTGTTGTTGTTTGGTCTCGATCAAAACCATTTTCGCTTCGTTCATATCACGCTGCGCCAACAACACGTCCAAATATTCGCCGCGGGCGTTCTGGAAGAGTGCTGTGGCACTATCGATCGATGCGATCAACGCTTCTAGCTGTAGCTTTTTATCCTCAATACTCTTGCGATAGTTTTCTACCTTCGTCATCGAGTTGGTGACTTCGGTGAAGGCCTGCAGAATCGTCCGTTGGTATTCGTAGACGGCCTGCAGTTGCCGCGCGTTGGCTGTCTTGTATTCAGCCTGAATCGCTCGCTTGTTGACCAAGGGGGCAACGAGACCGCCGGCGAGATTGTAAATCAATGCTTCGGGCGTCCAGAACATGTACCTCGGATTGAAGGCTTCGAAACCAACGCCCCCTGTGAGTGTCAGTGCGGGGTAGAAGTTCGCCCGGGCGACCTTGATGTCCAACCCAGCGGCTCGCAGTTCACGCTCGGCTTGACGAATATCAGATCGGTTCCTGAGGAGATCGGAGGGGACGCCCACGTTCAGCGCCTGCAGATTCAAATCAATGTATTTGACCGATGAGCGCTGGACTGGTTGAGGATAACGCCCCAGTAGAAAGTTAATACGGTTTTCAGCTTCGACTATCTGCTGTTGAATGATCAGCTTCTTGCTTTGGTTCTTGCGAACTTCCGCTTGAAAACGTTGGACAGCCAATTGGTTTCCACGCGCTTGAGCCATCATGCTCTTGGACGTCTCCAAGCTCTTTTCTTGGAGAGCAATCGTTGCATCAAGGGTTTCCATCTGGTTGTCGAGTGCCATCAGCTCGTAGTAGTTTTCGGCGACCTCCGAAACCATCCGAGTGACCACGTAGTTCCACCCATCTCGTGTGCCGAGATAGCGGAGGCACGCGGCATACTGGGCATTATGTAGCTGATTCCAGATGTCGATCTGCCAAGAAAGATTGGCGGCCATTAGGAAGTTGGGTAGTGGGTCGGGGAAATTGACGCCTGGGAGCGGTTGAAGTTGCTCCTCGGCTGCGCCAAGTGGCGTGAACAGGCTGGGCTTTTCAACGCCAGCCCCCGCCCCGAATGACAGAAACGGACGATACGCACCGCTGCGAGCTAGCACCCGGTTATTGGCAATCTGAATGTTCTCCGCCAGAATTTTAAGCTCCTGGTTGCCTGTCATCGCCTGGGCGATCAATGCGGAGAGGTTGGGGTCCCCGAAAAAGTCGTGCCAGCCGAACAACGCTGAATTCTGAGGTATTGCAGGACCGAAGTCCATGCTCACGGAGTCAAACTCAAGCTCGGGTGTCGTGCCATCTACGTCGAGCGGCACCGTATTTGGGTAGACCGTCTCGTCGTAGGCATCTGGGTTTAATTCAGAGGCATTGTCGATGGCGACGACTGCCGCGGTAACATCACTGCCGGTCGCGCCGCCACTGCTCGCGGTGTTCAGGTTGATGATTCCATCAATGGGGCTTATCGGTTCAGCGATATCCACTGAAACCATTTCGCTTTTACGCGTGCTCAGGTAGCTGTCGTCGGGGACGTCCGGCATCGCATCTGTGCTGAGCTCCGCCGCTGTCCCATCATCTTTGATATCGAGTTCCCCGCTATTCTTTAAAAAACTAGCAAAGGTGACAGACCCATCGACGCTCGCATCGGAGGCCGACAGCGCGTCCGATTTGCTTGTCATGCTGACCGGCTGTAGAGTCTGGTCAGCAGGGTTGATCGGCACGTCTTGTATTTCACCATCGTCATCCTGCTCGCTGACCACGCCGTTGTTACCTGCCGGGTAGGCTTGTGGCAGCATCGCTTGGGGTTGCGGGCCGCGAAGGCATGGAATGTTGCAGGATGGCAAGACCACGAGAGAGCTTGACGCAATCGCAGCAGTGATTGCGATACGCTTGTGCTTCGCAAATGTAAACTTCATGAAAGGGTTCATCCTTGTACTCCTTAGCGTCTTCGTCCAGAAACAACTGTTCCTGGTTGCCCGGCCGCAGCCCGGCGAAATTTAACTCGCAACTCATCGGATCATCGAATGCGATGATAGGTTTCCGTACCTGAACCGATGGATCCGATCTGGTCGCTCCATGAAGTCGTACCCGCAGAGGCTGGCAGCATGAAATATGCGATCGAGACTGGTTTTTAGTATCGACAGCGGTGATGATCGGTCTTTATCAGTCGTGCTTGACATAGGGGCAATTTACGAGGAATTGACCTGTCTAAAACCTTATAACCGTCACAACTGGTGAGCCGAAAACGCAATGTTCTCGTGCTCAGAACTCATTTTACGGGGAGCTGGTAGCGGTCCGGCCTGCAAGTCCTTTCGGGTAAAATGCAGGGGTTATTCTGCGTAGCACGCGACCGATCGAGCAATCCGATGAGTCGCGTTTCTGCAAGCAGATGGTTACCGCCAGCTGAATCAATCTTGCGGGCGCTCGCTAGCCACATGGGGCTCATGTTCGAAGATCTCGCTTAACGGCCCGTCATGTTCATCGCGAAGTAGCGTCTTCCCGTCGGCCATCTTTGCAAAGATGTAGTAGAGGCCAGGAATGAGGAAGACGCCAATTACCGTCCCTAAAAGCATGCCGCCTACAGCGGTGGTGCCGATCGTGCGGTTGCCGATTGCGCCCGGTCCAGTGGCTCGGACCAAGGGAATCAATCCTGCGATGAATGCGAACGAAGTCATCAGAATCGGCCTGAAACGCAAACGGCCACCCTCGATACCTGCCTCGATCAGCGACAAACCTTCTTGGCGGCGTTGGACCGCAAATTCGATGATTAGAATAGCATTCTTGCCCAACAAACCTACCAGCATGACCAGGCCGATCTGGCAGTAAACATCGTTGGCCAATCCCATGGCTTTGAGGAGCAGGAATGAGCCAAATAGACCCACCGGGAGGGAGGTGATCACGGCCAAGGGCAGTAGAAAACTTTCATACTGCCCAACCAGCACGAGGTATACAAAGACAACCACGATCAAGAAGATATAGATTGCGGTGTTGCCCTTCCGAGCCTCGTCATACGACAAGCCTTGCCAGCCGATGCCATATCCGTTTGGTAGTGTTTCTTCGGCAACTTTCTTAATTGCTTCAATCGCTTGTCCGGTACTGTACCCATTCGCAGGTGCACCTTGGATCATTGCGGTCAAGTAAAGATTGTATCGATTGATCTCATTGAGACCCTGCATTTTCTCGACTTTCATGAATGCCGAGTAGGGAACGTTATCGCCTTTGTCGTTGATTACAAATAGGTTGTCTAAATCCTCTGGATACCTTCGGAATCTCGGCAGGGCCTGCACGTAGACCTTGTAGAACTGGTTGAAGCGAACAAAGCCCTGCTCCCAAGTACTGCCGACGACAATCGAGAGATTATCCAAGGCATCACCAATGGATACACCTTTCTGCATCGCTTTATCGTTGTCGATCTTGATTTCGTATTGGGGGTAGTTACTCGCGAAGAAAGTGAATAGCCCTTTCATCTCTTTGCGTTTTGCCAAGGCCGCCATGAAATCATCGGTAATTTCGCCGAAACGCTCGTAGTCATCACTGTTTGTCTTGTCGAGCAAGCACAGTGAGAATCCACCGGCCGCACCAAAACCAGGAACTGCGGGCGGCTCAAAAAACTCCAGTTTCACGTTGGAGATATCCGCGCCCTTTTCCTCGAGCTCCTCAATGATTTCTTTGGACGTTCGTTCGCGATCAGACCAATTCTCCAGGTTAATAATGCAGGTCCCTGCATTGGATCCTCGGCCTTCGGTGAGCACCTCATAGCCGGCCAGTGATGAGACCGATGTCACCTCAGGAATGGTTTTACAGATTTTTGCCAGTTCGGACGCTTTGGAGTTGGTGTATTCCAGTGTTGAGCCAGGTGGCGTCTGAATAATGCCATAAATCATGCCTTGGTCTTCAAGAGGAATAAATCCGCTAGGCAACACTGTATTGACAAAGACAATGCCGTAAGCGAAGGCGCCGATGAGAATCATCGTTACCAGTCGCCGGGTCACGATTCGCCGCAGAATTGCTGCGTAGCCTCCTGTCACCGCTTCCACACCACGATCGAACGCGTGCAGGAAAATACCGAGGGGACCACGTTTCTTAACTTCACCCGGCTCGCTGCCTGATAATACCGATCGCATCGTGAAGGCGACCAGCACGCCAAAGATCGCCGAGATCACCATCTCCTTCGTCTGGTTCATTTCAACTTGCTCGGCGGCGAGTTCATGCACGAGCTCGACTTGCAACAGATAGTAAAGTCCGACGCCCGCGGCCGCGCCAAACAATACTGCCAGCATCGCCCGGACGATGTTGGCCCCACTGCCGAACATTCGCTTGATCGAGCGGTTGGTGAATCCCACCAGACCATGCTGTTCTCGATGGCCGTGAACGTGCGGTTTCAGGATCATCGCACACAGAACCGGTGTTAGCGTAAGAGCGACCACACCCGACAGCACGATCGACATCGCCATCGTTAGACCGAACTGGCGGTAGAACACACCGACGGGTCCGGGCATGAATGTCACGGGGATGAACACGGCAGTCATCGTCATTGTGATGGCGATGATGGCTCCGCTGATTTCGTGCATGACCTCCCGCGTCGCCGCGTAGGGCGAGAGATGCTTCGACGCCATTTTTTCGTGCACTGCTTCGACGACTACGATGGCGTCATCAACCACCACCCCGATCGCTAGCACCAGCGCAAAGAGCGTGATCAGGTTGATCGACATCCCGAACATCAGCATGAAGAAGAACGTTCCGATCAGCGAGACCGGAACCGCCAGGGTTGGGATCAGAGTGCTGCGGAAGTCTCCAAGAAACAGATAGACGACCAGGGAAACGAGGATGAATGCCTCGAATAAGGTATGCAGCACTTTTTCGATCGACGCGTCAAGAAATCGAGAAACGTCATACGTGACGGCGTAATCCATGCCCGGTGGAAATGACTCCTTCATCTCCTCGAGCTTCTCTTTGACCTTTTCAATGATCTCGGTGGCATTCGATCCGGGGGTCTGTTTGAGCACGATCGCCGCGGAAGGGAGGCCATCTAGGTCCGAATAAAGATCATAAAAAGATGACCCTAACGAGACCTCAGCGACGTCTCGGATCCGCAAGATTTCGCCGTTAGGGTTAGACCTCAAGATGATGTCTGCGTACTGCTCCGGTTTGTTATAGCGACCGATCCATGTCAGCACATACTCTACCGTTTGTGACGTAGTTCCTGTCGCCTGGCCCAAGCGTCCTGGCGAGCCAATCATACTTTGCTCTTTAATCGCCTCCATGATTTCTTCAGTCGAGATTTTATAGGCACGCATGCGCTCCAGATCGAGTTCGACCCGCATGGCGTAGGCGCGGTTGCCCAGGATTTTCGCACTTCCGATACCAGGAGTTCGATACACCTCCGGTAGAATGTTGCTCGAGGTGTAGTTGTAAAGAAAATTCTGATCGACGTTTTTATCTGAACTGAAAATGTTCACGTACATCAGCATGCTGGTCATGTTCTGCATGACGATGATGCCCTCTCGCTCGACAATCGGCGGGAGTTGGTTGCGGATCATCTGAATCCGATTGTTAACGTTCAGCACCGCCACGTTGGGGTCAGTGCCGGGTTCGAAAATAATCTGGATTGTTGCTTCCCCCGCACTCGTCGCGGCGGAACTCATATAACGCATGTCCTGGACACCGTTAATCGCTCGCTCCATGATCACGAGCGTGGAGTTGACGAGGATCTTGGCACTCGCACCGGGATATGACACCGAGACAATAACGCTCGGCGGCGCGACAGAAGGAAACTGTGAAATGGGCAGCGTTACAATTGCCAGTCCACCGAGAAACAGAATGACCAGTGAGATAACGATGGCCAGGGCTGGCCTGTGGAGTATGCGTGCAAACATGATGTAATGGTGGCGTGGTAGCCGGTGTCACTCGGCGATCAGGAAACAGGAATTCAGCTGGTCTCGAGCGCGAGACCAGTACGGCAGCAGCGACTATTCCGCGTGATACTTCAAGTGCTTCATCACGTCTTCGGGAGCTTCATACTCGTACTCAATCTTTTCGCCGTCACGGACCTGCCGGATACCCTCAAAAATGATTTTGTCATTGATGTCGAGACCATCCTTGATCAAGTAGATGTCATCCTTCTCGCTTGCGATCGTGATGTCTCGTTGGTGGACAACATTGTCCTCATCAACGACGAACGCGTACTTCTTAGCGAGGATTTCATAGGTCGCTCGCTGCGGAATCACAACCGCGTCGTCAACGACACGACTGAGAATAATGGTGCCGGTCTGACCATGCCGGAGGACTCGGTCGGGACTTTCAAAGTCTGCTCGAAAGGAGATGTTCCCCGTTTCGTTATTAAAGTCCGCTTCAATCGCACCGATCTTGCCTTCACGAGGATACATCTCACCATTGGCGAGCCGGAGATTCACCTTCAGTTGGTCTTTTTCCGCGTCGGCTTGGTAGGCGAGATAGTTTCGCTCGGGCACGTTGAAGTACACCCATAACAAACTGTTGTCCGAGAGCGTCGTCAGCACATCGCCATCATCAATCAGACTGCCGGGCTGAAAGAGTTGCCGATCAACGATGCCGTTAAACGGTGCCTTGATGTCCGCAAAATCCATCTCAGCCTGGGCCAGCATCACCTCAGCCTCAGCTGTCGCTAACTCTGCATTCGCCAAATCTACTTCGGGCTTGGCAACAATATTTTTCTCAAACAGCCGCTTGGTGTTGTCGCGTTTGATTCGCATCAACTCTGCGTGCGCCTTGTCTGCGGCAAGCTTGGCTTCATATAGAATGGGGAGGATCTTAAACATGCGATCACCCTTCTGAACTAGCTGTCCCTCTTTGACGTCAATTGATTCGAGATACCCACCCTCGAGGGCGCACACCTCAATGTGCCGCCACGCATGGACTTGGCAGACATACTCCTGTGTACTCACGACGTCTTCCAGCACTGGACTGGTGACGACAATCTTGTGCTCTATCTCACCTTCTTCGCCGCCTTCGGCATGCTCGCCCTCGCCTGTACCGTGTTCGCCATCAGCGTGCTCACCTTCACCAGTAGAATGCCCACCAACATACTGGTCCTTGAGTTGCTCCATTTTGTCGCACGCAGGCAGACACAGGATGAACAATAGAATAACGAATTGAGTGAACGGTGCGATTTTCATGATGGGTACTTGGGAGGTGCTGACTGGGTCGCGGCCCAGTCGACATGGTAGAAATCGTATTGGGGCAAGGATATCGTTGAGTGTCAAAGACCCTCGTATCCATTCATCTTTTGCCGACCCAGCGAACTTCGGCCGGGCTTGGCACTCTCGGCTGCGGTCGACACGCTGTGCAGAAAAAATGGGCAGTACAAAGCCAGCGACAGGGTGGTGCATTGCGGGATCAGAGAATGTTGGCTGCAATCGAAGGGGCGGATCTGCAAATTGCGGTATCGTGTGCAAAAGTTTGCATGCAATGTTGGTGAATCAATCTGCACCCTAGCCCCGTCGATCTATCTGAGTTGGCAGATGGAAACCGCCAAAACACAATGTTTCTGATTGAAAAAGTGTTCCAGAGGAATCTGTCTCTGCATGAGAACAGGTATCAAACGCAGAAAAAGCAAATTCCGGACCAAACCGAAAGAGGGGGTGTCTGTTAGCTCTTTGGACTCAGTGCTGATCTTCACGGAGCATTGATTTGTGAGCGGCCAGAATCCCCAGCCGAGGATCTTGGCGTGAGGGTTGTTTATTGCCTCGTGCGATGGCGCCTTGTGCGATGGCAATAAGATGCTGAAACGCAAACACGTGTCGTCTCAGCCGAGATAGGCAGCTGCGAGAGATCTCCGGCGGGTGATGGCGCATGCGATCACCGCCGCTCAGTCGGAATCTTTCACGCGTTGGGCGCCCATGCGGGCGGGGCGAGCCAGTTTAGTCGCGGCGCGGCAGGACCCAGTCAGCGCGTGGGAAATGGCAGGTGTAGCCGTGGGGGATACGTTCCAGGTAGTCTTGGTGCTCGGGTTCGGCTTCCCAAAAATCACCCACCGGCTCGACTTCGGTCACAACCTTGCCGGGCCAGACTCCTGCGGCATTGACGTCGGCGATGGTATCGAGTGCGACCTGGCGCTGAGCCTCGTCGACATAGTAAATTGCCGATCGGTAGGAGGTTCCTCGATCATTACCCTGCTGATTGGGAGTCGACGGATCATGGATCTGAAAGAAGAATTCCAGTAGCTTGCGATAGCTGATGACGTCCGGATCGAACAGGATTTCGATAGCCTCGGCATGGGTGCCATGCTGCCGATAGGTTGCGTTGGGGACGTCGCCACCGGAGTAACCGACGCGAGTTTGCTCCACGCCTGGCAGTTTGCGGATGAGGTCTTGCATGCCCCAAAAACACCCGCCGGCGAGCACTGCACGCTGAGTCATCGTTTGGTTCTCTTATTTCAGAGGGGTTGATTCGACAAGCATTGATCGTCGTCCAATCCGCTCTCGCTGGCAATCCCAGCTATCCGAGCAATGCAGGTCCTCGGGCAAATTCCCTGCAAACCGCCCCGGGTTGGGTTAAAATGTCCACAGCCTCTCGCGTTTCGTTGCGACAATATTTGGACGACTTTGCTGGACTTCTTTCCGCCTTACCTTGCCATTGATGATCATGTTCCACCGCTGCCATTTTGATCTTGCATCTGTACTTCGTGGACGCTGCTTGGTGTGGGGGATAGGCATGTTGTCCTGCGTGGCTCTGTTTGGTCCGTCGCCCTCTGCCTGGGCACAGCGACCGGGTAAACCTGCGACACAAAAGCCAAAAGACCCAGCCCTGGAGCCTCGTTCCGAAACGCTGGCCACCAAAGACGGGGTCAATATCACGGTGTATTACTTTCCTTCGGATCAGGGAAAGGATGCCGTTCCAGTGATGATTGTGCATGAGTGGAAAGGACAGGCAGCACCCTATCTGAAATTATGCAACGCGCTGCGTAAAAAGGGATTCGCAGCGATCGTGGTGGAGTACCGCGGCCATGGTAACAGCAAAACCTATCGCGACCTGTCCGGGGCAGAACACGACTTCAATATCTCGACGATGGGGCGACGCGATGCCGATGCCATCATTCGCTATGACATTGAGGAAGCGAAGCAGTTTTTGAAAGGAGAAAACAACGCGGGTCGTTTGAACCTGAACGCGCTGTGCATGATCGGTGTGGAGGAGGGGGCGATTCTGGCGGGTTACTGGGCGGCGCGAGATTGGGGAATCCCAAGCGTTGGGCGGATGAAACAGGGGCAGGATGTGAAGGCCCTGGTGTATGTTTCACCGGAGAAAAACCTGCATGGGCTCGCCATGAGTAACCCCATCGCCGAGCCGAATCTGATCGGTCTGCCGACGATGATCGTGGCGGGGAAAAGCAGTGCCCAGGGCAGCGAGGCCGAGCGTGTCGGCAGTCGGCTTGAGACGGTAAAGAAACGCTTCAATCAAGGCACCGCTACGGGCTTTGAATTGCTGCTGCCCAAAACGAGTTTGAGCGGTCCGGCGCTCATCAACGATGAGGCCACCGTGATTCCCAAAATTATCAAATTTCTGAAAAGCAACGTCCGGGTGAGCAAGGCCGAGAATCCCTGGATTGACCGTCCTTAAAACCTTGGTCGGTTGATAACCTCACGGAGGAGGAATGCTTGACGCAGTCCATCCGGCTTGCGAATCATTTCCTTGAGGGCATCTGCGGGGGTGGGGCCCGATTGTCGTCGACGGTCGCTGAGACCGCCGATCTTCGCCTCGGCCATCGCAGGTGACGACGAAGGATCGCCAGCAGTTGCATGGTGGCTTCGTTGATTTGGATCCTCATCAACGTGGACCGCATCGATCATTTCGATGTCGCGTTCGTCTAGGATTTCATCCTCATCGTCGTCGTAATATCCAGTGGCGGTGTCGACGACGCGTTCCCGATTCGCATTGGAATAGGGGCTGGGGCGAGAGCGGGTTTGTTGCTCACGCTGCTGCTCCGCCTCCGCCCGCCATTGAGCCTGTTTGCGTTGACGCATTTCAGCAGCTTGACGCAAGAAATCTTCAAGGTCTTTCGACATTGTGGCAATCTTTCCGAGAGGGATTATTGGTGAGCGTTAATACTGGCCGATTCGCTCCCCTGTCCCGATAACGAGCGGCGCATCTCGGTATCAGCGATGACATTTTGCATGCGGTAGTAGTCCATGATCATGAGTTTCCCGCTGCGGAATGCTTCGGCCATCGCATGGGGCACTGCCGCTTCGGCTTCGACGACCTGAGCTCGACTCTGCTCGATACGGGCTTGCATTTCCTGCTCTTCGGCCACGGCTTCGGCCCGCTTGCTTTCGGCGTTGGCTCGTGCGACTGCGGTATCCGCCTCGGCTTGATCGGCCTGCAGGCGAGCACCGATATTAGCCCCAACATCAATGTCGGCGATGTCAATGGAGACGATTTCAAACGCGGTTTGGGAGTCCAGTTTTTTGGCCAAGACCGTTTTGCTGATGACATCGGGGTTTTCTAAGACCGCTTTGTGATTGGCAGCGCTGCCGATCGCGCTAACGATCCCTTCACCGACCCGAGCGATAATCGTTTCCTCGGTCGCCCCGCCGATCAACTGCTGCAAATTAGCACGCACGGTCACGCGCGCTTTGACTTTCAACTGGATACCGTCTCGCGCGACTGAATCGAGCGACGGTTTTGCCGAACCGCGTGGAGGGCAATCGATGACTTTGGGGTAGACGCTCGTCTGCACGGATTCGAGGACATCCCGCCCTGCCAGGTCGATCGCCGTGGCTTCGCGAAAAGTGAGCGAGATCGTTTTGGCCTTTTTGGCGGCAATCAACGCCCGGATCACTTGCTGCACATTCCCGCCGGCGAGGTAGTGTGCCTCCAGGGCGCCGCCGGTCAATTCAGGATCGTCGAGCCCGGCTTGGGTCGCCATGATTTTGGCCCTCACAATCGCCCGACTGTTGACTTTGCGAAAGCTCATCGCGATGAGGTCGGAGAAACCGATGTTGGACTTCGTAAGCACCGACTGGATCCAAAGACCAAAGTATTTCGCGAAGACGAAAAATACTAATAGAATCAGGACAAAGACGAGCAGAGCACCGATCAATACAAGCGTATTGAAATTGCCCAACCCCGCACCAAGGGTGAAATTCCAGTCGAGGGTTGGCAGGAGAGGGTTCATGGAGATTCTCAGAGACACGTGCGGGTGAGGGAGGTCGAGTGGCGGTTCCTTCGCTCAGCCATTGTAACATCGGCAGGACCGGAATTGACGGCAGGTCCGTGAAATAAAACGAGACCGTGGGGCGACGTGGTCGGTCACGCTGTGGCTGTGCGGTGACTTCCCAGCCGTTATACTCCTGCCCTGTATCGAGCCGCCGGGCTCGAGGTATTGAAACGAACAACCTGAGCGAAGTGAGCAAAAAAGATGGCGAAGCGACCCCTGAATGTTGGTTTGATTGGCGGCGGCGGCGGTGCTTTTATCGTCCAGCCTCACCAACGTGCGATCCATTTCGATGGCACCCGACGGGTGACGGTTGCGGCGCTCCACCCCGACGCCAAAATTGCCCAGTCCGAAGCGGCTGCCTGGGACTACCCTATCAAGGGCTACGACAGTTACGACGAAATGATTGAGCAGGAGTCTGCCAAACCGATCGGCGAGCGGATTGATTATGCGCTGATCGTTACGCCCAACCACGTTCATTTTGATCCGGCGATCAAATGCGTGCGAGCTGGCATTCCCGTGTTCTGCGAAAAACCGCTGACGATCAATTTGGACGAAGCCAAACAGCTCGTCGCTGCGGTCAAGGAAGCCCAGGTGCCTTTCGCCGTCTCGCACACCTATCTCGGTCACTGGACGAGCCGCTTCTCACGGTTCATCGTCACCAGTGGTCTGCTCGGCGACGTGCGCTGGGTCGACTCGTACTACCTGCAGGGGTGGTTGGCCGAACGGACCGAAGACTCAGGCAACGCGCAGGCCGAGTGGCGTGTCGACCCCAAGAAATCGGGCGCGAGCTTGTGCGGCGGAGATATCGGCACCCACGCGTTGATGCAGCTCCGCTACGTCACCGGATTGAATGTGGACCGAGTGCAAGCACACCTGGAAACTTACGTGAAAGGCCGGATGCTCGACGATCACTTCACCAGCTACGTTGAATTGTCCAACGGTGGCAAAGGTATCGTCCGCGCTTCGCAAATCGCGATCGGCCACAAGAATGATCTCGGTATCGAAGTCAACGGTACCAAGGGCACGCTGTCATGGCGTCAGGAGTTCCCCGAGGAAGTGAAAATCCAACTGCCGGGACAGCCCGATCGCACCTATTTCCGTGGAGCAGTTTCAGCCAACGACGGCTTCTTGGGCGATTTGCCCGAAGACCTGATGGCCGAACCCAACGTCCCCGCAGGGCACCCCGAAGCGTTCCACGACGCCTTCGCGAGACTGCACCGCTGCTTCGAAGCCGACGTGCGGCTGTACAACGATGGGAAACCATTTGACTGCGATGGCAGCAAATATGCCAACATCGACGACGGCTACACCGGCATGGCATTCATCGAAGCGGCCGTGAAAAGCTCGAAAGACGGCAACGTTTGGGTGCAGATGTAAAGCTGGCCGTGTCGCCGGAGATCGTCGCGCCGGAGGCCCGCTCTCCTCGTACCGTTCGATACCGCCGCATGTAGCCTGGAGCAACCGCCCCAGGCTATTTGCTTAGATCCTAACAGCGTCGCAGGGGCTCGCCGGTTGGTTTGGTTCGAGCCCTGGCGCCGTTGGCGTACAGGAACTGCAACCTGCTCAGGCAGTTTCAGCCATATCCCGAGCGTGGTAGCTGCTGCGGACAAACGGGCCGGAGGCGACTTTCAGAAAACCCATTTCTTTCGCGAGCTCGGCGATTTCGTCGAATTCCTCTGGCGGAACGTACCGGACGACCGGCAGATATTTCTCACCGGGCTGGAGATATTGGCCGAGGGTGAGGAAATCGACGCCGTACTCGCGAAGATCTGCCAATGCGTCGAGGAGTTCGCCGCGTTCTTCGCCCATGCCGAGCATCAGCCCGCTCTTGGTTTTGACAGTCGCGTCGTATTTTTTTACTTCCCGCATCATTTGCAGTGTCCAGGCGTAATCGCTCTTTGGACCCCGAACACGGCGGTACAGTCGTGGGACCGTTTCCATATTGTGGTTAAAAACGTCTGGGCGAGCTTCGATCACGCGCCCGAGAGCGTCTTTGCACTGCACGAAATCAGGTGTCAGGACCTCGGTCGTCGCCCCTGTCCGTTCACGGACGGCGATGACGCAGCGGTAGAAGTGGTCCGCTCCGCCGTCGGGCAGGTCGTCCCGCGTGACACTGGTGATGACCACATGCTTCAGCCCCAGCCGGGCGGCCGCTTCGGCAACTCTCGCGGGTTCGTCCTCGGCAGGAGCCTGCGGCGGGCGTCCACGATTTACCGCACAAAAGCCACAAGGACGCGTACAGACGTTCCCCAGGATCATGAATGTTGCGGTTTGTTGGCTATAACACTCCATCCGATTGGGGCATTTGGCGTTTTCACAAACGGTCTCCAGCCCCAGTTCGTCCATCAGCTGGTCGGTGAGGTGATTCGAATTGGATTTCGGAATCGGACGTTTGAGCCAACGGGGCAATCGACCCGTAGCGCTGACGGACGTGCCTTCGGGCATCTCGGGTTCAGAGACTACTGGCAATCGAAAAGCCATCGGTACTTTCACGTTCAAAATCAGGAAAAATTTTCGCGACCAAGCCGTATTGTAGTCGCCCCAGCAAAATCTCACCATTGCTGGGTCTTCCCTTTACCTCGCCCGCGATACAATGCCTGCCATGTCGAAGTCCAAAACAAAATCGCACAAGACCTCACTGACCGCTGCGGGCAGGAAAGACGCCGATACGAAGTCCAAGAAAAAAGCGGGCGGGAAGGCTGCCGGTAAGCAGGCGGCTCCGTCGACCACGCCTGTCGCGGAAAATCGCAAGGCCAAGTTTCGCTATGAAATCCTGGATTCCATCGAATGCGGCATGATGCTCAAGGGCAGCGAGGTGAAGTCCATGCGAGATGGCAAGCTATCCCTTGACGAAGCGCATATCCGCGTCACCAATGGAGAACTGTGGTTGGTGGGTGCCGACCTGGCCCAGTACACCAATGCCGGGCTGTGGAATCACGATCCACGTCGCGCCCGGAAATTGCTGGTCCACCAGCGAGAGTTCAATAAATTTTCAGGACGCGCTTTCGAACGTGGGCTGACACTGATTCCCCTGCGGGTTTATTTCAACGATCGAGGGATCGCCAAGTGTGTGATGGGGTTGGTCAAAGGTAAGAAAACCCAAGACAAACGCGAAACGCTCAAAAAACGTGACACCGAAATGGGACTGAAGCGTGCCATGCGACGTCGCTAGGTCCCTGAGGGCAGGCGCCGGGCCTGTCATCGAACCCATCCCGCTCCTCTGTGAGATTGTCCGACTCGATGTTATCTATTGTCGACCTGATCAAAAAATTTCAACAGCCCGGCGGCGGTGAGCTGACCGTGCTCGATGTGCCGAAGTTTGAAATGACCCGTGGCGAACAGGTCGCATTGATTGGCGAGAGTGGCGGTGGCAAGACGACGCTGCTGCACTTGATCGCCGGCATGCTGACGGCCACCTCCGGCTCGATTCGTGTCGATAATCTGGAATTGACGAAGCTGAGCGAACAGGGCCGCGATCGATTTCGCGCCGCCACTATCGGATACGTTTTTCAAACCTTCAATCTCCTGCCGGCATTCTCGGCAATTGAAAACGTCAAGCTCGGCATGACGTTCGGTCATGGCGGTGTCGACGGCGCTCGGGCGCTGGATCTGCTCGAGCGCGTGGGGCTCGCCGACCGCGCCCACTACCGACCCAAGCAATTGTCCGTCGGCCAGCAGCAGCGAGTGGCCATTGCCCGCGCACTGGCGGGACAACCCAAGTTGCTGCTCGCCGACGAACCGACCGCCAATGTCGATCCCGCCAGTGCGGATGCTGTGCTGGATTTGATCATCGAGTCATGCCGTCAAGATTCAATCGCATTGTTGATGGTCACCCATAGTATGGACGTCGCCGACCGTTTCAGCCGCGTCGATCGGCTCGAAGACATCAATCGTATCGCTGCCCTTCACCAACATCCGGCTTCATGAATCTCCTGTTCATCGCATGGCGTAATTTTCGTTACCGTGCCCTCTCAAGTTTTTTGACCACCCTGTCGCTGATGCTCGGCGTCGGATTGGTGGTGATGGTGATGGCGATTTATGGCATCATCAGTGAAGCCTTCGTGCGGAACGCTTCGGTCGGCTACAACTTGGTCGTCGGACCGCCCGGCAGCGCCCTGCAGCTCACCCTCAACAGCGTTTACTACCTCAGCCAGCCGATTGAGAACCTGCCGTACACCGAGTACATGGAGTTCTTTCCGCAGGAACAGCGGGCGGAGATGGTACGAGAGTACGGCGGCGATCCGGCCTTGGGTGAGCGCGACGGTGTGTATGCGGGATACGTCGCCGGTGGATACGTGATCCCACTGGCCTTGGGAGACTACTATGGCGACTCTCGCGTCGTCGGCACCACTCCGGAATTTTTTGAAAAGCTGCGGCATGGTCCCGACGTCGACCAGCCGTTTGTGTTTCGAGAAGGACGCGCCTTCGAAACGTATACACCCGAAAACCAATATTTCGAATGTGTGCTTGGTTCACGTGTCGCTGCTCAATCGGGGCTTCAGGTCGGTGACACCATGAACCCGACTCATGGTGATCCCGAGGGCAAGGGGCACGGTCAGGGATTCCAGGTCGTCGGTGTGCTCGCGCCCACGGGTACCCCCAACGATCGAGCGGTATTCGTGAACCTCGAGGGGTTCTACTTGCTCGAAGGCCACGCTCGACCGCTCGAAGAGGATGCCATTATCGAGCCACCCCAGCGAGATCCTGACGACGAACGTCCTCCGCTATTGATGATCCCCGAACGGGAAGTGACATCCATTCTCGTTCGCAATGGTAACCTGATGTTTGCCCCGGGGATGCAGAACCGGATTAATGAGACGAAGCGGGCGCAAGCGGCCGCACCGATCGGCGAGATCAACAAACTGATGTCGGCAATCGTCGGCCCACTTCTGTCTGCGCTACTCGTGATCACCCTGATCACCTGTGTCGTTGCCGCGTTTGGTGTGCTGGTGGCGATTTATAATTCAATGAATGATCGGCGACGAGATATTGCGGTGATGCGGGCTCTCGGAGCGCGGCGGGGGAGTGTCACTTGGATCATCTTGTTCGAAAGCCTCATCATTGCAGTCGTGGGCGGTGCGGCGGGCTGGTTCCTTGCCCATGTCGCGATTCTTGCGGCCGGGGGCTTCATCGAGCAACGCACCGGGGTTCAGGTTAGTCTGTTCTCCGTGACGGAGTATGAGTGGCTGGTGCTTCCGTTTGTCATCTTGCTGAGCTTACTCGCTGGCATCGTTCCCGCCATGGCCGCTTACCGAACGGACGTCGGATCGAATCTTTCGGCGTGATCAGAGCGAGAAAACCTCATAGCTTCTGCATTCCCTCCAGACCGGCTATATTGTCAGGGTCGGCTGGAGATGCGAGTGCATTGAGTCGGCGGGAATGGATTTCTCCCGAAACACAAAGCTGCCCGACGGATGATGCAGTGTACGTCGTCAAACGCCTTGCGGGTTACGGTCATTCATGGGTGTCGAGTCGGAGCTAAACGGTCGCAGTTTTCAGGACGCTATCTCGCGTCACGATATCGCCTCGATCACCCGCCAACTCATCGAGAGTCAGTTTGTATTGATTCATTTGGGGGATGAAGGTTCCGATTCTTCCGAACCGGAAGACGTCCTCGGCGCGCTCACTGCGAGTCGGGGCGAGCGAGATTATCTAGTAGCGTTTTCTAGCCAAAAGCACGCCAGTCGGTTTGTCGAACTCCGCAGCGATCTGTTTGAGAGCGAATCGGAAGTCGGTGGGTTTTGGGTCGATGGCCGCACCATGCTCGACTATCTCGATGACGAACTGGGCATTCTGCTCAATCCCGATGGCGACGGCCATCGCCAGCTCGAGACTGATCTGATTCGCGAAATTCTCGACGAGTTGAACCTACAGTAGGATTTTCCTGTTCAGCTGCTCGCAACTTGATCATTTTGCCCAGACCCCGCTGAGATTGTCTTACCTGCGAAGGATCGCGGGGACGAGTGAAGACCATCGAAATATACGCTTCCGCTGAGCCGCCTCCGTAGTGCGGGGTGCGCGAACACGCGGCGCAACCGTCCATGCGCAACCGATGAACCGTTTGACGCGTATCTTCGTAGCATGCTGGCAGTCCATTCTGAACGCTACACTCAGTACCGTTCGTCAAGTATCCCCGTTATCTTTACGGCTTCACGCACCTCTCCGGGAAAGTTTTCATGTCACGTCAAGGTTGGTTCATGAGTTCATCAAAATGGTTTGTGCTCACGGTGGCGATGACGTACACGGGTGCGTTAGCGGGGTGTCGGCCCGCAGAACCACCGGCCGCGAGCGTGGACGAACATGAACACGACGAACACGGGCATGATCACGACCACGACCACGATCACGCTGGCCATGACCATGACGGTCATAACCATGATGGCGACGTGGATATCGACAACTTGGTGCCGCTCAAGAGCACCCCGCCGCTGGAATCGCTGAGTCAGGGCGTCGATCAACTGGTTGTCATTCGAGATGCCATTGCCAAAGGGTTTGCCGACGACGACGTCGACTCCATCCACGATCAGTTGCACGACGTTGGCACGCTGCTCGGTCAGATTGAGGAAGCGATTCCTGCCGCTGAAATTCCAGATGCTCAAAAGAAGGAAATGCAGCAAGCGATTGAGACGCTGTTTGAAGCCTACGGCGACGTGGACCTCAAATTGCATGGTGCCGAAGGGAAAGACTACAAAGACGTCTCTGGGGAAATTAATTCTGCCATCGATGTGCTGACCAAAAACTCTCACTCTTAGTCGAGATACTCATGACAATGCCCTCCGCTTGCTCACGCATCGTCCGTTTTGCTTCGCCCATATCGTTTGCAGTGCTCGGTCTGCTCGCCCTCACTGGGTCGGGCGGATGTGACGGTGAGCGTTCCGCTCCAGTAGTGTCGCCACCGGGTGGTCGGGCGAGTGAGTACCTGCTCACGACGCAGCCCAGCGACCCTGCCTCTTTGACGCAGACGGCTGAGGAGTTGAGTGGGGCTGAGGGCTCGCCCAGTGAGCCCAACGCAGCGCGAGAGGTGGTGTTGATCGGAAAGATTGACGCGGGTGATTTCCCAGCCTTCCAAGATGGTCAAGCGACCTTCATGCTCAGCGAGTTGCCGGCCGCAGGTCACGGACTGGACGATCCGGATCACGAAGACAACTGCCCCTTTTGTAAACGTCGTGCCGAGCAGGCCCCGAAAGCGATTGTTAGTATCGTGGACCCTGACGGGAATGCTGTGAAGACAGACGCTCGCGAGCTACTCGGCGTGGCCCAGGGCGACCGCGTGATCGCGGTGGGGACGGCGACCTATGACAAGTCCGTCAACGCGATCACGCTGCAGTGCAGCGGCGTGTACGTCGGAAAGTAAGAACGGAACGTTCGGTCCACAGAGCGAGAGATTCAGTCGTCAGAGGCGTGTTGGCGAGGTTTGTGCTACCTCTAAGAACGCGCAGCATCGCGACGGGCCATTCGCGTGACTTAGGGGAGCGACTCGTTCTGCGCCTGACGGTAGGCGGCTCGCTGCCGCGCGTATTCTTCGGGACTTGGTGACGATTCCGTGTCTTGGCCGGCCGCTCCTGCTGCCGTCTCTTGCTCGAACAATCGTTTGAGAAACGGCCGGCACCATCCGCACCCCGTCCCCGCACCGTAACACTGCGACAATTCGCTGGTCCGGCGCGGCTGCTGCACGCGGATGTACTGAATCACTTTCCGCCGGGTTACATGAAAACAGAGGCACAGCTCGTCATCGTCTTTCATGGGATCGCGGTCACGATCGGCAGGATTTGACTGAGAATGATCGTCGTGACCAATCCACCGATGGAGAGCATGGCGAGCAGGGGCGTCCAGCAGCGGAGGGCCTCGGCTTCGGTCAGGCCGCCCATTTTCGTGAACACCCAGAATCCGCTGTCGTTCATCCAGCTGCCCATCAGCGCGCCGCTACCCACGGCGGTCGCGACGTAAACGAGGTGGAAAGGCGGTTCCTCGTTCCCCATGATCGCTGCGATCATGCCAGCACCAACGATCATGGCGACCGTGCTGCTGCCTTGGGCAACTTTGAACACTGCGGCGACCGACCACGCCAGTAACAGGATGGCGATCCCGGCGGCTTGTCTCCCCGCAAAATACTCCCGAATGGTATCGCCGACACCGGTTTGAAAGAGCATCGCTCCAAACGCTCCGCCAGCCGCCGTGATCAGAATAATGACACCACCGCTCATCAGGGACTCCTCCACGTCGATGCCGAGCTCTCGCCAAGACAGCGAACGAACGACCTTGAACGTCAGCATCGCTGTCAGCGCGGCCAATAGCAAGGCAAAGTTTGGGTTGCTCCAGAGGCCCAGGGCGTTGGCGACCTTTCGTGTCGGGCTGTTCCAGCGATGGGGGGCAATTAATTCGGGGTAAGCAGCGTCGAGCAGTGCTCGGTTCATGCGTCGCCGATCGACGGGTTTCATCCGCAATTGATCAGCCTTTTGAAGCTCGGCGGTGATTTTAGGAATCGACACATCCGCAAACGCGTCGGCGCTGTAGAAATCAGGGTCCAGCAAGGCTTCATTGATAATCGACACCACGCGTTCTTTTTCGACGTCGTTGACCGCGGTGGTGGTCAATCGCTCTCGCTGCTGCGGGGTGATTCGCTCACTCGCTAGGATCCGGCCGGCGGGTGATTTTTCGGTGGCCGCGTCGAAACGGTCCGCCAGCAGATCAAAATTTTCAACGTCCGTCGCCAGCACAGCCGCTCGATCCTCGCGATCCGCGAGCGTCGTGGCCAAGGTCCCGGCGCCGATCAAGACGACAGGCAGGAGGACCGGCAGCAGCGAGACAAAGAGGCTGGGCAGCTTTTCTTCCGCCAAGGGTTGATGGCGATCCTCGCGGGCGCCGAGCGGACGCATGGGAATCGGCATTTTCTTATCGACGTAGATCGAAAACAGCAGTCCCAAGGTAGCCGAGGGGATCGCCACCATCACCCCGATCATCATCATCATCCCAATGTCGACACCCAGAATTGCGGCCACCAACAGGGGGCCGGGAGTGGGCGGGACGAGCGTGTGGGTAATGCAGCCACCGGTGGCGATCGCCAACAGATAACGCAGGTAATGCTTGCCCGTGCGGCGGTGCAGCGATCGAGCCAGCGGTACGAGCAGGTAGAACACCGTATCGAAGAATACAGGGATCGCTAGGATAAAACCGCTGATCATCAATCCCAGCGAGGCTTTTTTCTCGCCGGTAGCGTTGACCGCCGACCGGACGATGCGGTCAGCGGATCCACTGTCGAGCATGCACTTGCCGATGATTGCCGCCATGGCGATCACAATCCCCACCCCGGCGGCTGATGACCCAAAGGAGCTAACCACGGCATCCATCCGTTCACCCATGCCGACGCCCTGCTCCCGTCCAACGAGCACGCTGACCAGGATGGCAGAGATAATCAACGCTAAAAACGCATTCAATTTCAGCGCGATAATCAGCGTAAGGACTGACACAATGCCAATCATGACCAGCCACGCGGGCGTCCAGTCGATGCCGTCGGCGTCACTAACTTCATCTTCACCTGCAACCTCCGCGTCCACCGCTGGCGACGCCTGGGCCGCCACCTCAGTCGCTACGACTGGTGCATCTGAATTGGTCACAGCAGCATCTTGGGCCGCTGCGGGCGAGGGCAGTAGCGCAGCGACCATGCCGAAAACAAGGATGAAAAACCCGAGGCGAGTGAGACGGGGAGCGTGGGTGGGCATTGTCGTGGTGTCTACCTAGGAAAAAGTGCGACTGGATCGGCGATTGGGTGAGAATCTTAGCATAAGCAGCGTGGGGAGGGACGATTGCCGACCGCTTTCTCAGCAGCGGGGGGCGTGGCGAAGGTGGTTCGGCTTGTTGATGAATCGACACAGTCGTCATGGCGTTAGCCGTCGGTTGTCGCCAAGCCCGTTTGCCGTCATAACGTGGGGCCTGGCTGCTTTTTAACCCTCGCGACCCGATAAGGCTGATCACCTGGATATCTCGATGTTGACCATGGTCACGCCGCTGCAGTGGGCGTGTTTAATTCTAGGTGCCGCTGGAATTGGATTTTCCAAATCGGGCTTCCCCGGTGTCAGCATGCTGCACGTGGTGCTCTTTGCGTTCGTGTTCGGAGCGATGCCGTCCACGGGCGTGCTGTTGCCGATGTTGGTCGTTGGCGATGCCTGCGCGATTTATTTCTTCGGCCGCGAAGCGAATTGGCGACATGTTCGACGTTTGCTGCCGCCGACGATCGGGGGGATTCTCATCGGCTGGCTGATGATGGATCGACTCGACTCGGACCAGTTTAAATGGATTGTCGGTGGGATCATCCTCACTCTTTGCGCGGTGCAGTTCGTGCGTACCTACCGTCCGGGATGGTTCGATGAGGTGCCCCATCAAACTTGGTTTGCCGTCGTGCTGGGGTTGCTGGCGGGAGTGACGACAATGCTTGCCAACGCTGCCGGCCCGGTCGTGGCGCTCTATTTGCTCGCGGTGGCGCTGCCCAAGTGGGAGCTCATTGGCACCAGCGCGTGGCTGTTTTTAGTGCTCAACGTGGTGAAACTACCGCTGAGTTTCCAGTTAGGGTTGATTACCGATTCAACGCTGCTAGTCGGTGCGGTCCTGACGCCGGCAATTCCGCTGGGGATGCTCGCCGGACGTTGGCTAGTTGGACGTGTGTCGCAGAAGTGGTTTAATCTGATTCTCCTCGGGTTCACCGCGATCGCCGCGATTCGCCTGATCGGATGGATTTGAGCGGCCCGAACGAATCTCGCCTCGTCTTGCAGGGATGAATAGAATGACTCAACGCAGTGCATCGGAACTTTCGCGACAATTATCCGAGCTCGCTTCGCTAATGGGCGGGAATCCCACGCGGATGAGAGCGATGCTCGAAGAGTTGGGCGTGCGAGTCTCGCCGAGCGAGTTGGCGTCGATGAGTCAAAATTCGCTGTTTGACGTCGACGAGGAAACCGATATGTCGCTGGCAGAACAGTGGGGTGAGCGGTTCGAGATCCTTCATGACTCAGTCCCCAAGAAGCTTCAGAAACAAGCAAAAGGCTTCACCTACGACGTTGCTGAGATCTATCCGCACGGTGAGATCCACGGGATCTGCCGGACTCCGCGCGAAGTCTTTCCTCTCTTCGCCAGGATTACGTTTGACGATTCGCCTGCCGAATGCGGATGTTCTGCTTCGCGGGGCGAGGCCCCGTGCGCGCACTCCGTTGGATTTGTCGAGTATCTGGCTGATGAACTTTTCGATAGTTCGTCCCAACTCGCCAGACGCGTTAATGCGGAACGATTCTCTCGTGGCAAGCCCAACTACGATCAATTGAAGCCCGATTTGACAGCGAGACTGTTTCACCAATTCGATTCTGCGCTGCAGCAGGTCGGTGATCTCGACGAGCAATCTGTGGTTCAAGCCGACACGCTCGCTTGCCGGACAACGACGGTAGAGAACCGCTTGGCGTGGCGAGTCGAGGTGGCGCCGACCGATATCGAGGTCTACCCTATCAGTCAGCAGCCCAAGAAGCGTGGCAGTGGTTACACCAAAGGCCGTCGCATCAAAATCGAGACGGCGTTGTACGAACCGAATTTGCAGCGTAGTGCTCAGGACCGCCGGGTGTTTGATCACGTCCAAATGCGCGAGAGTTATTACAGCTACCGCGACGAATGGGAGATCGATCAGATTTCGGCGTTGCGGACGTTGGTTGACGCGCCGAACGTTTTTTTTGATAAGGACCCCGTCACGGTCCGGCGGGATGATTTTGAGTTCGAATTGACGCTCGTCGATAATCATTACATGCTCATTGCACTGATGGCGTCCGACGATGTCGAACAGCAGCAGGCTCACCGCGACCTCTCAATTTCCAATTTCTGCGATCAGCGACGGGGGGTGCCGGTGAAGCAGGGGGTGCATCTCGCCACGACGCGTGACGGTACCGTGATGCGGTTTGATATCGACCGGCAGATCATTTCCTTGATCGAGGTTCAGCCAGCTGAGATCCCATTGCTGTTGATGTTACTGCAGTTCCCAGGCGTGGACGCCGAACATGGCGAGGAGCTCGTTAAACGACTGAAGCATTTGCAATCACGGTTCACCATTGGTTTACCCGAAGCGATGTTGGGGCCGATCGTAGACACGCCCGCACAGCCCGTTGTCCTGTTGCGAAGCAATGCCGATGGGGCCCTCGATGTGGCGCTGCGAATTCGCGATGCCGAAGGCAAGATTCGCCATCCTGGCAGTCCTCCAGCGATCTCGATCGGTCATCGCGAGGGGAAACCGGTGCAAATTCGCCGCGATACCGCCCATGAGATTCGCCAGTCAACCTACTTGGCTGAAACGCTGGGCTTCCGTTTCTTCGAACCCGAAGAATCCCTCGCCCATGAACGCTTCGCGGCTCATATTACCGACTTCGGCGACGCTCTGAATTTGATTGAACGATTGCATTCGTGGTCGAGCGAAGGCGAGCAATCGGTTTCGACCAACAGCGATTTTTCAGAAATTCCCAAGCCGGAAGTCCTCTGGGATCGCAACAGCGAGAAACCGATCTCGGTGCTCGGCAGCATTTCGAGCCAGAACGTGCGAGTCGAAATCAATCGTAAGCGGGATTGGTTTGGCATCTCGGGGCAATGTGACGTGGGCGACCGCAAGCTCGATCTCGGCGAGCTGTTGGAGAATCTGTCTGCGGAGGATGCAAACGCGATCCATGGTGATTTCGTCCGCCTCAAAGATGGACAGTGGGCACGCATCGGCGAGAAGCTGCGGCGGCGTCTGCGCCAACTGCGTGACGCGACCCATGCTGATCGCAAGACGATGAAGCTCGATGCCACTGCAGCTCCCGCGATCCGTGATTTCCTCGATGACGGCGAAATTGAATTCAAGGCCGTCAAAGCCTGGCAGAACTGTCTCGATCGACTTGCCCGCGCCGAATCACTCGACCCCCAATTACCCGCCGGGCTCGACGCTAACCTGCGTGACTACCAAGTCGAAGGGTATCGCTGGTTGCGACGGCTCGCCGAGTGGGGAGTGGGTGGCGTGCTCGCTGACGACATGGGGCTGGGCAAGACTCTGCAAACACTTGCCGTCTTGCTCGATCGCAAAGACGAGGGGCCTGCCCTCGTGATCGCGCCGACGAGCGTCGCGTTCAACTGGGTCCGCGAGACCGAGCGATTTGCACCTGGCCTCGCCGTGCATCTGTATCGTGAAACCGACCGGGCGGAGTTCCTCACGCAGGTCGGTCCGGGCGACGTCGTGGTGTGCAGCTATGGGCTCGCACTGCGGGATCACAAATCGCTCGCAGATGTCGAGTGGGGCACGATGGTGCTCGACGAAGCCCAGGCGATCAAAAATAGCCGCAGCAAGACTTCCAAGGCGATTGCCGATATCCCCGCTGCGTGGACCGTGGCGCTGACGGGTACACCGGTAGAGAATCATCTTGGTGAATTGTGGAGCCTGTTCCATGTCGTTTCACCAGGAGTGTTTGGCGGATGGGAACAGTTCCGTAAGCGGTTTGCCTTGCCGATTGAGAAAAATAACGATGAAGCGGCGCGTCGGGGCTTAGCCGAACGTCTCAAACCGTTCGTGCTGCGGCGTAAAAAGTCAGAGGTGCTCAAGGATCTACCGCCGCGGACGGAAATGAATCTCTACGTGGATCTATCCAAAGAGGAACGAGCTGAGTACGAACGCGTGCGTCTGGAGGCCATCGGCGAGGTTGATCAGTTGCAGGCGACGGTGACCACACAAGATCAACGGTTTCGCATTTTGGCGTTGCTGACGCGTTTACGACAGATCAGCTGCCACCCCAAACTCGTTAATGAGTCCTACACTGGGGAAGCAGCCAAACTCATTCAGTTGCGTGAAACGCTCAGCAATCTCAAGGAGGAGGGGCATCGTGCGTTGATCTTCAGTCAATTCACACAGCACTTGGCATTGATCCGCAGCGAACTCGAGGAATCTGGATTCACGTATGAGTATCTCGATGGGTCGACACCTGCCCAGGCACGCCAGGAACGCGTCGATGCGTTTCAGAACGGTTCCGCTGATGTGTTTTTGATTTCACTCAAAGCAGGCGGCACTGGCTTGAACTTGACGGCGGCGGACTACGTCATCCACATGGACCCGTGGTGGAACCCGGCGGTCGAAGACCAAGCCACCGACCGCGCTCATCGGATCGGTCAGGACAAGCCAGTGATGGTGTACCGGATTATCGCTCGGGGCACGATCGAAGAAGAAATCTTCGCCCTCCATGAGACGAAACGAGATCTGGTCGCCGGCGTGATGGAAGGCACCGCCGCGGCCGCGAAACTCAACAACGACGAGTTGATCGCCATGCTGCGGAAAGGGTAGCCGGCCTTTAGCCTCCCATGATTGTGTCGGAACCTGGGCATGAGCGGCACAAGCATCGTCGTTCATGCCGCGACAGTGGCCGGCGGTGTGGCCTTGGCGGGGCGACCGTCGATGTGAATCAATCGCTTCGGCCCGGGCCGGGCTTATTCTCCTCGCACTCGAATCGTTCGCTTGGCAGGATCGACTGAGTCCACTACCAGACTGCGGTCACCGCTCACTCTTCGAGCGATCTGGTCCACCGGCGCCGACTGGTAGAGCCAAACATCCAGTTGCGATCCCTCCTGGGTCGATTTCCAAAATTTCGGGGGAGCGCCTGCAGTCAGCCGGGGCAGAATCTTCTCGATATCGCTGATTTTGCTCGTGTCGACGATAAAATGAACCACATCGGAACTCGGATACCCGAGGGGGTTGGGAGTCTCGATCACAGGCGTCCTGGAGGACACCTCTGGTGGAGGAGTCGGTCGCCCTTGTCGTCTGGGCGGCGTGCGAAAAACTGGGTCGGTGGGCGGCATCGCTCCGCCCGGATTCACACCGGGATTCTGCACGACTGAAATCAGCAGTATTAAAAACATCAGGCTGCACTGGAGTACATAGCCGCTGGCAAGCGTTCGCGCTAGCCCAATGAGGTACCACAACGCAATCACTGCTGCAATCGATAGCGGAAACAAGAGGAACACTGCTATTCCACCACCCGTGATCCCGCTGAAGTCGAGAGAGGCACCACCATTGGTCCGCCGCATAGCCTTGACGATCGCCAAGATCACGATAATCGCGACGCCGCCAGAGCCGATGGTGGCTGCGGATTGCAGGAACAACTCGCCCGCTTTCCCCAACGCACCAAACGCTCGTCGCATCACGTACATGCGAGGAATGAAAAGCAAGCCAACGACGATTGCCCCCAAAACGATCTCCGCTATCCCCACAATGAAAAGCGGCCACGGCGCGATCACGCTCGCCGCCAAGGTCGCCACAGCGAGCAGAGAAACTGTGATCGCTAGCCAATGTTTCTTCAGGAGAGATCCGATCGGGATGGTGCCTTTGGGGCGAGCTTGAGGGCGAGAGTTCGGTCGGGCAGTTGAGAACGTTGCATGTCCTGCTCCCGCGCCCACCGCTGGAAAGTCAAACGGATGTGGCTGCGCTGTTCTCGATGTCGGCTCTGTTCTGTCTTTCGCTGGTCGAGTACTCGGTTGTCTCCCCGCCGCAGCGCCGGAGGCAGACGCTGAAGGTGCCGGGTTCGTGGACTGTTGAGAGGACGCCTTGGCACGGGTGGCGAAAACTCGACCACATAACGGGCACTTGATCTGCTTCCCCAACAATGATTCATTCAGGGTGAGCGGTTTCGCGCACTGCGGGCACTGGACGCGGATGGTTTGAGGTTGCTCGGTACTCATTGCTCACGTTCGTGTCAAAACCGTGGATTTCCATCACACCGAGCGAAAAAATCGATCGCAATTTGCTGCGCCATCTTCATTCGATCGTCTTAAACTTCAATTGTTTATAACAGATTGATACCGCAGTGGGTCATGGTACTGGGTGCGGATATGATTTTGCAGTGAGGCGTCGATGTGAGGGATGGCGTAGTGACGATCGCTCCCTCCGAGACAATAGAATTTTTTAGCACCGGTGACCAGGAATTCTCTGTGAGAGGTGCTTGTCATCTTTGCTGCATTCCATTCTTGGCGTTGTCTCGCCACATGTGGCTGCAATAAGGAGTTGTCTCGCTGGTGCGACTAACCCCGTTTGGGGCGTGGGATTTTCGCTCGCGAGGGATTGATGCCTTTTTGTTTTTTGCCCGCCCGGCGGCCCTTACCACGGCCTCCTGAACTGTCATTCTTTTCCGGTAATTCGATTTCCGAGAGAGGTTTGCCAATGTGATCGCGAAGTTGACCGACTCGGTCACGAAGCCGCGCGGCCCGTTCAAACTCAAGGTCCTCAGCTGCCGACATCATTTCGCGTTCGAGTGCTTCGACGTACTCCAGCGTGATGTAGGTGATCTCACTCTCCGCTGTCGCCTCCCGCTCAGCGGCGCGATGTTTCGCCGCATCCGATTCGATGCCTGCCCGAACGGATTTAAAGATTGTCTTGGGTACAATGCCATGTTTTTCATTGTACGCCTGCTGGATTGCTCGACGCCGTTCCGTTTCGTCGATCGCCATCTGCATCGAGTCGGTCATCTTGTCGGCGTACAAGAATACCCGCGAGTTGGCATTTCGGGCGGCGCGACCAATCGTTTGAATCAGACTGGTTTCGCTTCGTAGGAACCCTTCTTTGTCGGCGTCGAGAATCGCAACTAAGGAGACCTCGGGAAGATCAAGTCCCTCCCGCAACAGGTTCACACCGACGAGGCAATCGTATTGTCCGGTACGAAGCTCTTGCAACAGATCGACGCGTTCAAATGCATTCAGCTCGCTATGCAGCCACCGACACCGTACTGCTTGCTCTTGGAAGTAATTGGAGAGGTCTTCAGCCAACCGTTTTGTGAGCGCCGTCACGAGCACGCGTTCATTCCGCGCCGCACGCAGCCGCACCTCTTCGAGCAAATGGTTGACCTGGCCGCGTGCCGAGACGACTTCCACGATCGGGTCAAGCAAGCCCGTAGGCCGAATGATCTGTTCAATGACTTCGCCACCGGTTCGTTCGAGTTCATAGTTACTAGGCGTGGCACTGACGAAGCAGATTTGTCCGGTGCGTTCTACCCATTCGTCAAACTTCAGGGGGCGATTGTCCAAGGCACTCGGCAGTCGGAAACCATGTTCGACCAGCGTCGTTTTGCGACTACGATCGCCGGCGTACATCGCACGGACTTGCGGCACAGTGACGTGAGACTCATCGACGAACGTGACCATATCTTTTGGGAAGAATTCGTAGAGCGTGTCCGGGGTCGCGCCGGGTGCCTTACCTGAGAGCGGACGGGAATAATTCTCAATGCCGGGGCAGTGACCAACTTCGGCGAGCATCTCCAAGTCAAACTTTGTGCGCGCGGACAACCGCTGGGCTTCGAGTAGTTTGCCGCGGCTTTGGAAGACTTCGAGTTGCTCGGCGAGTTCTTCCCGCAACGACTTCAAGGCGGCCTGGATGCGATCCTCGGGCATCACGAAGTGTTTAGCAGGATAGATGTAGAGATCGTCGACCGTTCGGATCGTTTCGCCCGAGAGCGGTTTGATCAAAGAAATCCGTTCGATCTCGTCACCCCACATTTCGATGCGAAAGGCGAACTCTTCGTATGTCGGCCAGATCTCAATGGAATCGCCCCGGACGCGAAACTTGCCACGTTCGAATGAAAAGTCGTTGCGATCGTATTGCACGTCGACGAGTTTGAGCAGCAGATGATCGCGCCGCGTCTGTTCGCCACGATGGATGTCAATTACGAGTTCCTTGTAATCTTTGGGCGAGCCGAGCCCGTAGATACTACTGACCGACGCGACGATGACAACGTCGCGGCGGCTGACCAGCGAACTGGTCGTGGCCAGTCGCAAGCGGTCAATCTCTTCGTTGATCGAAGAGTCTTTCTCAATGTACACATCCCGTTGGGGGATGTAGGCCTCAGGCTGATAGTAGTCGTAATAGCTAACGAAGTAGTGAACGGCATTGTTCGGGAAAAACTCTTTGAATTCGCCGTAGAGCTGAGCCGCGAGCGTCTTATTGTGGCTGAGAATCAGGGCGGGGCGGCCGAGATTCGCGATGACGTTAGCCATGGTGTACGTCTTGCCGGTACCCGTCGCCCCAAGGAGGGTTTGAGCAGGTTTGCCAGCCAAAAAACCTGCTGTCAATTTCTCGATCGCGGCAGGTTGGTCGCCCGAGGGTGCGAATGGCTGATAAAGGTCAAACTGGGCGGCAGGAAGGGTAGGTGTGCTCATAGCCACCGAGTTTACCGATTCGGATTGTCTGGCACAGGCCAGATGATCCACCTCCAAAAAGGGCCACCCTATTTTCTGGACAGTTCTCAGCAGGGCACGGGCGCGAGTTTCTTGCATGGAGCCTTTGCGTCGGACAACCCAAATGCCGAGATCGGCCATTTTGAGCACGCTACTCGAGACAAACCTTACAGCCCTCCCCTACCGCGCAGCGGCCAACCTGGAACAGTCTTCGCAGCAGCGTTCTGAGCCGGCGTCAGACCGATGAGAGGCCCAGCGGATTCCCGCGGGCGCACAGCCAACCCTGCCCGCGACGGCATGCTTCGCCTGCAAGGCTCTCCGGTGTGCCTGCCGCACGTTTGAAGATCCGACCGAATTTGCGCACCACATCGCACCAGCCATGCGTGTCCAAGCCAATTCGCTGCAGGATCGGGTTCAGATGGGCTGGAATGCTGCCGATCTTATCAGCACGCAATTGGCGCCCCGTCCAATCAAGCAACTCCAAGTATCTCACCATCGATACCGGCAGGAACCCTTTGCTGCTCGCTCGACGGCCTGACGCTTCGACTACCGGTCCCGTCGCGTCAGATCGTTCATCAATCTCGATTGGACTCATCCACCCACTGCGACGCCGAGCACGACTCCGCTCCCAATCGTGGGTGCTAGGCCGACTCCGCTCGTGCCGCTCGCTCAAATCGTCGATCCGATCCTTCGCTCCGGTGTAGTCGCTGGTCTCCGGAGTCTCCGCCAAAGCCGCGCGAATCGGGTTCAGGTCCACATACGCCGCACACACCAGCAAACTGGATTCATCGAGCAAAATTTGCGCTCGGTATCTACCTTCCCAAAAGTGCCCGCGAACCTCGTCTTCAGCATTGCTCCTCCGCGCAATGTTCTCAGCGGTGCACCGCATCCACCAGCTGATATCGGACAGTCGAGTGCGACGTTCCGACAACACTTCGGGTTGGTTGAGGATCATGTCCAACTCCGGCTTCGTGGGCTCCGCAGGCGAACCGTCCTCGTTTCGCCGCCGGGGGAATAATCGCAGCCAACGCCGGGCCACTTCTTCGTCCGACCAAGCTGCCGCCACATCCGCCCGACTGCGTAGGACCAGATGAATGTGGTTGTGCATCACCGAAAAAGTCAAGCAATCGATCGCAAAGACCGAAGCCAGGAACTCCAGGCGATCACGAATCCAGCCACGCCGATGTTCGTACGAAGTCCCCGTCAGCGGATCGTCACCGCAAAGAAACGCACGTCGCACGCATCTCTGAATGCAATGCACCACCTGCACTTCGGACGGGTCTAAAACTTCACCACGAGCTTGACGAGGCATCGCATCGACTCCACAGGGAGAAACTGCAAGGCCGCAAAACCCTCACGACCGTTTCTATCGTACGCGTTGCCGAGGATTAGTCAAATTGAACTCTGCCTGTCCCTATTTCCCCTAATTTCTCATTCTTAGGAGTTGGCTGCTTGTGCCGCAGCCAGGCGGGCGTCTTCCTGGCGGGCTTCGTCGACACGGTACATCTCTTGCCACGGCAGTTGGATGCCGCCGTCAATGGTAAGCGTGCTGCCGGTGACGTACTGACTGCCGGGGTGGCATAGGAAGACAACGCCGCGGCCGATCTCATCGATTCGTCCCAGACGTCCCCAAGGCAGTTTGGCGGCGCGATCCTGCAGCGTCTCTTCGGTAAAGAATTTGCGTTCGCCGGGAGTGTCGATCCAGCCGGGGTGAATCAGATTAACGCGAATACGATGCTGGGCAAGTTCTACTGCGGCGGTGCGAGCCATTTGGTCATTAGCGGCCTTGGCCATGTTGTAGGCCATCGCTCCGGGCATCGCGATTTTGGCGTGGGGGCTGCTTATGACGACAATATTGCCCCCGGCCCCGGCGTCAACCATTTTTTGGGCGCCTGCGCGGACGAAATGAAACGCACCCCACATGCTGACGTCGATCGTTTTTTGAAATTCGCTGAGGTCCGACTCCAGCATCAAGTGCCGGTCGCTGTAGGCCGCATTGCTGACGACGATATCCAGTCCACCCATTTTTTCGGTTGCTTGGTCGATGAGTTGTTCGACCGATTCGCGGTCGCCCATATTGGCGGCCAGGGTGTGGGCGACGGCACCGTGGGAGCGGCACTCTGCGGCGACTTCGTCGGCTTCGCCCGCATGGGAGTGATAGTTAATCGTGATCTCTGCCCCGGCCTGGGCCAAGGCCACAGCGATACCTCGGCCGATTCCGCGAGAACTGCCTGAAACGACCGCGCGCTGGCCTTGGAGCGGTTTGGAAACGGAATGAGATTCAGCTTGTGCAGCAGCCATGGGGAAAACGCCAGAATCGAAATGGAGGTAAGAAAACGACCGATTCCGACTAGCGTAGCGGGATTTAGATCCGCGTCGAGAAGGTTCCATTGTCAGCGGCTGAAAAAAGAGGGCTCATCCAGGGGGGAGAGCAAGCCGGTTGCCGATGCACGATGCTCGGGCGGGAGCTGGATATGGCTCGATGGCAGATGGGGCGGGTAAATCAACGCCCCACGACGGCATTTCGCTCCGGATTGTGACGTCAGTGATGACAATCTACGGGCGCGGCCGAAAAAAGAGGGAGTGGTTAGACGCGGGCTCGAACCGCGGACACCGGCCTTTTCAGGGCCGTGCTCTACCAACTGAGCTATCTAACCAGAACAATTTGTCGCCCGCATAAGATACAAACAATTTCGTATCTGTCACCGGGTGGCTTTTTTGTTCAACTAAGTAGAAAACTACGCTATCATGTGGGTTCACGTCAATCGGCCCCACCACTCTTTTTTTAAAGCAATTCCAATATGGGCACGGCCGCACCCTCTAATCCGAACTCCGATACCGCCGAAGTCCTCGAAGTCGAGGGGGAAAATGTTGGCGAAAGCGGGAAGTCCCCCAAGTCGCCGGGCACGTCCGGGGCAAGCGCTAAGGCTGAATTGAGCCCCGTTCAAGCCAAGCGGTTGGCCGAGCGTGAATCACTGCGCACAAGTAAATTTGACGCGGTTTCCTCGCTGTTTTTAGCGGTGATCCTATTTCTTGGCGTGTTCGTGTTCATGTTGTTTATCGTGTGGTTAACGATGCGGATGCCGGTCCGCGTCAAACCGATTGAGCCGATCATTGAAAACGCAGCCGGTCGAGCAGATAACGCGGAGGGGTTCGAACGCGATTTCGAGCCGCCTGGAGCGGAGGAAGTCGAAGAATTAACCGAACCCACTTTGCAGGACACGATCGAAGCGGTCACTGACGCGGTCAGCAGCGTGGCGGCGTCGCTCGATACGATGAACACCAACGCCTCGGCGAGCACATCCGGATCAGGCAAAGGCGACAGTCGTCCGCCGGGGCCCGAGGGCGAAGGCGAAGACATCGTGCCGCGTTTTGAGCGTTGGCAGCTCAATTTTTCGGCAAAAAATATCAAGGCCTATTCGCAGCAACTTGATTTTTACAAAATTGAGCTGGGTGCCATCGGTGGCTCGCAAGGCGTTGATTACGCTTCGAATCTCTCTACCCGGCCGCAGTCACGACATAGTGACGACAGCAAGGCGGAGAAGCGGCTGTATTTCATGTGGACGACCAACAGTCCGCTGAAGAGTTACGATATCCAGTTGCTCGGCCAAGCCGGGATCACCACCAATGGCAGGCAAATTATTAAATTCATCCCCGATCAGCTTGAAAATCAGCTGGCGCACACGGAACTGGAGTATGCTGCCGCGAAGGGCCATAAAAGTGTTACCGAAATCGCTAAGACGGTCTTCCAGAGCAAGCCGTCGGGAAGTGGTTTTGCCTTCGAAGTGACAGAGCAACGATATCGCAATAAACGGTAAAAACAACGTAGAACGCGTCGAAACAGCGGTACTGACTCTCGCTAGGCATTGCGAAAGGCGATCTGGAGAGCATCCTTGTCGGTGTCCATGTGCTGGCGAACGTCGCGATTCAGTGCACAATTTCCTGAACTCTCTCCTCTGAACCCTCTCTATTCCAACCCTCATAGGATTTGACCTTGTTACTTTTCGCTGCCGCTGACCTCTACACGATGATTTCCAATTCCACCTACGGTGCGTTGGCGATTGTGGCGTTGTGGGGGCTGTATCAAATTGTCATCGTGTGGACCCGCGTGGCTCAAAAACGGTTCAAAACTGAAGAGCAACAGGACGCGTTCATGGACGATTGCGAGCAGATGCTCAAAGTCGCTGATTTCGAGGGCGTCGAAGAGTACTGCGAAGGCGATGTTCGCGCGATCCCCCAGATGATGCACATGGCGATCGACAACCGCGGCGAGGGGTTCCGACGAGCCCGCCAGATCATGATGGATCGCTTCCAACGCGATGTGATGAGTGATCTCGAGTACCGGCTCAGTTGGGTCAGCACGGTGATTAAGAGTGCCCCGATGATCGGGCTGTTCGGGACGGTGTTTGGGATGATGGGCGCGTTTAAAACACTCGCGACCGCCGAAAGTGTGGAGCCCTCCCTGCTGGCGGGTGATATCCAGGTGGCCCTCGTGACCACAGCCAGCGGTTTGGCGATCGCCATCCCGTTGATGATTCTGGTGGCATCGGTGAATATTCGCATCGCCAAAATGGAAGATCTTGTTGGTTCCGGGCTCACCCGGTTCTTCGAAGCGTTCAAAGCCGGATTGGCCGTCGCTGCGACGCGTCCGGCGCCAGTGGCAGCGGAAGCTGTCGCTGAGGAAGCCACCGACGCGGAAACTATGTAGAAAGTAGGCCAGCATGAGCAACGAGCTAATCGACGATGATGATGATATGGATGCCGTCCCGCCGCGCAAAAAACGCGACGAGGAGGAAATGGATATCACGCCCATGATCGACATCACGTTTCTGCTGCTGATCTTTTTCGTGGTGGCGTCGAAGATGGACCCGTCACAAACCGGCAATATCCCCGAGGCCCAGAATGGCTTGGCGATTTCAGCCAAAGATTCAGCCATCATTTTTATTGAACCCGCAGGCGGCGACGCACCAGCGATTTTGAAAAGACGTGATCAGAGTGAGTTCAGTAAAGACGAAGAGGCCCAGGCGACTGAGATCGTCCAGTACATCACCGATGAGCTGGAGAAATCAATTAGCAAAAACAAAGACCAGGTGATGCTATTGGGCGATGGCCAGGTCAAGGTCTCCGAAGTCACCCGCGTGCAAAAAATCATCGGCGATGAGTTCACCGACATGCAGTTCACGTACATCGCCGTCAAAGAAAAATAAATCCGAGGTAATTTGTCGAATGTCGATCAGTGTCCAATGTCCGTCGTGCGACATGCGCCGCAAAGTCAACGAGAGGTTGGCAGGGCGGACGATCCGTTGCCCGGGTTGCGACCAACCGCTGACGATTCCAACCGTGGTCGAGGCGGAGCCGCTCGAGCCGTCCCAGAGCGAGATGTCTGAGGTTGAGTTGCCCGAACAGGGCGTCCTTGAGCATGTCGCGTCCGGCGACAGCGTGATCATGGAGGCGATGTCCGTCAGTGCCGCCGAGCAGGCCCCCGTTGCTGTATTGTCAGAGTCAGGGCCTGATACAAAGGGAAGTCACTCGTCAGCAGCGGCGCCTGAGCCGCATCACGCCGAGCACCCGCCGTCGGCCCTCTTGCACGATGACGATGACGACGCGATCCCCCCACGAAAGAAACGCGACGACGGTGAGCTCGACATGACACCGATGGTGGATGTGACGTTCCTGTTGCTGATTTTTTTCATGGTGACGGCGAGTTTCAGTCTGCAGAAGTCCATTAAAATGCCCAAGCAAAACTCGGACTTGCCGAGCATGTCAAATGTGGAGGAGCCCACGGAGGAACTCGATCCCATCGAGCTAGAGATTGAAGAAAACGGCAGCTTTCTCGTCCTCGCCGCTGATTGGGAGCGAGAAACGCCCGGCAAACAGAACCTGGTCAGTGCGCTCAAGCAAGCGATTGGAGCGAACAAGGATGGTATGCGACTGGATATTAAGGTCCATGAGAATGCGAAGCTGCAGATGCTCGTTGACGGCATGGACGCGGGCACGATCGCTGGCTTTCAAGAAATCCAAGTTGCTGAAGTTGACGGATTTGATTAGCGGCAAGATGCCGCAGCGAATCGCCTCTACTCCCCTTCTCTCCTCGTCCATTTCGGCTGTCGACCTACTTGCCCACAGCTCGAAGCTAATAACATGAGCATCTCACCTCCATCGAGCGAAGAAGTTGGGCATGCAAACGCAGGTTTGTATGTTTCAGCTGTTCACGCATCGCCTCGCCAGCGGCGTGAAAATGGGCCGCTCGCTCCAACCACGATCCATGGGGAGGTAAGCGGTGGATTCGTGGTGCTCACCGCTGGCGGGGAGCGGCAGACTGCGGAGAAACAAAAATGGATCAGAGTGCTCAAGCGAGCCGTTGTAACGAACCATGACGGCAGGCGGCTCGATATAAAGGTACCCGCGAGTACGCAGCTCCCGACCTCGTCGACGCCATGGCTGCGGGGGGTATTGCCAGCCTCCATGATATCCAAGTTACGGAAGTCAACAATTTTGAATAGCCGCCAAACGCCGCAGCTATTAGCTTCTCTCTTCTAACGACTCTCCTCACTTTTAACTCATTTCTATCCTCTCCGCCTGTGGAGCTAGTAGCTAGCTGCTAGTGGCTAACAGCTCACCAAATAACTTTTCTTTATGCTTGCTAACGAACTGATTGACCGCTTGGAACGACGTGGTTTGCTTGACCAGGAAATTATCGAGGCCCTTCGCGAACAGTTGACTGAGGGAGGTGCCCGAGTGACACCGGAAGCCGTCGCAAAATTACTGGTTGACAATGGACAGTTGACACGGTTTCAGGCATCCAAGCTGATTGGTGAACTTCGTAGCCCCGATTATGAAGATGTGGTCGAGGCCGTCGACGCTGATGATGATCTGGCGGCGATCGGCGGCGATGACGACGTGTTGATGGTCGATGAGGTATTCGATGCCGAGCCCGTCGATGCCGAGCCGGTTGAGGCTGTTGCGGTAGCAGCTGAGCCGGTCCAGGCCGTCGCTGTTGCGGAGGGAGTCGATGGCGAGCGCCCGCGACCGAAACGCCCCTCGGGCCGCGTGGCACCTCCAGAACATAAGTCGGTATGGGATTCATTCAAAATCTATGGTTATCTCGGCATCATTGGTTTCTTGGCCATCGCCGGATATGGCTTCTATTTTATCTTGAGTAAAGCCAGTGCGGATGACGTGATCGATGCTGCCAACAAGCAGTACGACAGTCAGAGCTATCAGCCCGCCCAAGACGCCTACATTTCGTTCTTGGCCCAGTATGGTGAAGACAACCAGTATTCGTCGTTGGCTCGAACCCGTATCGGGATGAGCGAGATCTATCGCAGTTCGCAGATGACCGACGCCACCGAAGGGCTTCACAAGGCCAAGGAGGTGTTACCTCGGATCATTGAGGAGCCGGCAATGAATGACGAACGCGGCAACTTGGGGGCGCTGTTGGTAGATATTGCCGAGAACATTGCCAAGGAGGCGGGGAAAGCGACCGAGACTGCCGAGAAACAGCGGTTGCTCGATCAGCTCGACGAGCAGTGGACTCTCATCGACAACCCCAACTACATGCTGACGTCGATGAAGACGACGTTGGAGGGGCGGCTGCTACAGGTCACCGAAGCACGCAATCGTGTCAAGCGTGATATTGTCCGCAACATCCGTTTGGATGAAACGGAAGCGACGATGAAAGAGGCGCTTGCCAAGCAAGACACGAAAGCGGCGTATGATCTCCGCAAGTCATTGCTGCGTGATTTTCCCGAGCTCGCTGCGGATCCCCGCTTGGCGGTGCTCGTCGGGGAGGCCAGTACGATCCAGGAGACCTTGGTTGCTCCCTCCAAGAGCAAACCCGAATCGATCACTGAACCGATTGACGAGGGCTCGCTAAAATCGATCGTGTTGACGAACCGTGTGGAGGTGAAACCGCCTGTTCCCGGATTGCAGGATGAAATTTACTACCTGCGTGCCGGTGGCAGTGTGCTCGCGTTTTCGGCCTACGATGGTCAACTGCTGTGGCGGAAGTTCACCGGATATGGTGAAGACCATACCCCCATACGGCTCGATGACGGTCGGTCCGTACTGCTAACGGATCTCACACAGAACGAAGTGCAGAGCTACCGCGGCCGGGATGGCGAATTGCAATGGCGGTTGAAGGTGGGCGAAACGTTTGAGGAACCGGTTGCTGGCAAAGATTCGATATTGATCTCCGTCCACTCGGGGCGTTTGATCTCCTTGGATTCAGAGACCGGCGATACGAACTGGGTGACCGAGTTACCGCAGACGATCAGTGCGCCGGCGGGAATCGATGACAAACTCAATCGAATTTATCTGGTCGGGGATCATAGCAATCTTTACGTGCTCGATGCGAACACGGGGAAGAGTGTCGAGAGTTTTTATACGGGTCATGAAGAGGGAACGATTGCGGTCGCTCCGGTGGCTTTGCTCGGGCACCTGTTCGTCGTTGAGAATGCTGGCTCGGATTACGCGAACCTGCATGTTTTGCGAATGGACGAAACCGGCGGCGGTTTGAAGGTCGCCCAGCAACCATTCCGCTTGACCGGAAATGTGTTGGTACCGCCTGTCATCCAACAGCGACGCATGATCGTGCTAACCGATCGTGGCCAAGTCGCGGTGTTTGACATCGAGCCCACCGAGGAGGGCGAGCAGGTCTCCAAGATTGCCGAACAAGTCGCGTCTTACGATAAGCCGACACTGACACGCATGGCGGTCGGTCGCAGCCAGATGTGGATCACCGGTACGCGAATCGGACGATACGAATTGCAGATCAACACCGGGACCGTGCCGTTTGACTGGGGCAAAGACGAAGGCGATACGTTCATTGGCCAGCCCCTGGCGTTGGAAGACATGTTGATTCATGCACGCGTTTTGCGTGGCACGTCTGCGATTCGGGTTACGGGCGCGGTCCCCAAAACCGGCGACGAAATCTGGCGGACGGATGTCGGAACCCCGATTTCGATGTTGATCAAAGCGGAGAAAGGATTCCATGCCGTGACCAGTCAAGGGGCGCTGTTTGAACTCGATCTGGAATCGTTCAAGAGCGGTTCGACACAAGGGCCGATTGAAAATCCAGGTGCCAATTCCATCTCGATGAATTTCACCAACCCCATCACGATTGAGGGGAATCGTCGCGTGCTGCTCAATGAGTCCCAACCCAATGAGTCGATGGTGTACGACCCCACCCGCCGCCGAGAACTCCTGAGGAAGGTCACCTACCACCTGTCCGACCCGGCTCCCGTGGGTGTCGGAATTTACAGTGGTGGTGGCATGCTGCTGCCGCTTGATTCGGGACGAGTGGTGCTGATGAATTGGGAAACTGGCGCTTCGACAGGAGCGCCATTTCAACCTGCCAGCAATCCGAGTCCTGACAACACGGTGACGTGGTCAGCCCCCGTTCGTGTGAGCACCGATGCCGATCAAGTGCTGCTGACAGACAGTCGCAAGAAACTTTATCGGATTCGAGTCGGTGACCAGATTCGTGAACTTGCCAGCGTCGATTTGAAGGCTCCGTTTCTGAGCAAGACCATCGGCGTGGGCAATGTTTTTGTCGGTGGTGTGAGTGGTCCTGCAGCGGATTTCTTGGTCGGCTACGAAGAAGAAGCGTTGGCCGAAAAGTTCCGTAAACTTCTCGATGGTCGCATTCAGTGGGGCCCGTCACTGGCAACCACCGATGATGGTGAAGAGTTGGCGTTGTTGATCACAAACGACTCCGTGCTGCGAGCATTTTCAGCTGACGGAGAGGAGGTGTTTCAAACTCCGATGCCAGTCTCAGGGCTGCCGGTGAATGAAGTTGTCTCGATCCAAGGCCGTTGGATTTTGACCGGCGTCGATGGTTGGCTTGTGGCGCTTGACCCGTCCACCGGCAAGGTGCTCGGCACGACGGAGCTAGGCCAGCCCCTGTCGGCCAGCCCATTGCCTGCGGGCAAACAACTGTTCGTCCCCGGCGCCGAGGGCGTGGTCTACATTACCAACATCCCCGGCGAGAATTGATTATGTCTTGGTATTCTTTCATGCACGTGTTCTGCCCACCTCACGCAATTTCCGTTAGGAATATTGTTGTCGCCACGCTGGTTGGCGGAACGATGATGATGCTTGGATCGGTGGGCACGCACCTGCAGGCGGAAATCATCAATTACGCTGAGGTCGGCCGCCCCGAAGATCCCGGCTTGGAGCTTCTTCAAGAAGATCCTCACGACCTGATCTTTTTCAAAAAAGAAGCCGGTGGTGGCTGGGTGAAGGCGAGGCTGCTGGACTTGCCAGGGCGAGAGATGCCGGCTAACCCCAAAGGCCAGCTCAAATTTCGCATCAATGGTATTGAAACCAAAGACTTCGTTGCCAAGTGGGACGAAATTGAACTGATCGACTTTTGGGAAAAGCGTCTCGAACGGGAAACCGCCGATCGTATCAAATCGGGCGACTTCACCGGTGCGTATCCATTCCTGTCTGTGCTGATTCGCGATTACCCCAATCGTCCAAATTTGCGAACGCTCCGTTCAGAGTACCTGCTCCGTGACGCGCTCAGCCGTTTTAAGAAGGGGGAGATTGGCCCCGCGCTGGCCATGCTCGAAGAACTCCACCGCTATGCACCGGAGTACAAAAGTGACTCGGTGATCTCTGGCATTGGTTTGACGACCGATCGCCTGATGCAGCGGTTGATGGAGGAGCAGAAGCTCGAACTGGCACAGCAACTCTTGGCCCGATTAGAAAAAGACTACCGTGGTCAGAATTTGGCATCGATTAAGAAGTGGAATCAAACCTTCCTGGAGATGGCCCAGGAGCGTCAGGATGCGGCGATCGCTGCGTTAGAAGCAGAAGATTTTCGCACTGCTCGCCGGCTTTCGCGGGAGAGTATCCACCTCAAACCGTCGATTCCCAACGGCCAGGAACTCGTTCGCAAGATTGACCAAATCTATCCACTGGTGAATGTCGGTGTGCTGCAAACCGCCAAGAATCCAGATCCGACACGTTTGGACAACTGGGCCGCTCGCCGCGCCGGACGGTTGCTCTACCGAGTTTTGTTTGAGATGCAGGGTGCTGGGCCGGAAGGTGGTGAGTATGAGTTTCTGTTTGGTGAGACGGAACAGAGCGCTGACCGCCAGGAATTCAAAATGTTGTTGCAGCCCGAAAAACTGGAGTCACCACTGGACCGTATTAATGGGTTTCTCGTTGCGGATCGCCTCGCCGAACGCGTCGACCCGGGTTCGCCCGTTTACTTCTCGCCTTGGGCGGCGGCGATCAAAGCCATCGGACTTGATGGTCCCAAGGAGATTGACTGTCTGTTGCGCCGGCCCAACGTACTGCCTTCTGCCCTGATTCAAATGACCGTCGATGGTAGTTGGTTCGGCGGTGAGCCGGGGTCGCCCACAGGCGACTACCGCCGCGACGTGGTCGAGGGCGACGTGGTTCGCTATACGCTCGTGGGCAAGCAGAGAACTGCGACCCAACCACGCGAGATTGTGGAAATACGCACTGAGAGTGCAGCGGATGGTGTGGCGAAACTGCTCAAGGGCGAGGTCGATGTGCTCGACCAACTGTTTCCAGCTGACGCCGTTCGTCTGGAGAGTAATCGGAAGTTTCGGGTAGCGAAGTATCCATTGCCCAGCGTTCATATGTTGGTCCCGTGCAGTGATCATGCCTACCTGGCTGAACGCGCGTTTCGACGGGCTCTCGTTTACGGTACGAACCGGGAAGACATTTTATCGGGCGAGTTGCTGGAAGGCCTGGAGGTGCCCGGTTGCCGAGTCTTGTCAGGCCCATTTCCCGCCGGGCTCGAGCAGAACGATCCGCTGGGCTATGCCTATGACCAGTCCATTGCCCCTCGCCGGTACGAGCCGAGGCTGGCGAAATTGCTGATCACGATGAATGCCAACACACTTGAAAGCCAGGCTAAACGCAAGAAAGAGGCTGTGCCGGAGTTGAAACCCATCCGCTTGGCCCATCCGCCTGAGAATCTGTCTCGCTCGGCCTGTGAGGCGATCAAAAGCCAGTGGGAGTTGTTGGACTTGGAAATTGAATTGGTCGAGTTGCCAGTCGGGATGGCATTCCCCGAGCCGGGGACGGCGGACCTCGCGTACGTTGCTGCCGCAGTCTGGGAACCGATTATCGATGCTCGGCGCGTACTCGGGCCTAACGGCATGGCTGGCAGCACCGATCAGTTGGTCGGCCTGGGGCTGCGACGGCTCGAGGAATCCAGAAACTGGAAAGACGCCCGCGACCGATTGCTCGATCTGCATTACATCGTCCACCATGAGTTGCCCATCATTCCACTTTGGCAATTGGTCGATTCCTATGCTTACAATCGCAATCTCCTGGGCGTCGGATCGGACGTGGTGTCACTGTACCAAAACGCTGAAAAATGGAGGCTGAGCCAATGAAACGCCGCATAAGCTTGGCCATCGCGGCCTTGATGTTCTTGTTCACCGTCGCTGGTTCGAGGTATCTGTCGGCGCTCGCACCGATGGCCGACTCGGTGGCCGACGAGAGTGCCACGCCAGCCGCTGATTCGTCGGCAGCCAGCGCTGAATCGGTCGCTCGCGCGCCAGCGGCCGGCACTGACGAAGAAACCGATCTGCTAGCCGAGATTGAAGAGCGTCCCGAAGAACCTCCGCCGTTCGATTTCTCGCCGTACCGCGTGCTGATTTGGATCGCATCGGACAACCCTCGCATTGATGCCGACTCGTTGCGTGAGGACCTAATGAAGTATCTCGATCGCGACTTTCGCTCGGTATGGCGAACAGTGATCGCTGACGCACCGCCTGGAGTCGCGTCGATAGCGAGACGGGACCTAGCCTCGATCACATTTGATTCGATTGCGGCAGCGGACCCGGTCATTGCGCTCAAACGTGACCATCCCGATTCGGTACGTGTTCACTTTGCGTCCGATGCAGGGCGTTTTCTGAGTCAGATTCTTGGTACGCAAGGGCGTGTGCAGGATATCATTCGCCGCATTGAAAAGGATCCAGAATCCAAAACGACGCCGGCCAAATTTGCTTGGCGAGCGAAGCTTCGCCCGATTTCTGGGGACGCCGTCGATCTGCGAGAGATGTGGAACGACAAATCCACCGAGGCACTGTTGGTGTCGCGGGGCATGGGCGATTCTCTGACCGACCCAGAAGCCAAACTCATTGTGCCACCGCTGGAAGGACAGGTGATCGAAGCGATCGAGCAGTTCGACAAGATTTATGTGGTGCGGTTGCAAACCAGGGTCGCGCCGGCAACGGTCGATGTCGTCGAGCTAGACACATTAATGCAATATTTCGGTGACGTGGTCCACCATGAGATGATTTCGCCCAGCGATATCGCCATGTCGATCGGCATCGCCGTCCGCGATGCGTTTTCGCCCGTGGTTCGAATCGATGATGCTGGCAGGAGTTCAGCCGTCGGTCTGGTGAGGGCAGCTGGTCTGGCACTCGATCCGGATTCCCCCATTCATCTGCGCGTGGGGGAAGTACTCGTCCCGCTGGTCCGCAAAGATGATCGCAATGGCCGCCCGCTTACCCTCGGCCCTCTCGATTTTGCGTCGTTGTATGTCACGGAAAAAGACGAGCACTCGGTCAAGATGGATTTTTACACAGGCCGCATGACCACGTTGCAGGGACGTAAGAACAATCGTACGCACCGGATGGGGTTACGACTTAAACCACGCCGTGATAGTACGATGTTGCGGTTGCACGCCAAAGGCAAGCCGAATGAACCATTGATCGGCTACGAGCTCTACGATAAGGAGCTTGATAGCACGAGCATGACCTTTGTGGGCCGGACAGACTGGGACGGTCGATTGCCCGTTGAAAAAATCGATCGCCCACTTCGCCTGCTCTACGTCAAGAATGGTGGTGCGATCCTGGCAAGACTGCCTATCGTGCCTGGGCAGCATGATCTCGTGGTCGCCGATCTCGCCGGGGATGACATGCGACTGCAGGCCGAAGCTTATATCCGCGGCGTACAGAATGCGATCGTCGATCTGGTGGCTATTCGCGAGCTATTCAAGGCCCGGATCAACATGCGCATCAAGGAAGGCAACCTGAAGGAAGCCGACGAGTTGCTCGAGACGTTGCGGAATGAACCTTCCAACGAGAAGATTGCTAATGACATGGGCGTGAAGCAGACCATGTTCCTCAAAGCGATTGGGCGCAATCCCAATCAGCAGCGCAAGGTCGACGAGATGTTTAGCGAGACGCGGGAGCTGCTATCGAAACAGATCAACCCCAGAATCATCAACGATCTCGAAATGGCGTTGATCGAGGCCAAGCAGGCCGGTGAGACACCACCGCCCGAGGAACCCGCACCAAGCGACGCGCCGCCGGCGGTCGAAGCCGAGCCGCCTCCTGCCGAAGCCGCGGAGGTGACCGCAGAGTAGCTTGCGACCCTCAGTTGCTCGCGAGATTGCTTCACCGGCCCACATGGGATGTTGCGAAATACCCGCTATCGGCAAACAGGCCTCAATCGGTATCAACGTCAGTTTCGGAGTCCCTGCAGCGCATTCATCGTGTTTTCATGAAAAATTGCGTTCCCCCTCTTCCGGAGATGGGTGATGGGGTCACAATGACGTGCAGCGGTGTCTGCTGTTGATGCGATTAGGAAATTACCTGTGTGTCGTAAGCGGGCAGCAGCCGTTGTCTTTCCACAAGACCCTACCCAAATCCTCTCTAGGCAAAAAAGATGATGTTTCGAATTCTTGGTGTTGCAATCTGTGCTTGTTGCTTGACTTTCGCTGGGTGCGATGAGTCGGCTGACAACGTGGGCGCTGATATCTCCAACGCAGCTGATTCCGCCGTTGAAGCGACCGGCGATGCAGTCGACGCCGCTGCTGAAAAGACAGGCGAAGCGGTCGATGCTGTCAAAGAGACCACCGCTGACGCAGCCGACGCTGTTAAAGACGCTGTCAGCGAGTAAGCTGACCGTTGATAAACGTTTAGAAAACGAGAACGCGGCGACCAAGCATTTGGACGCCGCGTTTTTTGTTTGCCGAGCCGGTCAATCGGTAAAGCGGTGGTGTTTCATTCGATTGTCGAATGATTTCCGCGCGGCGCAAGCGAAACGCGTGTGCCGACGGATGGCCTTAATTCTGGAACAGTGCTTCGGCGAAGGAGTCTGGATCAAAGGCCGCCATGTCGGTGAGGCCTTCCCCCAGTCCGACGAACTTCACGGGTAGTTGGAATTGCTCGTGGATCGGTAAGACGACGCCGCCTTTCGCCGAACCGTCGAGTTTGGCCAACACGATCCCAGTACAGCCGGCTGCGGCACTGAAGCCTTTGGCTTGGCTGATGGCATTCTGTCCTGCCGTGGCATCGAGGACCAGCAGCACCTCGTGCGGCGCACCCGGCAATCGTTTGTCGATCACTTTACGGATTTTCTGCAATTCCTGCATCAGGTTGCTTTGCGTCTGCAATCGGCCTGCGGTATCGATGATCACATAGTCTGAGCCGAGTTCGATTGCCTTGTCGACGCTTTGGTAGGCGATGCTGGCAGGGTCAACGCCGCTTTTCCCCGTGACGATCTCACAGCCAATCCGCCCCGCCCAAATGGTCAGCTGCTCGACTGCGGCAGCTCGAAATGTGTCGCCTGCGCCGAGCACGAGGCTGTGCCCGATGCTATTGAGATGATTGGCGAGTTTGCCGATCGACGTGGTCTTCCCGCTACCATTGACCCCAACGACTAAGACGACAGTGGGACCGGAATCCGATTTGGCGAGTCCGCCATGGTCCTGACGTAGCTGCTCGCGAACCTCATCGGTGATCGTGGCGATCACCTCCTCCAAATGCACGACCCGGCCACGATATTGCCGCGCCACTTCGTCTCGAATTTTATTGGCGGGGCCAGTCCCCATGTCCGTACGAATCAAACGGGCGAATAATTCATTTAGAAATTCTTCGTCGACGAGCCGACCTTCGCTCTTGAACAGGTCGCGAATATCGGTGCCCAGCACGCGGCGAGTTTTCTGCAGTCCGTTGGAGAACTTCGAGAACAGACGGCCTGTACCTGCGGGCTCCCCCGAAGGTGTCGCATCGTTGGATTCTGGTTGGCTCGGTGTTATCTTCGATCGCCAAAACGCCATCGGTATCGGTATCCTGAGAATGAAAATTGGTTGCGCGGGACAGCAAACCATATCAAACGCCCGGCATCTATTCGACGGGTGGTTAGCATAGGGCAGATTGGTTTGCCGAGTAGGCTTGTCTCCCCGAGACACGCCCCCAAGTCCCAGCGGTGCGAGTCTGAGTCTCGGAGAGATGCGGCTACTCTTCGTTACTAGGAGAACGGTCGGAGGATGGTGGGGAGTTGGCGATAGAGGAACCGAGGCATCATCGCGAGGTAACGATCGGAGACGGGATCGTGCTCGATGAAGATCAGCGTGTCGGTTCGAGCGGCCGCATCGCGGATTCGCTGCAGGATCTCGTCACGACGGGGGCCCATTTCATCACCGATCACCAGCAGTGGCATGCGGTCATACGTGGCGGCAGTTCCGACCCACCAATGTTTCGCATCGGCAGTCCGAACCTGGAGGCCCATGGGGGCGAGTGTTTTGGCAAGCATCTGACCGGCCGGTTGATTTGCGTACGGCAGTACCAATTGCCCAGGTGTGAGCCGCCGTTGACGGGCATCGTCCCAGTTGACGATGCAGGCAACTTGGTTCGCTTGGGCGGTCTGTCGCAGCAGTCCGGCGAGCGTAATCGCGGTGTCCAACTGCGGTCCCGACTGGCCACCTTCGAGGAGCGGCCATTGCTCGGCGAAAACCTCCAGCGGTGAGTTTGCGGCAGCTTTCATTGTCAACAAGCCATCTGCGCGGGCCGTCCAGTGGGCGAGCGCGGGCTCGGGGAGCTGGGGATCTATCCCTCGGGCAATCCGCAGACAGTCGGTCACGAGTGCTCGCAGATTGAGTTGTTCCCGCTCGTTCCACCGAGGATCGTTGGCGATCCGATCCACGAGCGTCTTTGCGGACTCCTGCTCAACGCCGAAATCGTCGGTGTTAACCACCGTTTTCAGTTTTGCTTGTGCTTCCGCGATCGTGAGCGTGAGCAATAATCTCGTTTTCTCCTGCTCGAACTCCATGCCAATCCCAGCGGCGATCGCATCCATTAAGTCGCCGATCGCTTTCCAGCCGGGCTGCGGATCGTCAACTTTTTGCAAAATCGGAATGCCAGCTAAATCGAGCGTGAACCAATCGACTTGGATGGGAACTTGAGTTAGCTCGCTGCAAACTAAAACGAAGCTGGTCAAGGGATAACCCGCCGTTTGAATTGCAACTTTAAATTTAAGAGCATTGTCAATGTTCACGTCTGGTGGCGGCGTGGCCAGCAGCATGGGGTCGAGCATCGCATCGGCGGCTTGATCAACGACGAGATCATCAGCGGGGGCGATCCCCGGCGTGACCGGTGGTGCATCGGGGGCATTGCCGGGCAAATCCAGCAGGTTAACGAAAGACGCAAGTTCAGGAGGCAGGTCCGTCAGAGGATCCGCGGCGGGTTCGTCAGACTGTTCTGGGACGACGCCGGGTGTTGCAGCAGGAGGGGTTGTGGGCGACCCGCCATCCTCACCACCGAGCACATCCATCGGCATGAGCTCCGCCGGAATCACTGAGCCTGGGGTGGGAGGGACGCTATCAGGAGGCGGCGAAATCGTGTCATTGGTGGTACCGGGATCCGCTTGCTCGGTTTCATCCCCGTCCGGTATTAACGGACTAGGCACATTCTGGGATGCGTCATCGGGCGTGTTGGACGAAGGCTCAGCGGCGGGAGTGTCTTCGAGTGGACGCGGTGGGTTTTCCAAGCCGTCGTTGGGTGCGGCAGCCGGGTTCTTAGCGACGGTCGATTGGGAAGCGGAGTCACTGAGTGACCACATCACTAAGATCGCCACCAGTAGTAAACCTCCGGCGATCGCGATGCCCGTGAAAATTTGCCGACGAAATCTTTGAGTGGATTCAGTCGCCCAGTTCGCATTGTCTTGCCAGTCTGTCGAGTCTCCCTGCTGTTCTGCAGGAATCGTCGCCGTCGTAGCATTCTGTTCAAGTGCAGAGTGTGGTTCTTCTGTCGAGAATCCACCATTGGAAAGCCTTAAGCGTTCAGGCAGTCCAAGTCCTTCGCTATCGAGCAGGTCGCTGTGCGTAATCTCCTGGCTGTCAACGGGATCGTTGCCGACGACCATTGGCGGGCGAGGGGGTGCCGAAGAGGAATCTTGTGAGGCAGGCTCGCTCGGTGGCTGCGCAGGCGACTGCCCCGTGGCGTCTGCGTCTAGGGCTGGTTGAGGCGACTGTGCCGATGCTGGATCCGGTGCATCGATTTGCACCATCGACCCGCATCGAGGGCAGGCCACGATGGTGCCAATCAAAGCTTCGTCGGTCACCCGCAGGCGACCATGACAACTGACGCACCGAACGGCAAAAGGAACAGCCAAGAGTTATTTACCGCCCGCTTCGGTAATCATGCTAGACACTTCGTTCAGGACGAGTGAGGCGGGCAACGCGTAGCTAACAACACGGCCGGCGCGAGCAATGTTGATTCCGATCACCTGTCCCTCGGTGTTGAGCACCGGGCCCCCACACTGCTCGGGATTGAGCACGGTATCGTGTTGGAGGGCACGCTCGAATCCAGACAGCCGAACATTCCGTGCACCGTTCACTCGAGCGTCATTCTCCGATTCCTGCATCACGGAAAACTCACTCAACTGCGCTGGAATGTCGACGGTGCTGCCGTCGCGTTCGATGGTTAACTGCACGACTTCGCCAGGAAACATGCTGTTGAGTGTCGATACGACGATGTCCACGTTGCTCTGGGTCTGCCCATCGATTGCAATGATTCGATCGCCCATTTCCAAACCAGCTTCATCGGCACCGCTATGGGGAATGATGCTGCGAACGCGTGCTCCGGCTTGCTCAATTTTTTCCAACTTGATTCCCAACCGCCCCATGTGTCCAACTTTGCGAGGGGCCGCGCCGACGACACCGATGCCGACGACCCGTCCCGAGCGGTCTGGACTGATGATAAAACTGCCGATCTGGGGCACCTCCGAAGCAAACTCGACCGCACGGAGGGATTGGCTGACTGTCGACGCATCGGCTTGGACGACCAGCAACGCCAGATCGCTGGCCCGGCGGACCGCTGCTACGCGAGCAGGGAGGAGTTGGTTGTCTGCCAGGCGGATGCGAATCGGATCGCCTGATAGTTCACTGCGTTTCGTCAGGACGTACACATCCTGTATTTCAGCGGTATCCGCCGAGCCAGTGAGTGACGTCCGCGTGGGACTGGATGTGATCAGTGCTGTCGTGGCCGCATGGGGCTGACTGACGACGGTTCCCAAGGCGACCGGCCGCCCGCTACTGATGACTTCGACGACGCTCCCCTTGAGCTCACCCGCGATGGGTTGGAGGAGCTGCATCATGGCATTGCTGTCGCGCCGGTGGACCACCCGGTCAACCAATCGCTGCTGCAACCATTCCGGGATCGGTGAGGCGTCTTGAGCGAACGTGGGCGCGGCTAACCCGGCGGTGGCGCACAATAACAGCGCACAGCCAAGCAGCCTGGAGCCCCCAACGGTACTCAAGGGAGGATGGTTAAGAGGATTCATTGGCCCTTCCGATTTCGACAACAACTTGAACGAGACTGCCCGCACGGCGTAACCAAACCTTGATGCGTTCGCCGGGCATCGTATCGGCGACCGCATTTTTGAGTGACTCGAAGTCGGTGATAGGCACGTCACCGAAACGCTCGACCACGTCTCCCTTCTCAATCCCCGCGGCGGCGGCGGGGGAGCCTGGATAGACGATTTTGACATTGGCTTCCTCGGCGCCGTTGCCCTTGACGCCCAGGACGGGTTTGAACCCCGGGAGGAACCCCCATGATTCACCCTGGCTCATCCGATCCCATGATTTATCAAAGTGGTCGACAGGCACATGCAAGTTATCGGCGACGTCATTACCGATCCGACTGTGGATGGCAATCAATCGGCCGGCGAGATCAAATAGCGGCCCGCCTGAATCGCCACCGATCAGCGCACAATCGGTATCGAGGGAATCTTCTCGTACGTCGAGTATTCGGCCTACTCGCGTCACCATGCCGCGCTCGCGGTCATATCCGCCGGGGTGACCGGTGGCGATACACCACATGCCGGTACGCAGGTCTTTGCTGTTTCCCAACGTCGCGTAGGGCCAGGGCTTGCCACCATTTTGGCCTGGATTGATTTTGATCAGCCCGGCGTCGACGTGCCGATCCATGCCCCGAGTGGTGGCCGTGACGGTGCGTCCATCGGCCAGCGTCAAGACAGCTGCTTTACCGGGCCGCATGGCCACGTGGGCGGCGGTCATTACAAAACCGCTGCCGGTCACGATCACGCCACACCCCTGCGCGGGACCGATCTGCACGCTTACGGTACATTCGTCAGCCCGTGCGGCCACCTGCTGGGTTTGGCGTTGAAGCACACGAAGCATCTCGAGAGATTCGGGTACCCCACCCTGTTCGAGCAGGTCGTGTAGGCTCGCCGGTGGCTCGACCCAAGTGTTGCCGTTGACGTTTTCGCGATGGGGCTGCTGGTTCGACGAACCCCGGTCAGCGGCGTGACGTGGATCCTGGGCGTTCACAGGTGCCGCCACCGATAGCATGACCGCGGTCATAGCGGTCGCTTGGATGATCCCGTAAATCCGCGGCGGGACGCGCACCTCGATTTTGGACGTTTTTAATTTCAATCTGCCAGCCCCATCGCAAAAAACCACGGATTCGACACCTCGTGCACCCACGCTCTCATAGAGGAGTCCACACAGCGGCTCCATCATTGTACCCTCTGCATCCCACATCGCCCACCTTTTTGGGGCAAGTTGAACTTAGAAACGGGCCCCTTCTGCCATGACAAAGACCACAATCCATTCAGCTTGCCGCCCACCGAGTCTCTTGATCGTTGGTTGCGGCTATCTCGGCGTGCGAGTTGGCCGAAGCGCGGTATCACGCGGTTGGTCCGTTATCGGAACCACGCGAAACCGCGTTGACTCACTTGCTCAGCACGAAATTCAACCCCTGCGGTTTGATTGGAACGATACGCGCGACCTCGCTGCGATCGAGCAGGCCATTGACGATCGCCACGTCGATCGCATCCTCATCTCGGTTAGCTACGATCGGAACAGCCGAGTGGGTCGTTTCGATTCCCAGGTAGGAGGTTTGGTGCGCCTGCTGCGGCAGGTAGGTGCGGCATCCGAGCGACTGGGTCGACGCGTTCCTGATATTTGTTACATCAGCACCACGGGTGTGTACCACCAAACCGGCGGCACGTGGGTCGACGAACACGCCACGACCCATCCGACGCGCGAGGGCGGACGGGCACACCTGCAGGCGGAAGCGAAATTACGCAGCGTTTTAGGGAGTTCTCCATGGACTATCCTGCGGCTCTCGGGCATTTACGGGCCCGCGCGCGTGCCACGAGCTGCCGACGTCCGGGCGGGCCGGCCGATTGCCTCGCCGCCGGATGGACACTTGAACCTCATCCACGTGGATGATGCCGCCACTGCCGCCATCGCGGCCATGTCGTGGGCAGAGTCCGGCGATTCCGATTGTCAAGACCGCGAGCGAATATATGTGGTCAGCGATGATCGACCCGTGGTACGACGCCAATTCTATGAGGAAATCGCGAGACAAACCCGTTCTGCTGAGCCCACATTCGTCTCCCCTACAGAAAATTCGCCCGTGCAATTTCGCAGCGAAACCGACAAACGCATTTGGAATCGACGATGCAGGCGAGATCTGCTACCTCAACTGCGTTTCCCCACCTATGTCGAAGGTTTGCGAGCGATTCTATAGCTGGGTGCCGGGAGGCCCCGGGCGGCGTCCTCAGGCGCTTGTGAAGCACTGGGCAACACCACCAGCCCGGCCGCTGACGCGTCTGGGCCTATTAAACCAGCAGCAGTTCGCAAGTGGCGTTAGCGTTGTTTCTCACGCTCGGCTTGGCGGGCGGGGAAGTCGACGGTAACCACTTTCTGATTGGGCTCGTCCCAGGCGTACTCTTGGTAATAGGGGAGCATCGGTAGGTGAATGCCGTCGGGTTTGCCCGGCTTAATGATCTCCGACATCAGTGTGGCGTGGTCGAGCGGTCGAGGGTCTTGGATGCTCTGGGCATTGCGGAGCTGGATTGTTTTCTCTACCGACATTCCGCCCAGTTTTCCGACGGTGGTACGGTAGGCACCCGCGCTAGCCGACAATGGATTATTCGCTTCCACCTGGGTGCTGGCGAGGACACCGCCATCGGCGAGGGCGGTCTTGAGATCGAGCACGTGTTGGGTCGTTTTGCCCACGGTTTCTCGGGGCGTGGCTTCCTCTGCGGTGGTCCCGGCGGTCGTTGATTCGTTGTTTTCTGCGGGGGGAGCCGACGGCATGCACCCGCCGATGGTGGCGAGCAGCCCCACCAAGGCAGTCGTTAGAAAAGTGTTCTTCATCCGTCGGTCTCCAGTTTTCGGCCGTTGTTGAATTCCAATCCTGCCGATCAAGATAGCAGATCGGCTCACCGCACAAGGCAAATTGGGCTTGGGGGCGGGTGGATGTTTTTGGTAGTCGATACGGTTCTCGCAAGTTTTTTCTCGTACATCCTCTATCCCTCCGAGTCGGAACCTCCCCATGGCGTCTGAAAAACGTTTTGCCGATCGTTTCGGTTCCCCTTCTATGACGACCTCGCACGCCAACCGGCGTTTGGGGATGGGGCGGCGTGCGATCCTTGTCGTCATGCTCGCAGCCGGGACATCTGGTGTGACCTCGGGGTGCAAAGACGGTCCGATGTATGCGCTCAAAACAGTGAACCCCTATTTCACTATGCGGCAGTGGAAGCGGGACGAGGAAATTGGGATTACGGACCACCAACGCCGCCAAGAACTCCAGTCGCTCGTCAAGACGATGTCGGGGCTTCCACCGGAGCGTCAGGCGTATTGGTCCAAGCATCTCGAGCAAATCTACAAGCACGATGCGAACGCGGAAATGCGTCGTTTGGCTGTTGTTGCGGCGGGGAAATCGTCGGACCCCTCGATGTTGAAATTAATTGAAAAGAGTTTAGAGGACGACGTGATCAAGGTCCGCATGGAAGCATGTCGGGCGCTGGGGAATCGCCGCGAAGACGAGGCGACGCGAATGTTAGCGGAGACGATCGGTCGTTCTCAGAACAAAGACGTGCGGCATGCCGCGATCTCGGCGCTCGCGGAGCATCCCGGCCAAGTCGCTACCAATTCGCTCAAACTCGCGTTGGAGGACCGAGACCCTGCGACGCAAAGTCTCGTGATCGGTGCCCTGCGGCAGAACACCGGCAAGGATTATGGTGACGATCCGGAGACCTGGATCGCGGGACTCGATGGCAAAGATGTGGATGAAAAACCCCGTGGCGGGATCGGATCCTACTTCTAGTCCGCTGGTGCCTTCGTCATTTTCGCGGGTCGCAGTTGCCAATCCGAACCCGACACGCCAGCGAGGAATGAGCCCGACTGCCTCGCCAGCGCATCGGGTGCGTCAATCGAGTTGCGACGGATCGGCGTCACTCGCGCAATGACGCTATGGAAACGGCGCGAAATGAAGTAGAATGGGGAGCCTCCTGCATGCTCCTCTGCTCACCGCTGTGAAAAACTCCACCGATGGCGACTCAACGACTGACCAAACACAACGCGTCGATGATCCTCGCGGGTGTGGCGTTGAAAGCCGACCGCAATGCAGATGCTTTGTTGTTGTTGCTCGACGGTGGGACGGATTGGAAACGCATCTCCGAACTGACCGATGCGTCCAAAAACACCGTCATTATTGCGGTCGATACGCTTGAGGATCTGGACGGAGCCGCCGAAGCGGGCTTGCGTCCGCTGGCTTTGAACAAGGAAAAAGCGCCGCTGCTCGAGCGTCTCCAGGAGGCGTTGTTGGAGGCTGCCGCCGATGAGATGATCCGCACCAATGGTGAGGTGGTGGCCGTTTACAGTGGTTTCCAGCAGGGCCGTCTCGACTCGATCAGTCACCTGCAACTCGACGAACGGATGCGGCGGTTCACCGTCCGCGATCTGCAAACGCTCGAAAGCAGCGTGCCGTTGAAAACGATCAAGGCGGTCGTTGATCTGGCGTCACAAATCGGTCGGGAAGGCCGTGAAGGTAAAGCCGTCGGTACCATGTTTGTTGTCGGTGATACCCGCAAAGTGCTCGAGCATTCCAGCGACGGGGGCGTCGACCCATTTCGTGGGTACAATAAAAAACACCGCAATCTGCTTGATCCCAAGGTGCAAGAAGACGCCAAGGAGGTCGCCCAGCTCGACGGGGCCTTCGTCGTCACCAGCGAGGGGGTGATCGAGCGAAGCCGGCAGATGCTCGAGGTATCCCACGAAGATCTGAAAATGACCAAGGGCCTCGGCTCGCGGCACTGGGCCGCCGCGGCGATCACGCGAAAAACCAAGGCGGTCTCCGTCGTGATCAGTCAATCGACCGGAACCGTTCGGCTCTATCAAAACGGTTTCCTCATTCTGCAGATCGTGCCGATGGATAAAGCGGTGAAATGGCAGGAGTTTGCCTTCGAGCCACCGCAACAATCGAGTGAGGATTGACCGCGCGTTACGATTTGCTAGTTTCTGGCGAAATCACGGTCCCCAGTTCGGGGCTCCATTTCTCTCGTAGCCAACCAGCGGATCAACCTCATGACCAACACCCGAACCGAACGCGACTCCATGGGCGAAGTTCACGTTCCCGCGGACGCCTACTACGGTGCACAAACCCAGCGTGCCGTTGAGAATTTCCCCGTCAGCGGTTGGGAGATGTCACCGGCAATGATCTCAGCGATGGGACGGGTCAAGTGGGCCTGCGGGATTGCCAATGCCGATCTCGGCAAGCTCACCGGTAGCGGCAAGAACCCGCTCTCGGACAAGCAAGTCGCTTCCATGTTGAGCGCCTGCCAGGAAATTGCCGACGGCAAACTGGCTGATCAATTTCCCGTTGACGTGTTCCAAACCGGCAGTGGAACAAGCAGCAACATGAACATCAACGAGGTCATCAGCAATCGCGCGATCGAGATCGACGGTGGCGATCGGATGTCGGAGGGGAAATCAATCCATCCCAACGATCACGTGAACATGGGGCAGAGTACCAATGACACGTTCCCCACTGCGATCCATGTCGCTACCGCTGTCGAGATCCACAACAAATTGATTCCGACACTGCGGCGGATGCACGCTTCGCTGCAGGCCAAGGCAGAGGCCTGGGACAAGATCATCAAGATTGGACGAACACACCTGATGGACGCCACGCCCCTGCGATTGGGCCAGGAGTTCGGCGGGTTTGCTCGCCAAATCGAAATGTCCATTAGTCGCGCCGAACGCGCCCGTGACGCTGTACTCGAATTGCCCGTGGGTGGGACGGCGGTGGGGAGCGGAATCAATACCCACCCTGAATTCGGGGCACGCGTCGCCGCGGAACTCGCCAAACAGACCAATATTGACTTCGTCGAGGCGACCAACCATTTCGAAGGCAATGCCAACCGCGATGGATTGGTCGAAGCCCACGGTCAACTCAAGTGCATCGCTCAGACCTTGCTGGGGCTGGCCAATAATATTCGTTGGCTCGGTAGTGGACCGCGGTGCGGTTACTACGAAATCAAACTGCCCACCCGGCAACCCGGCAGTTCGATCATGCCTGGTAAGGTGAATCCAGTGATGTGTGAATCGTTGATGCAGATCGCCGCCCGCGTGATTGGTAACGACACGACGGTCACCGTCAGTGGCGGATGTGGCGGCAACTTCCAGCTCAATATCATGATGCCCGTCATGGGGCACACCGTCCTTGAGTCAATCGGGCTGCTCGATGGCGGTTGTGCTGCCTTCATCGAATTCTGCCTCGATGGCATGGAACCGAACGAGGAAGCTTGCAACGCCGCAGTGGAACAATCGCTGTCGATGTGCACCAGTCTCAATCCATTGATTGGTTACGAACAAGCGGCCGCGTTGGCGAAGGAAGCCTTCAAAACCGGTCAGACGATCCGTGAACTCTGTGAGGAGAAAAACCTCCTGCCCGCTGACCAGCTCAAGGATGCTCTTGATCCTTGGAAAATGACGGAACCGCAAGCGTAGCGACTGCGTGTTTTCAATGTGATTGTTGAATACGACGGCGTTGCTGTGAGTTTCATCCTTCGCCGCGTCGATCAGCAGGATCGGTTGCTCGTCCGCTGCGTTGAGCAGTGCGTCGGGCAGTTCGGATTTGCCGGACAGTTCATCCATGTATCGCTGCGGGAGCTCTGGTAGAGTTCCGGGTCTCGGATGGTGGTCGGAGTCTCGGAGAGACTCCGCTACTCATGGGCTGCGATGGCGTCGGCGAGGGCTTGCATGGTTGCCGTGGGAGCGATCGCATCGACACGGCGGTGATATCGGCGGAGTACCTCGGCGGTGATCGGACTGATCGCCGCGAAGCGACATTTCTCCAGATCGTCCCCATAGAGTCGCTCCAGGTTTTCGGCGGTTGCGCTGCTCGTGACGGTGACCCAGTCGATCTCGCCGCGGCGTAGCATGGCAGCGATGTCCGGATTCGCGGCTGCGGCATCCGTGTTTTGGTACGCGACGACTTCGGCGACGTCAGCGCCAGCGGACCGCAAACCAACAGGCAATGCGTGGCTGCCGCGACTGGCCCGAATGATTAGTACGCGTTCGTTTCGGACACTCTCGCCGAGTTCCGCGATCAGACCATCGGCATCGAATTGTGGGGGAATCGTATCGGCGACCAGGTGATACTTACTCAGAGCAGCCGCTGTTGCGTTGCCAACGGCGGCAATCCGCAGGCCGGCAAGAGAGCGTAGATCTCGGCCGCATTCGAGAATGCGATCCATGAAATATCGCACTCCGTTGGCACTGGCAAAAACGATGGTTTGGAAGGTAGGTAGCCGATCGATAGCACCGTCGACGTCCGACCAATCCTGGGGTGCACTCACCTCGATAACGCTGTGGCGAACCACACTGGCGCCCAGTTCCTCGAGGGGGCGAGCGAGTTCATCGGCTTGGTCGGCCGGGCGCGTCACGAGCACGCGTTGGCCATGGAGTGGTCGGCGGCGGAACCAGTCCATCGTTTCGGCCAGTCGCGTCACTTCGCCCACAATGGTAATCACCGGCGGCCGGAATCGGCTGGCGGGTGTCAGTTGCTCCACCACCTCGTCGAGCCGACAGGAGATCTGTTGCTGGTCCGGTAGGCTGCATCGGCGCACCAATGCGCACGGCGTTTCTGGCGGTTTTCCTGCGTCGAGCAGTGCCTGCGTCCATGTCTGTGCGGTTGTCACGCCCATGTAAATCACCAGCGTGCCCGGGAAAGCCGCCAGAGCAGCCCAATCCAGAGCAGATTTGGACTTGCCTGGCTCCTCGTGCCCGGTCACCAAGGCGACTGCGGATGCGATTCCGCGATGGGTGATGGGGATGCCTGCATAGGATCCTGCCGCCAACGCGGCGGTGATCCCGGGCACAATCTCGTAACGTATTTTTGCGGCGACGAGCGCGTCGACCTCTTCGCTGGTCCGTGCAAATACCGCCGGATCGCCTCCCTTGAGCCTCACCACGCACTTGCCCTCAGAGGCATGACGGAGTGTTTCGGCAATGATCTCGGGTTGGGTCCAGATTCGAGTTTGCCCATGCTTGCCAACACAAATGCACTCAGCTTGAGGTGCATGGGCCAACATGTCGGCATTGGTGAGCCCATCGTAGAGCACCACGTCGCAGCGGCGCAGCCAGTGTTCGCCGCGGAGGGTCAGCAATTCAGGGTGGCCGGGCCCCGCCCCCACCAGAGCGACGAATCCGGGAGCGGTGTGGGCGATGGGATTTTTCTGAGGTGAGATCACGAAAGGTGGTTTCCAGACATAGGTTTTCCAAAATATCGGGGGAGCGGGCGGGCGACGTGCGAACCCTACACAGCAGGTAGGTCGCTTTGACCGTCCCCCGGGCTGTGTTGCGGGCGAGTATTCGCACATTCAGACCGATTCCGCCATGCACGCAGCGCCGAGGGGAGCGGGGACGATGCATTCATCACTCCTTCCGGTGGCACCGATTATGGAAGTTTTGCTTGGATCTGGACAGCCGCCCGTCCGATGGGCATAATACGCCGCTTGCCAATTCACTCGCAGGCGGACGCCCGCCGCGAAATCAACATTTTCTGTAGTCTCCAACGGGGCGGCGCGCGATTGCCGCTGCCAAACACATGCCAAATACCCAGAGCGCCAAGAAACGACTCCGTCAAAGCGAAGTCCGCCGTCTCCGAAATCGCGGCGTCCGCAGTAACATGCGTGGCGCTGTCCGCCGTGTCCGCGAAGCAGTTGCTGCTGGCGAGCACGAAAAGGCTCAGAGCGAGTTTCGGTTGGCGTGCAAAAAGCTCGACCAAGCTGCGGCTCGTAATGTCATCCACCGCAACGCCGCCGCTCGGACCAAGAGCCGACTCGCTGCAGCGGTGAAAAAGGTCGCACAAGCCGCCTAATTGGCCCACCGATTTCGTTGATCTCCGCCATCGGTAGCTTGGAACACCGTCCCGAGCGTGCCCAATCGCAGATCAGCTCAATGTGGTGGTATCTCGGACGGGAGAACGCTCCCATCCTACGGTCGCATCTCGGGAACCAGTGAAAACGAGCGACATGACATCACTCCCGGTCGCGAGCGTTGCTGTCGTCTTGCCCGCCGCTGGCAGCGGCCAGCGATTTGGTGATCACGCCAATAAACTCTTTGCTCATTTGGACGGGCGTCCGCTCTGGACGCATGCCGCCGAAACGCTGCTGCGCCGAGTTGAGGTGAACCTCATCTGGCTGGTCGTGTCCCCACAGGATCACGATCGTTTTGCGGATCAGGTATCGAGTTTGTCGCAGCCCGACAGGGTTCGGCTTGTTATTGGCGGTGCCCAACGCAGCGACAGCGTTGCTGCGGCGCTCGCGGAAATCAATCGCTCCAGTAGTGAAGCGACTCGTTGGATAGCGATCCATGACGCCGCTCGCCCGTTGCTGAAGGACTCCGACGTATCGGCCGTGTTCGAGTGTGCGGCGCAGACGGGTGCGGCGATCTTGGCCACGCCCGTGACCGGAACACTCAAGCGTGGCTCTGGCGACAATTCCGCTTGCCAGACCATCGATCGCAGAGGAGTATGGGTAGCCCAGACACCGCAGGTGTTTGCCGTCGACGTTGTGAGTCAAGCATATGCTCGCCATCGGGGCCGGCCTGCGACGGACGACGCGGAGTTGGTCGAGCGAACAGGTCATCCCGTTTCGCTAATCAGCGGCGCTGCAGACAATCTAAAAATCACTTATCCCGAAGACTTGGCGGTCGCCGCAGCATTGATGCAAACCCGGTTATCGTAATTCCCCACTGACGCAACGGGGTATCGTTCTTGCCGCCCGAAGTTATCCGAATCAACAACACAAAAACTAATTAGCATGACGCAGTCGAACTCCGAAGCGGTCGCCGAGACATCAGCGGGAACGTCCTCAACTGAAAACCTGCTTGAGGAACTGCGGTGGCGTGGCTTGATCCACCAGACCACCGATGAAGATGGACTTGGCAAACTACTAGCTTCGGGGCCGCAAAGTATCTACATCGGTTTTGATCCGACCGCCTCGAGTCTGCACGTGGGTGGGTTGATGCAGTTGATGATGCTGCGTCGGTTCCAGCGAGCGGGGCATCGCCCGATCGCATTGGTCGGAGGTGCCACAGGGATGATCGGCGACCCGAGTGGCAAGAGTGAAGAACGCAATTTGCTCTCTGCGGAACAGTTGCAATGCAATGTCGACGGGGTCGCTGCACAAATGCGGCGCTTCCTGGACTTCGCGGGCGAGGCGGGGTTCAGCGGCCAGAATGGCGCGCTGTTGTTAAACAATTTTGATTGGATGAAGGGCTACTCGTACCTCGAATTTCTGCGGGATGTTGGTAAGAACTTCCCCATCGGCACGATGATGGGCAAAGAATCGGTGCGGAGCCGTATCAATAGCGATGCGGGATTAAGCTACACCGAATTCAGCTACATGTTGTTGCAGGCGTATGACTTTGTGCATTTATCGCGGACTCATGGCTGCCGTATCCAGGCCGGCGGTAGCGACCAGTGGGGCAACATTACTGCTGGCATTGATCTGGGTCGGCGGATGACAGGTGACCAGCTCTTTGGGCTGACCGCACCGCTGCTGACGACCAGCGATGGCAAAAAAATGGGTAAGACTGAGAAGGGTGCGATTTGGTTGGATGCGGATCGCACCAGCCCCTATGCGTTCTACCAGTACTGGGTCCATGTCAACGACGAAGATGTGATGCGATGCATCGCTTACCTGACCGAGATCGATAAAGATGAGTACGACGAGTTAGCTGAGCGAACCGACAAGGCAGCTGGAGAACGGGCGGCTCAAAAACGCTTGGCCCAGTGGATGACCGAGTTGGTGCATGGCAGTGAGGGTCTGCAGTCGGCCGAGCGAGCGACGACCATTCTCTTCGGCGGTGACATTGGAAATACGCCCGATGCGGAACTGCAGGAAATCTTTGCTGATGTGCCCAGTTGTGATGTCACGACGGAGCAGATTGCCGGTGATGGATTGTGGATCATCGAGGCGTTGCAGCTGGCTGGGCTATGCTCGAGCGGCGGAGACGCACGTCGTAGCGTCAAGGAAAACAGCATCTCGCTCAATAGCGTTCGCGTTGGAGATGAACAGAAGCGGATCTCACGCGAAGATTTTGCGGGGCGAAGTGTCGTTGTGCTGCGTCGTGGGAAGCGAAAATATGCACTGTTAAAACTCATGCCCGATGCATCCTTAGGTGAAAAAAATGCGAACGCAACTTGAAGAAACGCTCCAGCAGCTCCGCGCTCAGCTTGCTGGTCTCGAAAGCTTAGCTCCCGAGCAGCGGCGGCAACTGCAGACGACCGTTGATGAAATCGAGCATAGTCTCGACGAGCAAGATGTCAGTTCCCACTCGATTGCTACTCGATTGAGCGATGCCACTGCGGAGTTCCAGGAGTCGCATCCATCGTTGACCAATAGTGTCGGGCGCATAGCGGACATGCTCGCGCAAATGGGAATCTGAATTTCCTGGCGATCGGTTGCTCGGTGACTCCTGCCACCGCCTTTCATAGCGGTGGGTGGTCGGTGGGGGACGCTCGTCCCACGCTAATCCACCCCATGTTGATACGCAGAGCGTCGAGTACAATCAGTCGCACTCCGATCCAGATGGGTGCATCACAGGATGCGAAACGCAACGAAGTATCTGCTAGAACGAGAGAGCCCGTGGGCCAAGAGATTCATTCCATTCGTGCGTATCAGTATCTGCGCAACCGATTGATTTCGGGAGATTTTGAACCAGGAACTCGGTTGCTCTATGGGCCCATCGGAAAGGAACTCGGTGTCAGTGCAACGCCCGTGCGTGAGGCTGCCGGGCGACTGGCTAATGAAGGATTGGTCGATCTCGTTCCTCAAATCGGTGCCGTGGTCCGTACGATTGGACGCGCCGAACTGATTGAGATTTACGAGGTGCGCGAGATTATCGAACCTGGTGCAGCGGCGATTGCTGCTCGCAAGGCGACCGCGGACCAAATCGCGAGCATCGAAGCGGAGCTCACGAAAATGTACGCCGCGGCCGCTGATCAGGAGCGTTCAGGGACTGACGTTGCGGGGCGTGAAATCAAGCGGGAGTTTGACCGTGCCGATTTATCGTTTCATATGCGATCTCTCGAGGCGACAGGCAACCGCGCGATCGTGCAAACGGCCACGCACTCACATGCCTTGATCCGCGTATTTGGAATTCGGAAGAATATTCACGACGCCGACTCAATGAAATTGACTTGCGCTCAACATCAAGCGATCTTGGATGCCATCGCCAGCCATGATGCGGACGCGGCAGCGGCGGCCGCGCTCGAGCACATCCAATACGGGCTGATGCTGTATCTGAAATTGATGGAACAGCTCGGTATGGAATCTGATATTGGCCAGGCATCCGAGGTCGAGTGATTCATGCCTGACCTCATCGCGCAAGGGGCTGTCGAATCCCAGGGAACCACGCCCGGCTCAGGCCGTTGGCGACGCGGGTTGCCGGAGATCGCCGCTGGTCGCGACGTGTTGCTCGGACGTCAGCCGCAGTCGTCTCCACCGCCGGAGCGGTCATCTTTGCTGGGCGGTCCCGCCCATGTCGATGTGCGTGCGGCCACAGCGCCGGGACAGCGTCAGAAACGCCATGTTGCCGCGATCCCATGGGCGGTTCCTTGGGACAGTTCCATCTCGCGGCACCATGCGATCCTGACACCACTGAGTGGTGATCGATTGCAGGTCGAGCGTGATCCGCGTGCCCGCAACCCGATCTTCTACCGCGGTAAGCCACGCGATCAGTTTGTCCTCGTTCCCGGCGAGCACTTTGTGATTGGGAAGACCACCTTCACACTCGCTCGCCGTCCAGGGTTTTCTGTCGAACCGAACCGAGACTCCCGGCCTGCTGAGCTTGCAGGAGGTCCCGCAATTTCTGATTCATCCACTTCACCGACGCCTGACTACATGGTCGGATCCGACAGCGGTGAGGTGACGGAAATGGCGTTTGCTGAGTCGGCTCTCCGACAGAAGAACTTTTATGATTCGCAGGCCCGCATCGAACTGTTAGCTCGACTGCCTGATCTGGTTGCAGGAAGTGTCAGTGACGATGAGCTATTTGCTCGGGTCACCGATGTTTTGCTGCGGGCGACTCCCTCTGCATCGGCTGTCGCAATTGTGCGAGCAAATGTCCGCGACCCAGATTTGCAAGCATCTGAGTCGATGTCGGACGCATCTGCCATGCAGATCCTGCACTACGATGTTCGTGACAATCAGTCGAACTCGCACGACGTGAGCACGAAGTTGGTCAACGCTACGCTGCGCCGCCGTGATAGCGTCCTGCATCTCTGGGAGACGTTGCCCTCGCGGCCGTCCGCCGGCCAGCACGGGGCGGAGGCTGAGGTTCCTGAGTACACCGTGAACGAGAACGTTGATTGGGCGTTTTGTGTTCCCCTGCGGAGCGAGGCGTGCCGTGGTTGGGTGCTCTACGTGACCGGCAGCCGAGCGGGCGTGATGGCGGCCGGGACCCGCATGTCGGGAAGTTCGGCGAGCGATGCGAGAACGCTTGTCGATCGACTGAGTGACGACGTCAAATTCGCTGAAGTCGTCGGCTCGCTGGTGTCGGGAATCCGTCAGGCCAATCAGTTTCAGCAACGGCATGCGGCGATGCGCCGATTCTTTGCGCCGGTCGTACTCGATGCGATCGCTGGCACCGATTCAGAGAATTGGCTGCAGCCGCGTGAATGCAGTCTGTCGGTCATGTTTTGTGACCTGCGTGGGTTTTCTCTGACGTCCGAAATTCAGGGCGGCCAATTGCTCACGTTGCTCGAACAGGTCAGTGATGCTCTCGGCGTGATGACCAAGCACATCCTTAATACCGAAGGGGTCATCGGCGATTTTCACGGGGATGCTGCGATGGGGTTTTGGGGTTGGCCATTGCCCCTGCCACACGGCACCGATCCAATGATTGCTGCGAGCGCTGCGGCCGCTCAAGCAGCAGCCGATATTCGTCGCGATTATGCCAGAGGCGAGACTGAGTTTCGCTGTGGAATTGGGATCGCATCGGGTCGCGCGGTCGCGGGAAGGATTGGCACGGTCGATCAAGTCAAGGTGACGGCGTTCGGCCCCGTGGTGAATCTGGCCAGCCGACTCGAAGGGCTGACGAAGGTGTTTGGTGTCGAGATCATTGTTGATCACCTCACGGCGAAACATTTGCGAGGTCCAGCGTCGGAGGCTCAGCCGATCGATTCGAGCGTTTTATCCGTAGCGGAGGGGCCTGGTGTGATCCATGGTAGCTCCGGTGCAGGGTTTCGGTTGCGAACACTCGGCCGGGTGCGTGCGGCAGGGACGCGGACACCCGTCGAGATCTATCAGCTGATTGTCCCGCTCGAAGGCCATCCACAGCTCAGCCAGGATGAACTGGAGCTATCGCGTGCCGCCTTTGCCGCATTCGGAGAGGGGCGGTGGGACGATGCCTATCAGCAGTTGCACGAATTGCCTGCGTGGGATCGACCGAAAGATGTGCTATTGCAACGAATTCTAGAGCATCACCGCGTCGCACCACCAGGCTGGGATGGCGTGCTCGCTTTTGCGAAGTAGCGAGTTCAAACGCGCCGACCGGCTACTGCGGTGATTCACGCCACGTCAAACTGTTGGGTTGCCATGACTTGACGGGCTTCTCTGCGTCGCGGGGCACGTCCATGTTCTGAATCTCAACAGGCAAACGCAGGTTCATAATAAAAGAGAGCGGAGACTCATGTCGCCGCTCTCTTTGTGTTCATGTTTTCGAACAGAGGATTGCACTCCGGCGTGGGTGCTGCGCTGGGGTGTGGTGTCAGCGCATTGGCTTACCCCGAACGACCCGTTTTGTTACGCACCGCTCGGTTTTACCGGCGTGCGCTCTTCTTCGAGTTGTTCAGGAGTCATGGTCGCCGGTGCGACTTTCTCCGTACTGTTGTCTGGGCCGCAACCGACCATTGGGACAATCAATCCGCCGACCAGCAGAAAGAGGGCGAGCGGGAGCGAGGTTGCGGGAGATGCGCTGCAGGTTGTCGTTATCTTCATTCAAAAAATGCTATGGTTGAAAGGAAGGTTGAAGAGGTGTGAGATTCCAATCGGAAAGACTGGATCAAATCTCGCTTTCGAGGACTTCGTTGGAAGCTCGCGTGCCGATGCTCCCGAATAAGCCATAAGGGCTGGCCGAACCAGCTGGTAGCGCGGAAGCGTCCGTCGGCATGATTGCGGGCGAATTGCTGTTACCGCAATCGACTGAATCGGTAATGAATTTAACAGCGCCGTCGCCCATCACGATATGGGCGCCGCCTTGGTGGTGGCTGCTCGGTGGGCACTGGCCCGAGTTTTCCCAGTCGGCACCGAAACACATTTCTCGGTTCGGGCCCGTTGAATAGCTCACGCTCGTGAAAAGCGGCAACGAATACGCCCAGCGGGCGCCGCGGCTGCGGGACGCGGTCGTGTCGAGCGTGACACCAGTCGTCCGCCAGAACAGCGGACGGGTGGGGTCGACGTCGTCGCTGCAAGCGTGCGAGGTACCGCGTGCTCCGGCCGCTCCGCCCCAGCCCTTGCCTAGGCTGGGGAGCGATCGTTTGTCGCGGTCTTGCAATCCATTGATCATTTCGCCCAGCATCGCCGTGTTGCTCAAGCCGTCGAGGATGTCCCGGAATTTGCTGGCGTGTCGCGGTACGAAGAAGCCGCGGCAGCTTCCCGTGGCAGCTTGGATGAATTTCCATTGCCCACCGTTGAATTCGTGATATCCAGCTTGACCGTAGCTCGGTGAATCGCCCAGCGCATTGGCTCCATAGTTCGTGGTTCCCAATCCCCAGCTCGACACGGCCGGGTCGCTGGGGCACTTGAATGCTTGCAACTGCGTTGCCCAAGGATCGTAGGCACCCTGCCAGCCCGCACAGCCCATCGCAGCCCAGCCCTGGTGAGGGTTGCTGATCTGTTGCCATAAGGCCTGCTGCTCGATGAAGGGAAGCATGCCGACCAGAAAGCTCAGGCGACGTGCATTGTGTCCCGGTGCGACGTCGCAGGTTCCCTTGTCAACGTTCTCTAGATAGGTACCGCCTGCCTGCATCGGCAATTGGTCGTACGCCGAATGGTAATTGTGAACGGCAAGACCCAGCTGTTTCAGATTATTGCTGCAGCTCATTCGCCGTGCTGCTTCGCGGGCAGCTTGAACGGCGGGCAACAGTAAACCAACCAACACGCCAATGATAGCGATGACGACGAGCAGCTCGACAAGCGTGAAACCACGCCGAGCAGAATGGAATTTCATGAAAAGAACTCTAAGAGAAAGAGGCGGTAGACGAACAGCGCAAGTGGATTCTCACGCAGCGCATGTGCAGCGGTGGGGAATTCTACACCACGTTCCAGACTCGGTCTACGGCAAATAACAGCGCGTTGCAGTGGTTTTCGGGGGCGTCCGCTCGCCAAGCAGGGCGTGTCTCCTGTCCGTCGCCCTTTCCGTGCCTCTCCCTGGAGATAGCTTGGCGGCGCCCCGCTTGGACCGATGAGTCCATCTAGCGATGACCCCCGTCTGAAAATAGACTGCTTCACCCCCGACGACTCCACATCCAACAACTTCACTCTTTGTACAGCGATCCTATTCTTATGACTGCAGCCGCATCCGAATCCATCAAGTCCCGCCCTCACGATGCCCTCCGTGATGTGCGGGTTGAGTGTGGCTATCTGGAGTCGAATCCCGCCAGCGTGCTGTATCGCAGCGGCAAGACGATCGTGCTGTGCACGGCATCGGTGGAGACCACCGTGCCGCCGTGGATGGCCGGTCGTGGCAAGGGCTGGGTAACGGCCGAGTACAACATGCTGCCAGGCAGTACGAGTCCGCGCAAGAGTCGCGATCGCGGCGGCAAAGTGGACGGCCGAACCACTGAAATTCAAAGACTGATCGGACGCAGTCTCCGTGCGGTCGTGGATCTCGAGGCGCTCGGCGAACGATCGATTACGGTGGACTGCGACGTCTTGCAAGCCGATGGCGGCACCCGCACCGCATCCATCACAGGCGGGTTCATTGCCTTGTCGCTCGCCGTCACCAGGCTGGCGGCAACGCCACTGCTCGATCCGCCGATCGTTGTCGCTGATGTCCTGCCACGTAGCGTTGCAGCCATTAGTGTGGGAGTGATCGGAAGCGACGTCGTTTTGGACCTCGACTATCAACTTGACTCTGCCGCCGATGTCGACATGAATGTTGTGATGACGGGGGACGGTCGGTTCATCGAAATCCAAGGCACTGGGGAAGAGGCCACCTTTGACGACGATCAGCTCGCCCGCATGCTGGCGTTGGCAAAAAAAGGCATCCGCGAATTGACTCAAAAACAAGTGCATGCAATCGGGGTACAATGAGCCCTTTGTGCTCATACTCAGGAGTGTTCGATGTTGCGTCTCCCTGGCTCGAGGGTCACGTGGTTGTTGGTGAGCTTGGTCGGTGTCGCTGCAGGCTGTGCCCGCAAGGAATACGACCTGCGTCTGGTCCCGGACGGCGGATCGATGCAGCGAACCTTGACGGTCACGGCCAAGCCGAGCAGCGAGGGCAGCGATCATTCATCGTTGTCGGATGCCGAGTTGGCTCACATGCGGGAGTTCTACCAGCCTGCCTTGGAGCAGATTCAGGACGGCTCGCACACATTCGTGGGCACCTTTCATGGCGAGATGCCCGCCGATGTGGGAGGCGCAGGTGAATATGTCTGCTTGGCATCGCCTCTCGGATCGGCCTCGCTCTACGTCGAACGGTTTCGCGGTGAGGACGATTTACAGCAGAGCGAGAGGGATCGTCATGCCGCGATCGACCAATCCGTCGACTTGCTGCTGAATTGGGCGCACGAGGAATTTGCTGGTCAGGCAATCCTGGCTCGCCTTGAGAGGTTGATCGACCAGGACATCCGTCGCGATTTGAAAAACGTCTCCGGCTACTGCTGGGCCTATGGGATGGTTTTCGACATGGGCGGAGAGCTGGGCGGGCAACGATTGATGGCCCGCGTGGGACAGTATCTCGTCGAGCGAAATTACTTCTCCCTTGCCGACCTGCCGAACATGGTCGCGGTGTTCCAGAGCGAGGACCAGGCGGCGATGGCCGGCTTGCTTCGCGACACCGTCATCCGCAAACTGCAAGTCGAGGGAGACGAGCCGGCGGTCGCATCGCTAGCTATTTTCGGCAATGCTAAGGAGCTGGGGGCGTCGCTGCGTGCATCGATTCGGAGAACAGAGTTTTATCAGTCGGAACTCACGAAATATAAAAGCACACATAATCTGGACGATGGTACTGAAGTCAGCGACCGCGACTTTGATCCGCTGGGTTTGCTTGTCGAGGGGGCGTTTCAAGCGATGCTACCTACTGCTTTCAGGAATGCGAGTGTCAGCGTGACGTTGCAGAGCAAGGTCGAACCGTTCGCCACCAATGGGTCGTGGGACACCGGGGCGGCGGCAGTCCAGTGGTCGTCGCCGATCGCCGACAGCGACATCCCGGCGGTGTTCTTCGCTGCCTGGAGCGAGCCCGATCACGATGCGCAGCAGCGACATTTTGGGGAAACGATTCTCACAGGAGAGCCGCTGGCTCAATTTGCGTTGTGGTATCGCGGTCTCGCCGACCCGCACCGGCAACAATACGCTGAATTCCTCCGCACGCTCACGCCCGGGAGAACCTTGGTCGAAAAAATCAACGCATTCACCTTCGTTGGCGACGATCAGCCGGTGGAGTTGCCTCGCTCGTTATTAACAGAGGCAATTGACAGGGCGCGTTAGGGTGAGAGGCAGCTGTCCCTCGGACGGGACCATCGTCCCGTCGCTAACCTAACTTTTGCACACTCGGGACACACCCTCAGTGCAATGGTCTCGAGCTACGAATCCAAGCCACCATGGGCTCACACCACGGCGGAGCCGATGCCAAATTTGAGCAGGGTCTCCTGTAGGATGCTGCGTTCGGCATCATCGAGTGCGACCATGGGCAGACGCAGTTCCCCGGTGTCGCGGCCAAGCATCTGCATCGCGGCTTTGACAGGAATCGGGTTGGTCGAGAGACCAAGCATGGTGTTGCAGAAGGCATAGAGGCGATGATGGAGTTCTGCGGCCGTGGTGTAGTCACCCGCGGTGGCGGCCTGGACCATCTCCAGCATCACGCTGGGCACGACATTGCCGGCGACAGAGATCACGCCTTCGGCACCAACACTCATCATGGGGAGAGTCAGGGAGTCGTCGCCGGAGAGCACTGTCAGATCGGTCGTACCTAAAATGGCGGAGCATTGGTCGAGCGATCCGGTAGCTTCCTTGACCATCGTGATGCCTGGCAGCTCAGCGAGTCGTTGGATCGTTTCGACCTCGATGTTTTTCGAGGTACGGCCAGGAATATTGTAGACGCAGACGGGAATATCAACCTCTTCCGCGATCGCGCGGAAGTGCTGGTACATGCCCTCTTGAGTCGGCTTGTTGTAATACGGTGCCACCTGCAGGACGGCGTCGGCTCCCTCGGCAGCGGCACGGCGGGAGAGTCGCAGGGCTTCGGCGGTATTGTTGCTGCCAGCGCCCGCCATGACCTTCACCCGCCCCGCGACGCATGCAATGGTCTCGGCAATGACCCGTTCGTGTTCTTCGTGCGAGAGCGTGGGTGATTCGCCCGTCGTGCCAGCAGGCACGATGCAATTCGTACCGGCATCGATTTGAAACTCAATTTGCTCTCGCAAACGGGACACATCGAGTTGATTGTCGCGAAATGGGGTAATAATGGCGACGGCCAATCCAGCGAATTGACTCCCTTTTCGTTGACGCATGTGCGGTGGACCTTGATGTGTGGAGAGGGTATTTGCGGCCGCCAGTGTAACCGTTGGTGGGTAAGTTTCACGAGGGCTAATGGGATTCCCAAGGAGCGAAAAATCTCTATGCAGGTTCGGACTTGACAAATCTGCCTCACACGCGATACTTCGCCCCTTGCCGCATTGACGTGCGTCATACTGCAAATAAGTTGCCCGTGTCACCCTTTCGTTGTCGATCGCCTTGGCGGTCTTACGTTCTGACTTCTATTTATGCCCACAATCAACCAGCTCGTCCGCAAGAATCGCAAGCTCAAGAAGAGCCAGAGTAAGTCGCCGGTTCTCGAGAAATGCCCTCAAAAGCAGGGCGTTTGCCTGCAAGTTCGGACGATGACTCCGAAAAAACCGAACTCGGCACTGCGAAAAATCACGCGGGTGCGGTTGAGCAACGGCAAAGAAGTCACCGTGTACATCCCTGGCGAAGGTCACAACCTGCAGGAGCACTCGATCGTGCTCGTTCGCGGCGGTCGTGTTCGCGATTTGCCGGGTGTGCGTTATCAGGTCGTTCGCGGATCGCGTGACGCCCTGGGCGTTGATGGCCGCAAGCAATCTCGCAGTCGTTATGGTGCGAAAAAATAATTTTCGCCCCGTTTGCGAGTAGTTTTTCCTGCCGCACCCAGCATTCCCCCACCCAAAAACACTTTTTTTAAACCGACGTATCTTTCATGGGACGAATCACCTCCAGTCGCTCGCAGCTCAAAGGCGACCCACGGCACCAGTCGCTGTTGGCGAGCAAGTTCATCAATTGCCTCATGCTCGACGGCAAGAAGACCACGGCTCAACGAGTTTTCTACGATGCACTCGAGGAAATCGGCAAGCGGCACGAGGGCGAAGAAACGCCCTTCGAAGTCTTTGAAGCCGCGCTGGAAAATATCAAGCCGTACATCGAAGTTCGCAGCAAGCGAGTGGGTGGTGCGAGTTACCAGGTGCCGATGCAGGTCAACAAGGCTCGTCAGCAAAGCCTCGCCATTCGCTGGGTTCTGATGGCGGTGCGTGACAAAAAAGGACGCCCGATGCACTTGAAGCTTGCTGATGAGTTTTTGGCGGGCTTTAAGAAAGAGGGTGCCGCCTACACCCGTCGCGAAAATACGCACCGGATGGCCGACGCTAACAAGGCGTTCGCTCACTTCGCATGGTAGAGACATAGCGATTGGTGGTTGACGGCTAGCCGATCGCCATTTCCTTGCTCTGGCTGACACTGTTAAGAATACCTGAAACGCTGGTGACCCGTTGGGTTAGCAGCGTTTTTGCTTAGGTGGTAGCGAGTAAGTCTCCCGCCGCACTGCGTTTGCTAGAACGTGGATTCCACGCTTTCGCGCACCTCGCTACATTTGTTGCGACCGCCTCGGACGGGCCAAAGGTCACCATCTGCGAGGATTCTCACCGCCGGCAGGCCCATTGCCCGGTGGCAAACCGCATTTTATTGTTTGGCCTGTCCTCTCTCTCGTCGCTTTCAGCTAGTAGCTTTCAGCTAGTGGCTTACCGCTCACCGCTAACCGCTGTCTTCCACTCATGGCCGCCGACATATCCAAGCTCCGCAATATTGGCATCATCGCTCATATTGACGCTGGCAAAACCACTGTCACCGAGCGGATGCTCTATCTCAGCGGCCAAAAGCACCGTGTCGGCCGCGTCGATCACGGCACCACGGACACCGATGATGATCCTGAAGAGCAGGAACGCGGGATCACAATTTTCAGTGCTTGCGTGAAGTACAAGTGGGGCGATTACAACGTCAATCTGCTCGATACGCCCGGCCACGTCGATTTCACGGCTGAGGTGGAGCGATGTCTCCGCGTGCTCGATGGCGCCGTCGTGGTGTTTTCTGCTCGAGAAGGTGTCGAAGCACAGAGCGAAACGGTTTGGCGACAGGCGGATCGGTACGAAGTGCCTCGCATTGTGTTCATCAATAAGATGGATCGAGAGGGGGCGAGCTTTGACGATGTCTTCGGCGACATCGGACCGCGCCTCGGCGGACGACCTGTGGCAGTGGAGATCCCCGTCGGCCAGGGACCGACCCACGTTGCCGATCCGTTTCGGGGGGTGATCGATCTGATCGATATGAAATTGTTGCAGTTTGATCCCGAAACCGAAGGCAAAACGGTGACGGAAGTCGAACTGCCCGATGAGCTTCGCGACGACGCAACCATTTGGCGGGAGCAGTTGATGGAAGTTGTCTACGAGCTCAGCGAAGAAGCGATGGCCTTGGCGATGGAAGAAAAGGAGGTGCCTCGTGAAGTCGTGATCGCAGCACTTCGTAAGGGATGCATCGAGCGGGCTATCCAGCCGGTGTTCTGTGGCTCGGCCCTGCACGGCATCGGCGTGCAGCCGCTCATGACCGGCGTCGGTAATTTCTTGCCCAGTCCACTTGATCGGCCGCCTGTCGAAGGGATCACACCGGGGAAGGAAGACAGTTCACAAACGCGTAAACCGGACGTTAAGGAACCATTCTGCGGCCTGGTATTCAAGATTCTGCCGGCCAAAACTGGGGATAATTATTGGATTCGCGTCTACAGCGGCAAACTCGAGCAGAACTCACGGGTGTACTGTCCTAATCGAGATAAAAAGGAAAACGTAGCGCAAATCTGGCAGATCCACGCGACTAAGAAGGAACGTGACGGCCAAAGCGACACCGTCGGCGCAGGCGACATCTGCTGTGTGATTGGGCCTCGATTCGCGATTACAGGCGACACGGTCTGCGACGCCAAGGCGCCCATCCAGCTGCCCACTATTCAGTTTGCTGAAACGGTACTGTCGATGGCGATCGAGCCGGAGAGCACGGCCGATCGGAAGAAGCTCGAAGAAACGCTCGACATGCTCCGCCGGCAAGATCCCACGTTCCGGGCTGTTGAGAACGAGGAACTCGGGCAAACCATCATCAGTGGGATGGGCGAGTTGCACCTCGAGGTGATCCAGCATCGACTGACACGAGATTTCAATCTCAACGTGAAGTTTTACAAGCCGCGGGTTAACTACCGCGAAACGATTGGTGGCACCGCCGATGTGACGGGCCAGTGCAACCGGATCGTTGGAGCCAATGCGATGTTTGCCCGCTTGAAAACCCGCGTTCTCCCCGCGGACGATCCTGCTGCACCCGTCGTTGTCTTTGACCGCTTGCCGCCCGATTGTGGATTGCCCAATGCCGTCCGAACGGCAGCGATCGAGGAGATTCGTGAGCGGGCGAACGGGGGCGGGGTCATCGCTGGGTTCCCGCTGTCGGGAGTTCGGTTCGAAGTCTACGACGCCGAGATGCACGAAGATGGCAGCGACGAAGTCGCTTTTCGAATCGCGGCGGGTGATGCGTTTGAATCCGGCATCGAGGCCGCCGGCCCGGTCTTGCTCGAACCGGTGATGCGGGTGGAGGTCACGACGCCGGACGACTATATGGGTGAAATTGTCGGTGACCTGCAGCAGCGACGCGCGATCATCGCGTCGACCGAAACACGCGGTGCGATGACGGTGATCGTCGCCCACGCGCCGCTCAAGGAAATGTTCGGGTATAGCAGTGCGGTCCGCAGCCTCAGCCAAGGACGGGCCGGCGGCAGCATGGAACCCTACGGGTATCAAGCGGCGCCAAAAGAAGACGCCGAGAGCTTTCAGTTCTAAACGCCGACAAGGGCCTGGCAGGCAACTACAATAAGGGACGTTTTCCGTCTCTGTTCCCCCCAGCATGTTTGTGCAACCCTATGACCATGAGTTTTTCCCTTTCCCAGAACAAACGCCCGACCGCCGTCTCGGCGTTGATTTTGAGCGGCAGTCTGCTCGTATGCTCCATGATCCTGCCTGCTCGTGCGACGTTCGGGCAGGATGATCAGTCCGCCGAGTCGCCGGCAGCCCCTGCCGACGAAAAGCCAGACGCCAGCGCCCCCGAGTCGAAGGACCCGGCGCCCGAAAAGCCTGATGCGGATGCTAAAAAAACTAACGCCGCGCCCGAGCAAACGGATGCGGACCCCGCCACTGAGCCCGCTGAGCCTGCCGCGCCCGCTGCTGAGCCCGCCGCCGACCCCGAATGGGTTGCCAAAGGTGTGTGGACGCTGCCGCCGACCGAAGGTGAAGTTGCCGTCGATTTCTCGCTGATCGGCGAGTACGTGGGGGATCTGAAAGCGGGGCAATCGTCCCAGGAGGATGATGCCTCCGGCGACGAATCCGACGACGAATCCGAGGGCGAATCCGAGGGCGGGCGCCGTGGCGTGCAGATTCGTAATCTCGGTGACGGCGAATTCGAGGCGCGGGTTTATGTCGGTGGATTACCCGGCCAGGATGGATATCAACCCAAGAAGCCGATGGTTCTGCTCGGCCGGCGCAACGGGCAGACACTCGTACTCTCGGGTGGACCGTGGGCCATGTTCGTAACGCCCGAGAGTTGTCGAATCATCGATGCTTCGGGAACCTCACTGGCGACCTTGGAGCGTGCCCACCGCGAGAGTCCAACTCTCGGAGCGACGCCGCCCCAAGGGGCAACGGTGCTGTTTGATGGCAGCGACACGTCCGCGTTTTCCAATGGTGAGATGACCGAGGACGGATTGCTCAAGCAGGGTGCCGACATCCGCGAGATGCTGGGCGACTTCGATTTGCATGTGGAGTTTCGGATCCCCCATATGCCCAACGCCATCGATCAGAAACGAGGCAACAGTGGCCTGTATCTGCAGAGCCGCTACGAGTGTCAGGTACTCGATTCGTTCGGTGACGCCAATGTATTCAACGGTCTCGGTGCGTTGTATCGATACAAGGCTCCGAAGATGAATATGGCGTTCCCACCGCTGACCTGGCAAACCTATGACGTGCACTTCACTGCCGCTCGCTTCGCTGCGGACGGCACCAAGGTGCGGAATGCTCGCGTCACCTCGTGGGTGAATGGCGTGATGGTACAGGACGACGAAGAACTACCAGGTCCAACAGGTGCAGGGAAAGAGGAATCTCCCACCTTGCTGCCCACGAAGATCCAAAATCATAACGATCCCGTTCGTTATCGTAACATTTGGGTGATCGACCGTGGGCTGACGAGCGGCATTGAATTCCCGCAGCTGACAAAGCCCGCAGAAAAAGAGTAGCCCGACGCGACAGCATGCCCCGCCGCCGCTGAAAAATAGTGGACAGAGGTGGGTGGAATTTGGCTTGTGGACGAGTGGCTGGCTTTCGTAATGTCGCTTGCGGACGGTCTACCCTGGGGTGGACCGTCCGCGCATCGAGTGCCTTTCGACCACCATTGTATTGCAAAGTCGCCTGTTGGCTGCTGTTGTCCACTCCATCGTTATGCCGCCGCGTCCCCTGCAAAAGAATTGCTTTGCCAGGACGCGGTTGGTTGCTGCGCTACCTGCACTGGCCAGGATGATGGGCATTTGGCTGGTGCTGGCGCTGCACGCGCTAACGAGCCATGGCCAAGATTTTGCTGCTGAGCCCCCCGATACCCCGCCTCTTGCCGCGCATAGTAACGATCAAATATTGCGGGTTCGCGGCGGCACCGTGTTTCGATGGGAGCGTGATCAAGCGTCGCTCCAACCCACATCCGGAGCCGCCACGGCGACAACCATTGGGGCCCAAACACCCGTCGCAATGGCTCAGGACTGCACCGTGCTGCGAGGCGACTGTGTGCTCGAGTATCAAGGCAAGCGATTCGAGGCGGAGTCGATTCTATTGGTCGTCGATGGCTATGGAGATGCCATTAACGTGCGGTTATTAATGGATCGGGTTGCGCTCGGTTCAGGGAAAGCGACGCGTGAGCCGATTGTGGCAACTCTTCGTTTGTCAGCACCGCCCGAAATCCGGGCCCAACAGTACCGCGGCAAAACCGATGTCCCAGCGCAGTGGTGGGTCAAGTGCGGTTTGACGCCGTCCGACCGTCAACAAGCAAGCGATTCTCCAGTCATCGCCCCTGTGCAGTACAGCGAACCGATTCCGCCGGGCGAGCCGATGCAATTGGTCCAGCCGTTGCCTATGCCGGCACCTGATCCAAACACGCAGACGGTGCCCCCGTCTGGATTGATCTGGGATGAGTCAGGAGTGGTCTCCGACCCGTCATTGCGCACACCTTTGACGCTCGAGGATCCGGTGACGAGTTACTCGTCCCCGTCGCTGACTGATTCGATCGATCTGGGGCCCGCGATGTCGCTGCCGGAGCCGCCAATCATGACTGATAGCGGTGGCACGACAGGCGGATGGGCCTATTCCATCGGTGGCGGCAGCAAGAGCATTGAGCTGCTCTCGCGCGGGACATCTCGACCAACTGATTTTCAAACGATCGCTCGCGCTGAGAACAACGAAAATATCGTGGTTGCCACAGGCGGAGTGACCGTTTTGGTGCGGGACGTCATGGCCCAAACGCCGACGGGACTGCGAGTGCCGATCGGAACGGTGTCATTGTCGGCTGATCGCATTGTCGCGTGGACGCCTCCACTCGGGGATATCCTCACCGGTGCCGCCAGTGTCTCAGACGCCGAAGGCGAGCTGTACCTTGAGGGCGACATTGTCGTTCGCCAGGGCGACCAGATTGTTTATGCCAATGCGATGTACTACAACGCGGCCCGGGAGGTAGGCGTGATCCTAGACGCCGAGGTAATCGCCACCATTCCGCAAACCCACGGTACCGCACGAGTCAAAGCCGAGGTAATGCGGCAAGTCGCTCGTGGTCACTATGTTGCCAATAATGCGGCCGTCACGAGCAGCCGGCTCGGCGTGCCTCGTTACTGGCTGCAGAGTAAAGAATTGTCGCTGACTCAGCGTCCGATTGCGACGGTAGACCCTGCCACAGGTCAGGTCATCCCAGACACTGAGCCGTATGTCTCAAGTAGCGGGAATTTCGTCTATGCCGGAGGATTTCCGGTGCTGTACTGGCCTCGTTTCTCCACGCCCCTGCGCAAACCAACATCCTATCTCAATGGCGCGAGCATCAAGAGCGACCAGATTTTTGGTCGACAGGTGATGCTCCAGTGGGACACGTTCCAACTCCTCGGTTGGGATGCTCCCGCAGGTGTCGAATCGAGCTTGTTGACGGACTACCTAAGCTATCGCGGACCGGCACTGGGGTCACACACGACCTATAGTCTGCCGAGTCTGTTTGGTGTCTCCGGGCCCGTCGTGGGTAGCTATGACAGCTACATCATCAAAGATCACGGCCTCGATAATCTTGGCAATGGTCGTGATAACTTGGTGCCCGAAACCGACGTGCGCGGGGCCGCCGTGCTGAGTCATCGGCACTACCTACCCAACAACTGGGAATTCATTGCTGAGGTGGGATACATCAGTGATCGCAATTTCCTGGAACAGTATTTTGAGAACCGTTGGGATCAACGGGCAAATCGAAACACCGGCATGCGTCTGCGGAAGTACGCGGGCTCGCAATTGTTTGATGCGAACTTCAATGTTCAAGTCAATGATTTCTTTGAAGAAACCGAACGGCTACCGGAAGTCAATCACTATGCTCTGGGTGGCTCACTATTGGGCGACCATTTAACGTGGTCGATGCATAATCAGGTTGGTTATGAACGGCTCAACCCTGCCGACCCGCCAACCGACCCTGCGACCGCGGCGGTCACGGCAACGTTGCCCGGCGAAATCGCCAGCGAAGGGATTGTAGCGCGATCGCGGCAGGAATTAGCGATGCCTATCCAGGCGGGCGTATTCAAGTTTGTACCGTTTGCGATCGGCGAAGCAGCACAGTACGGTGAAGATATCAATGGAGACAGTCTCACCCGGTTGTGGGGTGGGGGCGGTCTGCGCGTGAACCTGCCGCTCTCACGCGTCGACCAGACGATCCAGAGCAGTCTGCTCAACGTTCGCGGTCTCGCTCACAAGATTGATTTTTCGGCGGAATATTTTTATGCCGACAGCAACACCAACTATGATGAGCTGCCGTACTATGATCCGCTGGATGATCACACCCAAGAGCAGTTTCGCCGGTCGTTCATTTACACGACCTTTGGCGGTTCACTACCCACTCAGTTCGATCCACGCAGCTACGCGCTCCGGCAGGGTATTCAGCGCAACGTAACGAGTCCAAGTGATACGGTCGTGGACGATGTCAGCCAGTTACGACTGGGGATGAACCATCGCTTCCAAACCAAGCGTGGACTACCGGGACGTGAACGGATCGTAGATCTATTTCGTTTTGACATGCAAACGATCCTGATGCCTCAGGCCGACCGTGATAACTTTGGCGAGACTGTGGGCCCGACGCTGTTCGATGCCCAGTACAATTTGGGAGACCGCGTGACACTGCTAGGCGACGGGTATATCGATTTCTTTGATGAGGGATTGCGATCACTTAGCGGAGGTGTCCGCACGAGTCGGCCTGGACTCGGGGATCTGTATGTCGGTCTGTTGTCACTGGAAGGTCCAATCAGTAGCACGGTTCTGCAAGCGAAGCTGGACCATCGCTTGAACGAGAAATGGATCGTCTCGGCTGGCACCGTGTACGATTTCGGCCCCACCGGCAGTAACACGCAAACGTTTGGGCTGACTCGAATCGGCGAGTCGTTCCTGTTCCAAATCGGGGCGAATATTGATGAGGGTCGCGACAATACGAGTATTGGGTTCTCGTTTGAACCACGATTCCTGCCATCTTCGCGGTTGGGACTCCTGGGCGGGCAGATGATCCCGCCGCCTGGTGTGGAAGGCCTGGAGTAACTCGACATGCTTCAGACACACCAATGAGTCAAACGTGGTCCAACAAATTCCGAGTCGCTGTGGGAGGGTTGTTGTGGGCGCTGCGTGATCAGACCAGTTTTCACGTTCACTTGGCCTTCACCGCAGCCGTGATCACCCTGGCGGTATTATTGCGATTGCAACTCTGGCAATGGATCGGTCTGGTCTTTGCCATTGGCTTGGTTCTAGCCGCCGAACTATTCAATACTGCGATGGAGCTACTCGTCGCAGTTCTTCATCCCGAATATGACCCACGTATCGGCCGCGCCCTTGACGTTGCCGCTGCCGCAGTTCTCGTCTCCGCATTGACTGCCGCTACTATCGGGATCGCGATTCTGGGCCCTGAGCTCTACTGCTGGCTGATGCAGGTTTGAGTATTGCCGCACGTTACAAAGGCGAGTCACCACACTGCTTGTTTGCGGCTGGATGGGGCGCGAGGAACGCTGAAATGCGCAGCCGTTACATGCTAATCCCATTACCCCACGCACCCCATCGAGACGCAAAGCGAAGCAGGTTTGCTGGTGATGTGATTGACAGTGTAACTAGGCGTTACGCAGGTGACATCAGGAACCCAGATAAAATTGCCGAATCTAGGGAGACGGTGATAGCAACGAGTGGACGTAGTCGGCGAAGCCGGTCATCGCACCTGGCGGTTCGCCGGGGCCGATCACCAGTGGTCCGCTGCCCGGGTCGCTGGCGAGCAGACCATGGCTGCCGCGAACGAGCGTCGAGTCGAGCGGGATAACGTCCATTTTATATCGCAGGCCGAGTTTCTTTTGCAGCAATCTCGCTGCCGCCCGTGGGCGACTGGTCATGAACAGCTCACAGGGGTCATAACCCGGTTTGCGGTGGATATCGACCGTACGTGCGAAATCGGGGGCGTCGAGATCATCGTTCCAGTAATAGTACGTGAACCATGCGTCTTGGTCGGCCAGCGCGATCAATTCACCGCTACGTGGATGGTCTAATTCGAGTTCCGCTGGCGTAACGACAGCCGCCACGCCAGGCACGCTGCGTAAGCATGCTGCAACGTCATCCATCATGGCAGGATTTCGCACGTAGACGTGGGCGACCTGGTGATCGGCCACCGCGACGGCATCACATTCGCCCACCAACAAGACTTCACCAAATGGTCCTCGGCGAGTGCGGAGGAAACCGCCTGCTCGCAAGACGCGATTCAGATGCACCGGGCGTTGCACCTTCGTCAAACCATACTCACTCACGACGACGACCGTGGCTCCGATGGCGTCCGCGGCATCGATCACACGGCCAGCGGCGGCGTCGACTTCGGCCACTCGCTCCGGATCCTGATGATCCAACCGCTGAAAATCATAGTCCAAGTGAGGGAGGTAGCAGAGTGTCAGCTGAGGCTGTTGCTGGCGTAAGACGATCGCCGTGGCATCGGCAATCCAGTCGCTCGACGCGATACCGGCTCCCGGTCCCCAAAACGCGAAAAACGGAAATGGACCGAGGCGTTTGGTGAGCTCGCAGCCGGTCCAGTCCAGGACGTCGAAGACCTTGCTGCCGTCGCACCCATAATGCGGTTTGGGCGTGGCCCCGTACTGTGCGGTCGTCGCTTGGTTAAACCACCAGAACATCTTGGCGGTTTGATACCGTTCGTAAAAGAGCTCGCCCTGAATCAAAGTGCGAGACTGCTGCCAGAAGCGGATTTCTTGGGTGTCGCGATACAGCCAGCCATTGGCGACAATCCCGTGCTCCCGCGGCGGCAGACCCGTCAGCATGGTCGCCTGACTCGTTGCCGTCACCGCAGGCACAGGGCTGGTCCAGGGCTGAGCCGTACCGATCTGTGAAAGGCGTGGTGCGTGCGGCAATAGTTCTGGCGTCAGTCCGACGACGTTAAGAATGCATAGTCGCTGCATCAAAGATCTTTGTCTGGGTCGATCGTCGTTCTCGCGAGTTCCGCTTCACTGACCTCCTCTACCGGCGGTAGGGAGAGAGTCGTGTACAGGCTGAAAAATAACAGAGCTAACACAGACGTGATGGAGATGACCATCACGCACCATCCTGCCGGCGTCATATTGTTTTCAGCAATCTCTTCGGGAGTGAGTCCGAGTGCCAGTAGGCATGCCTGAGCGATAACGATCATTTTTCTACTCCCGAGTCATGGGTAACATCTGACTGAACCGCGGTTTCGGGCTGCTCCGCACTAACGCCCTGCCCTGATGCATTGAGTAGTGGATCCTCGGGCGCGTCAAGGAAATCGAACTTACCGTCTCGGATCCAGTTCTCGCCTGCCAAGTGAATCAGCACCAAGAGTAGGCCAGTGACACCGATGATGAATAGCACCGACATCATGACTACGGGGTCGTCCATGATTTGATCCCAGTAGCCCGGGATGTATTCCCCTGTCTTGGGATCGTTCGATCCCAGCACATTCAGATAACAGAAGGCGATGAAGATCGCGCCGAGATAGACCGGAACGACGTACTTGAGGAGCAATTGGACGAAGTGAGGAATGCGAATGTGAGCACCCACGTGGGCCTCGCGCTCACCGCGATCGATTCCAAGGACCCAACCGTAAATCACTGCTTGGATCATCGCGAGCACGAAAATCAGCACCGTACCGACCCAGAAATCCAGCGTGTCGAGCGCCTTGAGTTCTTTTGAAAAATAGATGACGAAGAAGGAACCCGTCAGGGCAATGATGCCCAGCACGGCGGTGGAGGCGTGCCGCTCCAGATTGAATCCATCTTCAAAGAACGCGAGCACCGGTTGGAGCATCGAAAGGCTACTGGTGATCGCCGCCAGGAAGAGCATGAAGAACCATAGGAACCCAAAAAACTGACCCGCTGGCATCTGGGCAAATACATTGGGCAACGCATTGAATCCCAGCCCGAACGTGCTAAACGTCGCCACGCTCACACCGAGGAACATGAACGCCGCTGGCAACGTGATCAAACCACCCAAGCAGACCTCAAAGAACTCGTTCATGCTGCTCGCCGTTAAGCCACTCAACACCACGTCATCCTTCTTCGACAGATAACTCGAGTAGTTGATGATGACTCCAAAGCCGACCGATAGGCTGAAGAAAATCTGACCGGATGCTGCCAACCAAGTCTTAGGATTGAGCAGCGCTTCGGGTTGGGGGTTCCACATGAACCCCAATCCCGCGACGACCTTGTCGCTCGGTAGCGTCAGCACGCGTACCAACACACAGAGGGCACATACGACCATCAGTGGGATGGCGATCTTGCAGAACTTTTCGATCCCGCCGGCGACACCACGATAGATCAGGATGAAGTTCAATATGAATGTGATGCCGATAAAGATCAGCAACGATGAACCTCTACCGAAGACGTGCCCGTCAGCTTTCGCTCCAACGGTGTTGTCAAAAAATGCGTTGTAAGCGTCCGGGTCAGCTCCGAGCATTAAGTCGCCAGTTAAATAGCTCCATGCATAGCTCAAACACCACGCCTCGATCACAATGTAATACATGTAGATCACCAGCGGGATCAACAATGCGAACACGCTCAAATAGCGAGCCTTGGGGGTCCGGCAGACGACACTGAAAACGCCCGGCGCCGAATGAAAACCACGCAACCCTGCGAACCGGCCCATCGTCCACTCCGCCCAGCACAGCGGGATGCCGAGCACGAGTAGCGAGATAAAGTAGGGCAGCAGGAACGCCCCGCCACCATTCTGGGCGGCTTGGCCAGGGAATCGCAGGAAATTCCCCAACCCGACGGCGCTGCCCGCGACCGCCAGGATCACGCCGATGCGGCTGCCCCACTGTTCTTTGGAAACATACTCTCCCTCAGTCGCCGGCGACCCCGTTGGGCCGGAATCGGTCTCGCCGAGTGGCGAGGGTGTTTTGGCGGCTGACTGATAAGGATCTGGGGCGTCGGGTGACTCATTCATCTCGTTGCCTCGGTCTTGCGTTCGGCGGTAGCGTTTTCACAATGCCCTTACCGTTGTAGGGATTGCGACGGATTCAATCGACCGTGGGGAGGCCACTTTATACCTAAAAAAGCGGAAAAAACCTAGAGAATTGAGGCATTAGAAGCTGAATTGTAGCTGCGTGCGATAGAGCCACCCATCATCGCCAGGGGCAATATCGAGCGTCGCGGAGTTAATCGAAGCCCCGTTCAGATGAGTGGCGTCCATCGTCAGCTTGATATGCTGGTTGCGGAAGTAGCGGACGAACCCAGCAGCCACTTCATCGCTGCTCTGGTCACGTGCTCCTAAGGTTCCCGAGTTTCCCTGCACGCGCGACCATCGGGCTAGAACCTGCCACTCGTGTGGGGTGAGGAAATATCCTGCCTCCAGCCAAAACCCTTGGTCGAACAACGTCGGCAGCAGCGTGCCTTCGATGTTGCTGATACTGCGGAAATAGTATTCGCTCGTGAAGGACAGGCCGCGATACTTCATCGACGCATCAATGCTATAGAGCGATGCCGTGTAGCTGCTGGCACTCGCCGGGAGAAGATTGGCCAACGGTAAACCGGAATCAACGACCAGTGGCTCGGAGAACTCGGTCATGCCAGTGCGATCAATGGTCGAGACCGCAAATCCGGCACCGACTCGCGTCGCCAGCTGCTCGTGAAATTCGAGGTCCGCAATATCGTTGGCGCCCCACGTGCCGATGGGGAAGCTGCTCAGGCGGATGGAGACGGCCGGATTATTGTCCAGCTGTCCGCTGCTGCCCGTTTCCGCTCCACCGGTCACCAAGCCGTTGAAAAGCGCCACTTCCCAGTCCAGCGGTGCCAGCGGGGTATCGATGCGGCCGTATAGCCCCCACGCAAGACTTCGGTTGACATCGAAAAAAGCGCTGGCCATCGAGCGGTCGGCAAATTGAAACTCCTTGCCGCTGGTCCACCGCGCAAAGGAAAACGGCATTTTATACAAACCGGTCTTGAACCCGAGCCTGTGCTCGGTCAACCCCAACCAGCGGTGGCCGATGTCGAAGTCGAGATAGTAATCCAGTAGCCGCAACGCATCGCCAGCGGTACTACGGCCGTCGAGCTGGACGAAGTACGTGAGATCGGTGGAAAATGCGTGGCCAGACAGAATGATCCGAGCGCGTTTGAGTTGCAGTTGATTCAAACTGGGGTTGGTACTGCGGGAATCAAACACGGTGTGTCGCAGTTGACCGTAGCCGTTGATCCGTAGACTGTACGGCTGGCGATCGACGTCCAGTCCCGTATTGGCTCCGCTGGCGATCACAAACCCGTCGTCGTAGCCCGCGTACACACTCGGTAGCGGTTGCAGCTCGTCACCAGCGGCGTTCGGCTCAGGCATTTTTCCTGCCTCCCAGTCCTGGCCAGACCAGCCGTCCTGTCCAGGCCGGTCATGTTTGGCGACCCAGTGATCGTCCTCATGCCAGCCACTCACCTCAGGTCTGCCGTTTTGCCAGAGCCAGTCATCGCTGACCTCCTCGGGCTGCTGCAGCAACATTGAAAAACTCGACTCCGGACTCGTTCCTGACGGGCTCTCCAGTGAAACCTGGCGAATTGGCAAAATCTCTCGAGAAATAGTCAAGTCTTCCGCCGATACGGTCGGTGCCCAGAGAATCGGCGCAGCCAACAACCATTTGGCGATGGTGCCTCTCTGCTGGATGTTCCGATCTGCCCGCATGGCCGTTCGTCGTAAGATTGTCGCCCCCGTTTGGCGGATCACAACCGACGCGACCGCTACACACTCTTCTATCGACATAACCGTCATGGATCCCCACTGGGGATTTGCGATTTGTCACAACGAATTCGGCCATCACGGTTGGGGCAACGACGTTGAAGGTCTCTGTTTTGAATTCCAAGATTCAATCCACTGGCACGCCTCCGGTGATGCGAATGTCCAGTTGATTCGACTCGATGGGAACTTCGATTCGAGACCGATTGTTCTCAACAACCTGTCGATTGACAGTCATCGTAGCATTTCGCAAGTCGAGGTCTGGATGCGTGAGTCTCACGACTTGGTCCCCAATCGGCCATTGACGCAGGCGGGCAACGCCGTCGGCGTCCGTTACTGACACCCAGCCGTGATCTTGCACGACCAGATAGCCGACTTCATCGTCGTGGATGTTGCACGTCATCGGAATCAATCCCGGCTCTGGCTTTCGAAAACGGCTTCGATGCTTGAGCGAATCTGCTGCAGGAAGCATCAGCCCCGGCGGAGAATTGGCAACGCAGGCAACATTCACGATGTGATCGAGTACCGAACGCTCGCCATCAATCGCAAGGACATCCAGTGTATCGCCGACACGGGCGACGCTCACTCGCGGAACAAACCCCCCATCACCCAACATTGTTTTCACTGTTTGACCTCGATACGCGTCAATGTTCGGCGTCGGCGGGGGGCTGTGGCGCTCGTCCCAGATCAAAACTAGGTCGCCTAGCGGAGCAAAGGGGGCCATCCCGAATGGACGGTAAGACACGTCGACGACAAGCGTTTCAAAGTCTTTCCCCCAACCTTTTGATCGACGGTACCACGGATGCTCGTGCGGAAAATCATGGACCGTCAGCATGTTCGACTGACGCACAAATTCAGTGCCATCAATCAAGCGAAACGAGTCCTCCGAGAACTTCGCCACTTTTTCATCGAGTAGGTCCACGGGCCACTGATTCCACGACCAACCTGGATGCCTGGACCAACCGCTGATGGAGTGCGTCAAATTAAGATCAAGCTTCGTATCACTGCCACGCCAAATGCCCGCGCCCAGTCCGACTCCAGCAGGCTTCGGCAAAGATTCACCCACAAAATTTTTCTTGGGCTCGATCAATGTCAGCAGCGTTCCACGGGGACCCATTGCGATGGTCATGAAGCGATCCTCCCACTCGGCTCGCCAAGTGCCCAGGTATCGAGATGGCTTCAACGGTGGTGGATCGATCGCGCGGACGCGTTCGAAATAGATTGAGGGAATGCTCAGGTACCGCTCGTCAAGTACGCGGATGATGCGGTGATCGTCGGCGGCAGATTCCGGGACATCGCTGGGGACAAGCAGCGATGTAACAAAGGTATCATGATCCTGCCCGAGCTCGTTTGCTTCGTCCCACAGCTCAATATTGACGGCCAGCAATTTTCCGCCGATCCGAGAGGCGATGGGCAGGTGATTGCTGGAGCGAGTGATGACTAGCTCGTCCGTCAGATCCGCATCACAGTCGATCGGAATGGTGTGATGCTCAGCGATTCGCTGTTGAACAAAAGCCATGATCGCGTCGGCATCCTTCAGGACGCGCTGGTCGGCTTTCGCAAATGCGGTGATTGCGGCGGTGGCCCAAGCATGCGTTGGGTATGTCAGGTTGACCGCACCTGAGACCCTGGCGTTCTTGGCCGAACCACGTACGAATAACAGCCATTGGGTACCCACCCCGTCGAGTTTCGCGAAAGCGCCCGGTCGGAAGAGATCCACAAGCAAGCATTGCTGGATTGTTCCTGCTGGAAAAGATTCGAGATCGCGATTGCCTTTCAAGGCTTTGAGCGGTCGAAACCGAATCGGTTCGGAGTCGGCACCGACAATCGCCTCGGCCAGGAAAATCTCATCCGCCGAATCGACCTTCCATTCGATTGACATCGCGGCGGTTGTGTACAAGTCGGCGAGTATGTACTCGTTCACCGTCAAGTTACCAACAACGAACAGAAAGCCAATCAGCAGCCGGTAAAACATCATATTAATCTCAAACGCCGTTTAAGGTATCGAATGCGGACGGAACCCAGATGCTGTCTTCGCAAGATGATACCTGCGCTGGACGAGTGAAGCACTCAAGGTCCGTTGTGACGATGCGAATTAGATGGCCCCACACGGTGCGTCGTTCCCTCAACGTGCAACTCGGCTATCACTTGATCCAATTCACCAGCCGTGAAGGCTAACGATCGTGTAGGAAAGAGAGGTCCCTCCGGGTTGGGCGTCGGTGCATCCAGCATGTTGGATTTTAGAGGCGATGCTTGGAATGGAGTAGACTCCAGCTGACAAAGATGTGAGCCGAGGGCCGTCAAGCACCGGGCGACACGGCTAGCCCGGCCGCCACCACGTCTCGGCTCGCCAAGTCCACGCTGACTGCAATTGCTTCCGTCGCTCTCGACACAACGATGCTACTGTAATTGCACCAGCTTGACGAAAATTGCGGATTCCACCGCCATGCCATGAAAATCCCGCACGCCTGGCTTACCTTTGCGAAACCCACGATCAACCCGGACGGACCATCATTCGGCATCCACGAAAGCAGTTTGGTGAAGTGTGCGTGCAGCGGTACAATCAACAGCAATTGAGCTTTCGTCCGAAGTGGTCTCCTCTCCAGTTGACGAGCGATCCTACCGTGTCTTTCACCCAATTTCGGAACGCGACCCGAAAAGATCTTGCAATTCAATGCGGTTTTGCTCTGTTCATTTTGATCGGTATCGCAGCGGCTTTTTGGGGGATGGCAGGTACGAGGGGTGTTTCTCAGACTTCAAGCGTGCAGTTTCATTCGCTGGACCGTAGCGGTGACACGCCCAGCGTCGACCCGACATGGTATCTGTCGCATTCGGATGAGTTTAAGCTCCATGTTGATCCGTCAGATCGCGATGGGAAGGGTGCCGCAGAGTATCGGATGCAGCGTGGGGAGGAACTCCTGTGGTCGGTTCGCTTGCCGATGACGCTCGCCGAAGCGGTGGTCACCGATCGCGGAGAGACGATCGGTTATTACTACAGCACGGGATTCGAGGGACTCGACGCGGGCGTTTCGAAAGGTGTCTTTGGCGTCATGATTCTGGCTGCTGACGGAACCCTTCGAACCAACGAATCGACGCCACGCTCGTCGAGCCGATATCTCCATGAGGCTCCGAACCCTAAGTGCAGCGGTCTGATCGCGGACGAGGAACACGATCGAGCGATTTTTCGCATCGTTGATCCAGACGTGAATCGCCGCCAGGAAGCTTGGTGGGTCTATCAAATCTCAACGGGCGAGAAACGGAAGACGCTTTTTCCGCTAGAGAAAATGCCCGCGTCTGAACACGTACGCACCCTTATCGCGGCACGGCCGATCAAGGGCACTCCGCTGTTGGCGCTGCATTGGTGGAGGCATGAATATCTAAACCCTCAAGTATCGACTGACTCAATCGCTGGTGCGGCACTTACGGTAGTCGATGACGACGCGAACCCACTGTGGCAGGTGGCGTTTCCAGACGACTACGAGGGCAAAGATGGCAAGGACTTTTCCGATGTTCTACGCAATCGAATCCTGCAACACGGCGCGTTATTGGAATCAAATGAGCCTGGAGGGATTGAGTTTCTCGTCGCGTCAGAAATGCAAGCGGTGAGATTCCAGGTGCGGCAGGAAGCTGACGCATGGGATGTAACGCGATTAGGCAGTCGCGATATTTCTATGGCAGAAGCGTTCCCTCCGAAACGGAACGGGATACAGGCAATGCCATTACCAGTGGAGATTCCGGAACCACTTGAGCGACTTGCTCCGATCGATTTGGAACTGGCGGGCTCCGCTCCGGTAGTGCGGAAAGTTTTTGACTTCACCATCGACGATCAAAATCGGATCGCATGGATACGTGCCAGTGATCGAGAGGCCGATGAGTTTGTGCTGATCAACGAGCAGGGTGACGTGCTCGTTGAGATTCCCATGCCCGTTGGCCCTGACCCGGTTGCCTCAGACAATGGTCCTGAGCGTCAATTTACATGGTCGGCTTGTGTCTGGAACCGCAAAAATCGATTTATCGTGACTCGTTCAGAGTACGGCACTGAAACCCAATCGCAAGCGTGGTGGGTGGATGTTGATACGAGGTCCGTGACTCCGATCGATAAGTTGGCTGCCCCGTACGTCGAGCAGATCGCCTGCTTCTCAGATGGCGGTTTTGTCGTTTTGGGAACAATTCATTACCAGCACACCATCACGGATTCGATCGTCGGCTACGATCCCCAGGGAAGTCCGACATGGCAAATCGTTGCCGATCGCAACAGAGACAAAAGTGACGTCTTCAGTCCCGTGTCTATCGCCGTGACGCCCGACGATCAGATCATCCTCCTTGACAACATTCGCGAAACGCTGCAGTGGTTTGACCGGCGAGGACAGTTCATTCGTAGCATTAATTTAGAAGAAGCTTGGGGGCGACAACCGAGTTATCCCACAGGCGTTTTTGCGATCGCCGACGGCAACTATTTTGTGCATGATTTTCGCGGGAGGCCGCCCTATGTTTTTATGGGCCAAAGCGGCAAAGTGATCGGTGAGTTCAGTCCGAAGTTCGATACCGGGCGTGCTGTCAATGACAACCGCGTCGTAGTCGCGCCTGACCAGCGAGTTTGGATGACGGACTTTGCTGCGATATATCGACTGGGGACAACGGGGATAGTCGACCTGGTTCTGGGGACTGACCCCCGAAACGATCCGATGACTGAAATGTCCGGAAGTGCGGTCGGTCACGGTGGGTGGATATATCTCGTCGACGGTCGGACTGCATCCACTCATGTGTTTGAATCGTCAGGACGCTACGTGCAGACAAGGAGCATGCCAGCGGAATACTACCACGGGCAGATCCATTTCCCCTCGATTTCGATCGATGGCCAAGGCGACTCTGCGTTGCTCGCCCGAAAGGACAGGAATTCTTCGGTACTGGTCCGGTTCAGTCACGAGGGTCAATTGATCGAACCGTTACGGTTTCCCTTAGAAATTGAACAGTTTCAGTACTTACCAGGCACCGACCATCTTGTCTTGGCTCTGTACAATGAGGTCAAGATCATCGATGGAACTGGACGGGTACTACGTACCATTCGGCGTCGCTCAGACGATCGGTGGTTGGAACGCATCGACGATTTGGCAGTCGCGACCGATGGATCATTTGCTGTTTTGGTCAATGGAATCGTATCGATTTACGATGTGAATGGTGATTCACTCGGTGTCGTGCCCTTGCCGACCACGGTAGATGGTTATGTGAACATCGCGTTAAGTCCTACCCATGTCGCTGCGATCGGGAATGGCAAGTTGGTGGTTCTCGACCGGCAGTTTCGAACAATGCGGTGGGGGATCCTCGAAGACGAGATGCAGTATGGGCTCATTCATTTCGTGGCCAAGGACAGTGAGCTACTTCTAATCCCGCAATTCGGACGAGCGCTGACGCGATACCGAATAACAAGGTAAGCATTTTCGCAGCACGCCTCGAGGACTCTCATCCGAGAGCACAGGAGGGAAGAACACATGAGGGACACGACCACATGTGAGGGACAAGCACTATCGTGCCGAACATTGGTGCCGAACATTGGGACACGGTGCCGAACATTGGGACACAGCACTCTTGCGGATAGTTTGACTCCATTCATGCGGGGGAACGGCGACTAACCTGACAAGATGCTGTGTCCCCAGGGTGGCGGGAGCACCCGACTCCAACAACATGCGAGAAAAGTGCAGCGTAGTATCGCGATTCACAGCTAAATCGTTCACCGTGCCTTTGGGGAACATCATCGCGTAACGTCGCAGCCACTTCGGGAACCAAACCCGGTCGCTCTCCCCCCCCGCCATCGGCAGACGCCACCGCGATCTCAAATTCCAAAAGTGTCATCAGAATGATCCTTCGAGTTAGCGAGGTTGCTTTTGCGTCCCGAGAAGACTATCATCGACTACCACCACAGCGGCCTGCGGGATATTGGTCAAACACCCCAACTCACTCAGGTCGTATTGGCAAAATTCCCGAATACGACCCTACTGACAAGGGTTGAAACTATTGTTCTGCTCATCAAACATCAGCCATGCATCGTTGCGTTACTGTAATCGCGATTGTCAGCTTGGTATTGATGCTCGGTTGTCCGAGCGTCGAAAACGCTGGCGTTGAGCACAACAACGTATGCATCGATTTGTCGCCAGACGGAGACACGCTCGTCTTTGCTTCCGCTGACGGTGATCTCTACCTTTTTGACATCGCCGAATCGATCGCAACGCGATTGACCGCTACGGACCGTATCGAGAGCTATCCCTCATTTTCGCCCGATGGAACGCAGATTGTTTTCGCAGCCACTGAGGACGAAATGGCACCGTCGCGGATCTACATACGTGATTTAGGCGATCATTCAATCATTGCCGTAACGGAGGACAACGAACAATCCGACATCCTGCCGCGATTCACACCGGACGGTAAACGGATCGTTTTTGCACGTGCCTACCGGCACCGGCCGTATAGTCTTGGGGGCTGGACTTGGGATATGTGGGATGTTTGCAGCATCGGCACCGATGGTGCGGGGTTTGCACGACTGACCGAGGAAGGTTACTACCAGCTTTACCGAATTGTTCCACGCGCAGATGGAGATTTCGTTTACGCCGCTGATCGGATCGGACTTGAAAATCCAGCCGCCCTGTACACGGTTTCGCCGAACAACCAACCCACTCAACTCATCCCGAAAGCCGGTACGAACAACACGGATGTTCATGCTTGGGTATCGGACCCGATGGTAGGCCCAGACGGCAAAACCCTGACTTTTTGCTCTGACTTCACTAAGCCATTTTGGTATGACGTCTGTATTAAGATGGGCGATGCTAAATCGCAAGGTCTTGTAGGGTCGAAGTCACGATACAACCGGTACCCAGACTTCTTCCCTAGCGGTGAACGGATCGTGTTCCTCGCCGGAACTGAGTTTAATGCTGGCAATCGGGCAATTTACAGCTTGTGGGAAGTGTCCCTATCCGGTCAAACCAAAGAGCTCGCCACGTCAGACCTGTTCACGAATCCGACCAATTGGCTGGCACCGAAAAGAGCAGAACCATCCGATGCAACCGAGTCGCGGTAGCCAGGCGTTTCGAAATGGAAGGTCAACCGCCGCGACCGGCTGATCGGCAACGTTATCCGACTGAAACTCGAGCATGGCCGTAAGCTCCAAGCGTCGCAATCGAATCAACGTTGACGATCGGGGCTACCTTTGGTGGGTCGTTCCCGACAACGATTCGCTCGACGTCGTCTTGCACGTCATTTCCGAAGACAAACGTTTCAACGTTCTCTATGTGCTTGGGCAACCTGCCGCGACACGTTACGTCACCGTGATTGGCAACGAATTTGGGACGATCGTGACTGGTGGTTCTTGGCGGCGGTTTCTATGCCCTCGTTTTGACACCGAGGGTCAGGTGACACCACGACACATTCGTTTCCTTCTTGAATGGGCGGCCGCGGCTGACCCCACTATCCACGAAGTCGATGCTGCTGGATTGCCGGTCCCATTTGGAGGACTATGCGACGCTTGCGGCCGTGATCTTCGCGGCATGCTCCGTCTCGATGCTGTATCTTGTTGCTACTGCGATCGCCCTGTGGCCGGACGAACTTAATGCTGCGGATAACCATGGCATTCACACGGAGCGGGGCTTGCGGCCGAATTTGAAATGGACAACTTTACTCTCCCCGCCCGGTGATGCCGGCCGTTATCCGACAGAGGCCAATACGCGAGCAAATCGAAACCTATGTCATACACCGCTACGGTCTTCAATATAATGATCGCTTCGCCAGGCGATGTTCAAAGTGAACGCAATATAGTGCGCGAAGTTGTACACGAATGGAACGCAACACATGCTCAATCGCGAAATGCCGTTCTGTTGCCAGTAGGCTGGGAAACACATTCAACACCTTTGATGGGCGCTGAACCACAGGCGATAATCAACTGGCAGGTTCTTGAGCAAAGCGATTTGCTTATCGCCGTTTTCTGGACACGGTTAGGAACTCCAACTGCCAGTGCAAGCAGTGGAACTGTAGAAGAAATAGACAAACATATTGCGGCTGGAAAACCAGCCATGATCTATTTTTCCAGTGCACCTGTTGCACTCGATAGCGTCGATCGCGACCAATATGATGCGCTTACTGCATTCAAGAAATCGTGTCAAACGAAGGGACTTTACGAAACTTACGAATCACCGACACAGTTTCACGATAAAGTCCGGCGACAACTTTCCCAAACCTTGAACTCTAATCCTTACTTTACAAATCTCTTGTCGCCTTCTTCCGAAGGCACAATGACAGGTGCTGCGACCCCTATTGTTCCCGAACTTTCACGAGAGGCCTCGGAACTACTTAAATCTGCCGTTGCCTCCGGTGGAGATATTATGGTTCTCGCTTTTTTGGGCGGGTCAGCTGTTCAGGCCGGTGGTCGCAATTTCGTAGAGCCCGGCAATCCAAGATCACGAGCGATTTGGGAAGGAGCGGTTGACGAACTGGAACGAAAGGGATTTGCTCAATCTTCAGATCCGAAACGGCAGGTTTTCAGAGTGACCCGCGAGGGATACGATGCGGCAGACTTGATCTGAATCGCAACGGGAACGGATAACTATCCCGATGCACGGGAGCGGGCCAGTGACCGGATTGGCCGTTAGAGACTTTTTCACCGCCCGCCCCGTGATCGGCGGTGTTCTGCCACTGAATCATATGACTGAACACGACCCATTCAACGAACCGGAGATCGCCCATCCTCGCGCACGCGAACTGATGCGTGAGCCATTGTTCTGGGACTGCGTTGACGAGGGTGCGCCGTTTGGGAGTGACGAGGGCAGCGACGCTTACTATGAATGGCGAAATTGGCGATCCGAGAATCCGGATGCTCCTCTTACCGACTGCTTCGATTGGATTCTCGATGGGAATCTCGATGCCTACAATGAAACTCTGGCATCGGACGCCCAGATCGAGATTGACTTGGCTAATCCGGATGATGCGTTTCTCAGCGACCAATTCGATATGTTCACATTGGACACGACAATCATCGCAACTGGGCTTGGACAATTGATGGACGAGGGAAGGATCGACGAGGACGCAAAACCATTCATTTACGTGGCAATTAAACGGCAACGTAATCCTAAGGCTGGCCACTACGATTCAACAACGCTTGATGCCATTGCTCGCGTGGTGGACGAATCATGACCCAACCAAACGTGGCAGAACCAATGAGGATTTGACTTCGCGTAAACGCGACGGTTGAGTCACTTTCTGATTCGATTTACTTCGTTCGTCGCAGGCGGAATTGCGAATGCCTAGCCGAAGCTCAAGTCCTTTGTTCAGGAAGCCCGGTGTTTACCCAGCGCCCCTTGAACTTTGCTTCCACGCGGACAGCCCAGGTGCAGGCGGTGGTGCGGTTTGCGAGTTCCGTGCGACGGATGACGACACCAATAATCGCCTCCCGTCTGCTTTGCAGATCGGTGATCGTCGGTTTGTTCCTTGATATTTGCGCTCCTGTGACGCCTTCGGATGTGATTGGCGCATCGCTTCATCGATCGCCCTCCCGCAGACGTTTCGATTCTCGCGGTCTTGTCAACTCGATGCCACATCGCTTACCCGCTGTCGTAGAAGGTCTGTCCGTGTTCGGGTCGAACGCCCATCGAACCGAGTGAGCGGTAGGTCACTTCGGTCACCCGCATCTCGCCGCCACAATCGATGCACTTCATCGGTGCCGTCAACTTCTCAGGCTGCGGCGCGTAGCCGCTGGCTAGCCAGAACGTCCAGCCCAACAGGATCCATGCGAGCCGCTTCACTTCGTCAACCGAGATCTTGCTGTTTCCGCTCATCCAACTTCACTCCGCCACCAGGAACGACGCAGTGAATGTGTGGATGATAGACCGCTGGATCACGGCCCCAATTATGCAGGACTCCGAAGGAGCCAAAATGGTTCATCCGACGGAAGCGTACTCCGTGGTGACTGGGGCCATCTAATTGGTCCATCCGAGATTGTCGTGGGTAAATCCAGCATGTTGGAGTTTAGAGGCATGGCGGTGGCGTCCGAAATGAGCGATGCCGTCCCAGGATAAATGCCGACGGCGGACGCATCCGCCGCCAGCCGAAGGCACCTTTCGGCTCACCCCGACCGAGATATTCCTCGGCAAGTTGCTTCCCAGCAGAGCTTGCTTCCGCCTCTCCCGGCAAAACGATCCTACCACCGTTGTATCAGCCTGACAAAGATTTCGGACGCCACCGACATGCCTTGAAAATCCCGCACACCTGGCTCACCGCTGCGAAACCCACGATAAACCCGGATGGACCCTTTTTTCAGGCATGACTCAGGTGTTCGATCATTTTATGTAAGAACGCCCTCGGCGAACTGGAATCCGCCGGGGACCGGCCACGCTATTCGAGCATGACGCCATTTGTCCCGGCAGTGCGCGTCGAGGGTCAATGGAATTCACGTGCAAATCATCGTTGGGCACTTGCGTTATCCGTCGCGAGCTGCCGGCGCAAGGTTCCGTTGGATGAGCCCCGAAAGTGACGCTTTTGAAACGGTCCCGCCGTCCTGACCAGATCACCAGCCCCCCGGGCCTGGAAATTCACTGCCAAATCGCTAGTCTCATGCCTATTCTGTTTTTTGGCTGTGACGGTTTATTTTGGGAGACGACGCGACGTGGGGATATTCATAGGAGTGGATGTGGGCGGAACGACGTCCACGGTGTGTTTGGGTGATGCCAAGGGTCGCTTGCTTGAAATCACACCACAGTTTGCCACCCGCAGTGACGAGGGGCCTGCGGCGACCATCGCTGACATTGCGGCCGAGATCGTGCGTGCGCTCGGGGCCCATCGCCGACAGCTCCAGGACGTGAAAATGGTGACGATTGCGACGCCTGGGCCCGCAACGAGTGAAGGCGTCTTGCTGTCCACGCCGAACCTAAAGCACGCCGACTGGAACAATTGTCCGGTGCGAGAGTTGCTCGAAACAAAACTGCGTGCTGAGGCTCGTCAGGATCCCCGAGTGGATGCGACGATCGATGAACTCGCTGTACGGTATCTCGGCGATGGCCAGGCGGCGGCGCTGGGGGAATTCGCGGTCCGCCGGGGTGACATTCAAATTCGTCCTGAGTTGGCTTCGAAATACAATATTCAAATTCAAAGTCCGGAGCCCGAGCTAAACTCGCTATTCATGGTGGCCGTGGGCACGGGCCTCGGTGGTGGTGAGGTTCGGAATCGCGAAGCGGTTCGTGGTAGCGAGGGCCGCGCCGGTCATGCTGGGCACTTGATGTTGCCGGCCGATGCGTTCCGTTATCCCCATGACCAAGAATTGCAAGTTGGCAATGCATTTTGTACCGTGGAATCCGCTGTCTCCCTGACCGCGTTGACCCATCAACTCGGTTATCGCCTGGAACTCGAACAGTGGAAGGATCACGCGCTGCACCAGGTGGCCGGGACCTCGAAGGATCGCGCTAAAAAGCTCCGTGAGTTGGCGGCAGCCGGCGACGAACTGGCATTGGAACTGTTTGATGATCAAGCGACGGCGCTGGGCATCGCTTTGTTGATGATCCAGTACATCGGTGATTATGACGAACTCGTTATCGGCGGCGGTGTGTGCGATATGACGCCGAAGATGCGCGACCGTTATCTCGCGACCGTCAAGGCTGCGTTTTTCCAGCGAGCGTTGAACGGATTTCGCAGTTTTGACTCAATCACGTTTTCGCATTGTGGCGATCAGGCGTCAGTCATCGGGGCGTACGTCGACGCCTTGGTGCAGACAGGCGCAGGCTCGTGCGTGTGAACAGCGGCCGGGCTCATTCGATTTGGAGAAATGCGACGATGTGCTGATCATCGACAAGATGGTCAGTATCTCGCAGCATTTGGCGGCCTAAACCAAACGTGGGCTCGCTCTCGGAGGGCTGAACCACGGGCGCAATGACGAGCGTGGCTCCCGGTTGGGCCGCCCAAGTTAGATTCAGCTCACTGAGCTCCCACCGATCGCGACCCGCTTGGATGCGCACAGCAGTGTCGCTGCTGATGAATTTTTGATGGACGGCACCGTGCTGGATTTCGGGACGAATCTGTATTTTCGATTGTCCGTGTCGAGGTCCTTTCTCAGCCGTCAGGGCAAGGAGCAGTTGAGGCGCATCGAGATCGCGACCCATCAAGCCTCCGGTGTCCTGGAATAGCACAGTTTCAGTATCGCCAAGTGCTGGGGCCAACGGCAGTTCATGTCGTCGGGTGGGACGCAGCGGGATGACCTTACGTCCATCGGGCTGGCCGCCGAGAATCTTTGCGCCGGCAAAGAGCTCATTGACCGGGTCGAGTTGGGCGTCGCCATCCAATCCCGTGGGATTCGCTCCAGCGGTTTCGGTCTGATTGAGCACGCCGATCCGTAGACCGTTGGTCAGCCATGCTTGACGAACTCGCGCGTCGAATACGGTTTCATCAATGCTCCGCCACATCGATTCGCCCAGCTCCGAGGAGGGCACATGGCGAAACTCGACAGCCAACGAGACGGAGTCGCGGGATTGATGGGTGAGCGTAGAACTATTGTGTGTTGCCGCGATCGGCTGCTGATCGGCCTCATCGGATGGTTCGCTGGATCCTGGTAGGAACGCCGATTCCGACCATGCGCCGGAACTCCAGATCGAGCAGCCGCTGCCTGCCGACACAATGAACCAGACCGCGATGAGCCCGAGGAATTGCATTTCGAACGTCGAAGATTTCATCGCGGAGGGCTTCGTTGGTCGAAAAGGAGGGATGGAGGATGGAATGGGCCGTCCGGGCGTGGAGCAAACCTGGGCCCATGTGCGAGCGGATGAACCGTCTATACGAGTCCCCCTTCCCCTGTGTCAACGTCCAGCGGCGAGCAGGGCAAGGAATTGCGCACAAAAATCAGGTAAATCGTCCGGTCGACGGCTCGATACGTGATGGCGATCGACAACCACGGCAGCATCCTGGAAGATCGCCCCAGCATTCACCAGATCATCTTGGATCCCCGGCGAGCCTGTGACGCGGACGCCTCGATAGACACCTGCCGAGATCGGGATCCACCCCCCGTGGCAGATCGCCGCGATCGGTTTGCCCGCGGCGTCGAATTCCCGGACCAGCCGCAGAACATCGGGATCACGTCGCAATTTATCCGGCATAAAGCCACCTGGGACGAGTAATCCGTGAAAATCATCGCTACGAACGCTCGAAATCGCGACGTCACTTTGACACGGGTACCCCAGTTTTCCCTGGTAGGTTGTCGCGGCGTTCGGCCCCGCGACGACGACGTCGGCGCCCGCTTCGATCAGCCGCAATTTGGGGTACCAGAGTTCAAGATCCTCGTAGATCTCGCCAACAAAGGCGAGAATTCGGCAGCCTTGGAGGGTGACGGGGGATACGTGGTCAGTGGCGGGGAGGGCAGTCATGGATTGTTTTTTCAATTCGAAGACGACGGAATCGCAAAGTGATCGTGCGACTTTGCCGGAAACAGTTAAACTAGTAGATTCGTGAGATACAAGTCGACCTTCCTTTTTTCGATAAAGACCGCCGTGGACGCCCTGGCTCGCCCCAAAGACGACCTGTTTGATAATTCGACCATGACTGTGCGTGAGCACCTCGAAGAGCTTCGTGGTGCACTGGTCAAAGCCATTATTTGGCTGGCGATTGGGCTGGCTTTTGGATTGATGTTCGCCAGTCAGGTGGTCCGGTATGTTCAGGAACCACTCAAGCAGGCGATTGTCAAATACAACGCTGATCGCGATCTCGTGTTGCTCGGTTTGCCCAACCGCGACGATCCGGAAATCGAGCGTTTGCACGCCTTTTTGAGCCACAATGCTCTCGTGGCTGAGTTGGTCTATGCGTTGCCCGAACCCATCAGCAAATCCGCAGCTGCCGAATTGATGGAGACGGGCAAGGCGTTGCCTGCCGGATCGGCAAATGCCGCAGAAAAAGATGGGGAGGAACGTGATGGAGGGGTGACCGACACCGCGTCGCCGGAAGCACTCGATTCGACGCGTCGCATCTTTACGGCGGACCTGATTGCGGCAATTGGGGCGGTTCCTAATCCAGAGGTGATGGTGCCGACGATCCAATTCCGGCGGAGCGAACGGGGGGTTAGCGCGTTGAAGGTCGAAGAGACGTTCATGATTTGGTTCAAGGCTGGATTGATCGTCGGCGCTGTGCTGGCTTCCCCTATGATTTTCTATCACCTATGGAACTTCGTCGCTGCGGGTCTGCACTCTCATGAGCGACGCTACGTCCACGTCTACCTCCCTTTCAGCGTGGCATTGTTTGTTGCCGGTGTGTCTCTCGCGTTTTTCCTGGTGTTGCAGTATGTGCTGAAGTTTTTGCTCGATTTCAATAGCAGCATGGATGTTGAGATCGAACCGCGTCTGTCGTACTACATCAATTTCGTGCTGATGTTGCCGCTCGGATTTGGCGTCGCGTTCCAGTTGCCGTTGGTAATGTTGTTTCTGCAACGCATCGATTTGATTCAAACCCAGGACTACATTAGCAGTTGGCGAATCGCCACCCTGGTCATCTTCGTCATCTCGATGGTCGTCACGCCTGCGGACGTCACGAGCATGATTGCATTAGCCATTCCGCTGATGTTCCTGTATTTTCTCGGGATTGTCCTGTGCACGTACATGCCGCGGGGGCGAGGAATGGGCCGTGGTGCCTATGACCCCACGTAAGATGGCGCATCGCATTCGATTACGGAAACCTTGGCAACGGTACGACGAGACGGTAAGCCGGGATGATCAACGCATGGTCGCTATTTCCCGGGCTCAAGCAACTCGCGTGGACGTGCCGGATTGTCTTGCCGACGACGATGGGCCCGCAGGTGTCGATCGCATCCACCGGGCTGTCTATCAGCGTCAGTTTCATCGGCCCAGCGGGATCGAATTGGGCCAGCGGGTGTTGCTTGAGGTAGGCGAGGTGGTGGGGGAAATTGTTCAGATCCGCGTTAACACGTTCGCAGTCAGCGCCGTAGACGATGGCCACGCGAACCCGTCGACCGCTGGAGGGGGCTCTTCCCTACGATTGGATCTGAGCGGTCGTTTAGCGGACCACAATGAGTTGGAGATTGAGCTGGAGTCGACGCTGGATGCGGAGGGTCGGCCCCGCTTAGTCGGTGGAGTGAATTTGTGGATTCTCGAGTCCGAGTGACTTCAGAATGCGGAATCGACAGCGCCAAACTATTTGAGCTTGCCGAGCAAGTTTTCGAGCAGATCATCGCTGATCATGGACTCGACTTGCACATCAATGGGGTCGGCTCCATCGTTGTGGGCATCCGTGGGTGGACTGCCTGCAAGCTCGGGGGCGGCAGCGGATGCCCGCTTTTTTGATTTTGGAACCTTGATCAAGGGTGGCCTGCCGTCGAGCAGCAGGTCGAGCCACGTGTCGGAGTCAAAGCAACCTGCCCGGCGTCGCCGGGCTGACGTGGCGATCCGGTGGTCTGATGACACCACACTCAGGGTCTTCGGCGCTGCATGTTGGGCGATGATTTCTTCCAGGAGATCATCCGCTTCGGGGTAGTCGACTGCAAATCGAACGTCGATGCCTTGATACAGGTATTGCGAGGCAAGATGCGTCGGTGCGTCCTTGGCATCAAAGACCACACAGGTCCGCAGCCGGACATTTTCATCGAGATGTTCGACAAGTCGATCGAGTAAACGCTGACGCTCGACATCGAGCCAACGCCGGCTTGCTCCCCGACCCGGCGGCGCGACAGGCGCAATCACGTTATATCCGTCGATCAGTAGGACGACCGACACGGGAAGATCTCCGGAAACGCGTAGTGAGGTGAGGGCGTTAGGATCTGAATAAACGATCCAGCCTTCATCATAGCAGTAAACCAGAGAATCGCGACAACACAAATTCGGTGAGCAGAGTTGTGTCGCGATGCGGTCCTGCGTCGATCTCACTGATTGAACCGCGTGCCCATTGGGAGGCGTTTCTTCAATCGATCGCGGGGCGTAATCCACGCGGTTTACCGAATCCGTCGCGGGACGATGTTCCGGCGGCGAAACGTATTGATCGTGGGGTATCGCCCGCGTGACTAAACGAAGTTGCTACTCGCCCAATCGCTCTTCCCGGATGGATCGACCCCATGAAATTGAATCGCAATCGCTGCTTCCTCGTCGGTCTGCTGCTCGTTTTGCTGGGTGTTCAGTTCCGGATGATCGATTCCTTCGTGCTCAATGAGAACACGACGCGAACCTTGGCAAAGGTGAGCCGCAAGGCGGCGATCACGCCCGAAAACTCGTTGGATAACATGATGCTTCAGGTTCATCCCAATCCAACCAAACGTATTCATCCACCACGCTGGCTCGGCTTGGCGATGATCGCCGTCGGCAGTGTGGTCAGCCTGCACGCCGTGGCGATGCCTCGCCATGAGTGAGGGCTATCGATTGAGTTCGATTCCGAACGTGTAGCCGAAGGCAATGTAGCCTTGATCTTGGCGTCCAGTTTCGATCGAAGGAGTCACGAGGCCCCCGGTCTGCTCGACCAGGTTGTGGCTCGAACGCCACACCCCGCGGGCAATGTCAATGACTTGGAGACCGCATCGTACGTTGATCATTTTCGTCAGTTGGTACCCAAGCTCTGCACGGGCATCGAAGCCGATCACAAACTCTGCGTTACTGTCGAACTGAGTGGTGCTGGCGGTCGTGGTATCCAAAATCACGTCAGCGGATTCTTCGAAGCCGTCATAGACCGTCGTCGCTTCGGTGCGTCGATTCGAGTAGGCCTGGGAGTTGACACCGGTAAAGCCACGGAATTCAGCCGAATATCGCCACCGATTCTGGAACTTGAAGTACCGGAAGCCGGCTTGCAGTGCATAGATATCATTCTGAATTTCCACACCAAACGTGTTCAGACGGTCCAACGGCGTGGGGTCGGTTCCAGGCGGATTGGGAATCAAGTACACGTAGGGTGACGTGCCAATGCCGATATTCGCCAGATTGGGATCATCGAAGGTGTAGCCATAGGTCTTCAGCGAAGCTTGATCCTGAGCTCGAATGAAACGAGCGCCTATCATCGGTTCGAGGATGCCACCGTAGTGGTAGGGTTCCATTCGCCAGGTCTTGCTCAATTCATAGCTTCGCATCTGCATGGAGTTGAGCGTCAACCCGATGTTATAGAATCGAGTTCCATATCCCAACACGTTACCGTCAGTGTCGCGAAACACGGACAAATTGAAACGGTTAGGGTCCGGGTAAGTCGCGTTTCCCGTGAAGTCGTCGCCGTTGATGCGGTTGAGCCGGTCTACAGTCAGCGAGTCGGCTGCGGTGGCGTCGTTGCGGAGATACGTGAACAGCATCCCAGTGTCCTGATCGGGTCGCATGTACCCGACTTCGTAACGCTGTCCACCACCGGAGTCCAGCCGATTGCCGTCACCAATGTCATCACTGTTGGACGGCCGTGAGCCGTACAAATTAATGCGATCGTAGGTTGCAAACCATCCGGTATGAGCCCGTTTCTTGGGCTTCATATCGAGGATGTCCGCATCATAGACCGGCTCGAACCATTGAAAGTCCGGGTCAAATGCGAACGGATCCGCAAGTGCATGGTTGTGCTCTTGTGCCGATGCGGAAACGCCTCCGGTCGCCAAGACCAGCAACATCGTCAGTTTCGTCGTCAGCTTCCGTACCGACATCGTATTTCCACCGTCATGCTAGGAGTTGCCGCCCGCGCCTTGAGAACCGATCACGAGGTAGTTCCACCGGTATGGTGGCTGCTACTCACGTCATCGACTCTACCCCGCGTGGCTGCGGGTCGCTTAAATCAAACCACAATCCGGCACGCTGTTGTGTGCCTTTTATATCGGGTTGTGCAGGTAGTATCGGCCAGGACACCCCCGTAGGCTTAGCCGGATTACTGGAGGAAACCGTAAATCCGCCAAAAAGCTTAGAAGCCGAATAATCACCGCCAATCCCCATATTTTACGCTGCCTGCATGTTCGGATTTCCGCCGCGAAATTCACGGCGCTCCCTGCTGGAGCGAAAAAGTGGCGTGTCGCCGAGGCACTTGGCCCTCCGCCGCAGTTCTTCAATGGGCCCGCCACAACCTCTGTTTCGTGGTGTGCCGCCATGCTGCGATTCCGCCGACGCTCGCCAGAGCATGAAATTTGACGTACAGAGGGGGTGTTCCCCGCGCGGTGACCACCGAGGACAGCACACCAGGGCCGCATGGCCCCCCCCACAGGCAAAAACGGGCTGGATTTCATCTTATAAGGGCGTATGAGCGAACCCAGCCAGGAAGAACCCAAAAAAGAGGCTGACGAACGGCCTCTGGTCAGGTAGACTAATGTTAATGTGCTGGGGGTCCGTATTCGGCCCGCCCTGAACCCCTCCCGGATGCCGCCTGTCTTTTCCAAACTAGGCATCTGAAACACTCCTCTCTCCTCGCCCTCCTCCGACCGGTTCTCCTCCTCATGGAACCCTCCACCCCGCCTCGGTCGGCGCGCGACTCGCGTCGCAAGCCGCCCCGCATGCGCCATCCCGATCAAGCCGTCGATCAGCGCGTGCGCGAACTGGACGCTGAACGCGATCCGCTCTCACTGCCTGAAGAAATTGTCAGCGAAGTCACCAAGGCCGGTGGCCGCGTTGGGATTCCACAGCCCGACGCTAATGGCACAGCGGTCAATCTGGTCCAATTGCAGCAGATGTCTCACCCCGAGCTGATTGCAATGGCGGAGCAGGCGGGGCTCGACGATATCGCTGGCATCACTCGCCAGGAGCTCGTGTTTCGCTTGCTCAAGGCGAAGATGAGCGCAAATGGTTTGATGTACGGTGAGGGTACGCTCGAAATACTGCCCGACGGGTTTGGCTTTCTGCGCAGTGCCCAGTACCACTACCTGTCTTGTCCTGATGACATTTACGTCTCGCCGAGTCAAATCCGTCGTTTTGGATTGCATACCGGCAGCCATGTGGCCGGCCAAATCCGACCGCCCAAGGAGAACGAACGATACTTTGCGCTGTTGCGGATCGAAGCGATTAACCACAGCGAGCCATCGCGTCGCGGTCGGCAGATTCCGTTTGATGAACTCACGCCGCTGCATCCTCGCACCCGCATTGTGATGGAACATGTCGCCGATGAGATGAGCACGCGAGTCGTCGATCTGTTTACACCGATCGGTTTTGGCCAACGAGGTTTGATCGTCAGCCCACCACGGGCTGGTAAGACAATCTTGATGCAACAACTCGCCCATGGCGTGTTGGCGAACTACCCGTCGGCCTATGTGTTCGTGTTATTAATTGACGAGCGGCCGGAAGAGGTCACCGATATGGAGCGGGAGATTCGCTCGCATCAATGTGAGGTGATCAGCAGCACGTTTGACGAACCGGCCTCGCGACACATCCAAGTCGCTCAAATGGTCATCGAAAAAGCGAAACGGATGGTAGAGTCTGGCACGGACGTTGTTATTTTCCTCGATTCGATCACGCGTCTGGCAAGAGCCTTCAATAGCGACGCGGAATCGGCGACCGGGAAGATTTTGAGTGGCGGTTTGGACGCCGGTGCGATGCAAAAACCCAAATCCATTTTTGGCTCGGCCCGCAAGGTCGAAGAGGGCGGTTCGCTCACGATTCTCGCAACCGCCTTGGTCGATACCGGCAGCCGGATGGATGATGTCATTTTCGAGGAATTCAAAGGTACGGGCAATCTCGAGATCGTGCTCGATCAAGAGCTCGTGCAGCGGCGGGTGTGGCCGGCGATCGATCTGTATCGCAGCGGGACCCGGCGGGAAGAAATCCTGTTCGACGACGACGAGTACCAGCGGATTCAAACGCTCCGCCGCTCGCTCGCCGAACTCTCGCCCACCGACGCCATGACGACGCTCACTAAGAAACTCGCTGCCACTCAGAACAATGTTGAGTTCCTGATGAGTATCCCACCTGAGTCACTCTGACCAGTTCGATTTCCCAACTCCCGTTTGGGAACGAGTCAGAATTCTGCATCACCACACAATTGATACCCACCGAGAGATCTTAATTCGTGTCAGCATCTATTGATGGAACTACCGGTTCGCTGCCTTCCGGCCGGATCGCAATCGTCGTTAGCCGATACAACCCAGGCATTTGCGATTCGATGTGTGAAGCCGCAGTTGAAACCTTGACCCAAGCCGGCATTGCTCCGGAACGTCACTGGATCATCCGCGTCCCCGGCGCATGGGAATTGTGCTGGGCGGTCGAGCAAGCCCTCCAGCACGCCGACGTTGCTGCAGCGATTGCACTGGGCTGCGTCATCCGCGGCGAAACCACCCACGATGAACACATCAACCGTACAGTGAGTGCCTCGTTGATGAATCAGAGCATCTGCAGCGGCCGGCCCGTTGGCTTTGGGTTGTTGACCTGCAACACTCTCGAGCAAGCAATCCAACGCAGTGGTGGCAATGTCGGCAACAAGGGGCATGAAGCCGCCGACGCCGTGCTGGAACTTTTACGTCTCGCCCCGAAACTCCGCTGATTGACGACATCGAAGCCAACATGGAACAGTCCTTTCTTGCGTATTTACGCGGTCGTACCCGCAGTCTGCCCGCCGTCGCGGTCGGCATCGGTGATGATGCTGCTGTCATGGATCTGCCGGCAGGCGATGCGGGGATTCAGCAGGTCGCATGCACCGACCAAATTATTGACGGGGTCGATTTCGATAGCCAGTCCCAACCGCTCGCATCGATCGGCTATAAGTCCATCGCAATCAACCTCAGCGACATCGCGGCGATGGGCGCGGCACCGACAGCGGCTCTCGTCACGTTGGCGCTCCCCGCCGATAACGCGACCGAAATCGCTGGCGAAGTCTACGAAGGTATTCTCGAGGCCTGCGGGCAGTTCGGGATCGCCATCGCGGGTGGAGACCTGTCGACCTACGACGGCCCTCTTGCGATCAGCGTCTGCCTACTCGGCACTGTCACGGATCCGTGGCTGCGTAGTGGCGCCGCGGAAGGTGACGTGATCTTTGTCACCGGCTCACTCGGCGGCAGTCTGCTCGGCCGGCACCTGCGTCCAACGCCACGCGTCGAATTCGCAAAACGCCTGCGTCAACACGCCCAGGTGCACGCCGCGATCGATGTCAGCGACGGATTCAGTCTCGACCTCGATCGGCTGCTCGCCGCCAGCCGTGTGGGGGCCGAACTCGATCTCGAATGCATCCCCATTTCGGACGCTGCTGTCAAAATGTCCGCTGACAGCGGCCGTACTCCACTGCAGCACGCGTGGAGTGACGGAGAAGATTTTGAGTTGATCTTCACGGTGAGCGAGTCCGACGCAGCAAGCATCGAGAAACTGTCTGCTGATGAACTGACAGTGGAGATCACCCGCGTCGGTACGGTGGTCGGACGTACCGGACTATGGAAGCGGATCACCGGTAGCAAACTCGAGCGTGTCTTCCCCCAGGGTTATGTGCACGGCGAAACCGATGCCTGAGTCGTTCACATTCGCCATGGGAGAGTTCGATGCCGAATTCCCCACCGATTATCTTTACGCCAAAAACCACATGTGGGCATTGCCAATGCCCACCCAGGAGAACGTGGTCGGGCCCCTACGATACCGCTTCGGCCTCACGGCATATGCAGTTCGGTTGCTTCAAGATGTGTACTTTCTGGAATGGACCGTCGATGCACCGGCGCCGCTCACAGCTCGCATGCTGATCGGCTCCATCGAGAGCAAGAAGGCAGAGAGTGATCTCTTCACACCGCTGCCCGGCCAACTCACCGAGATCAACCAGGATGTGCTCAGCGACCCATCGCTTATCAATGCGGACCCTTATGGTGCCGCGTGGCTGATTGAAATCGAAGCCAATCTCGCAGCAGCAGCGATACTGCTCTCGCCCTCGGAGTACGCTGATCATCTCGTCGAAGCCTGGGAAGTCGCCCAGCGAACGATCAAAGGCCAAGCCAACACGTAGCTGGGGAACATTGTCCCGAGCGGGCCGTTTCGTGAATGTTCACCGCAACGCAGCCCATGGCGAGATAATACGCTCGGCATCCATTAGCTGATCTGTGTGAGCCCTCGGGAGGTGCGCGGTACCCGATGTTTGACGGCAGCGGGCTCACCATCGCCGGTCGAGCTTTGATTGAATCAACAGCTCGTTAAGGTACAGGTTCGGTTAAACCGGTCAGGTACGGAGTGGTTTGCTGCGGTGAGTCGCGTTGAAAAAACTCTCCTTGCTGCCAAACGTCCTGGCCATTGTGCTGTAGTTTCAGTGCACGCCATGTGAAGCGGATGGGTTGGTAGTTCCAGGTGGGAACCCCGTCTCGGGTTACCGATTCAACTCGCAGAACCAACTCGGGATCCGTGCCGTTGTCCCATACGAAGGCAAACAATGCTCCGTCTCGTTCAGGCGTTGAATCGGAGTAGCGATAGAGTGGATGAGGCAGTAGACGCAGTTGGTTGGTCTGATTGTTGTGGATCATCTGCGCGGTGAACTGCCTCGCTAGCGAACGCATCTGCGTTAACCTCATGCGCGCATTGGCAGCGACCGCGGGCGCCTCGTCAAGCGGATTGAGTTGCAGTTCGTCGATATTGGGATCCCAGCGTTTGACTGGAAAACCGGGTAGGATCAGCGGCGAAATACGCTCCGGTTTCAACAGATGCAGTTCCACGAACTGGATGTCGGTGCCGTTGATGGGCAGCGAGCCAATCGTGCCGATCAGGGCCAGTCGTGAGTCCGCATCGTGCCATACAAACACGCTGCCAAAGACGGTCCCCTCTGTGGCAAATCGAAACAGGGGTGTGGGAGCGAGTTTGAACGGTTTATCGCTGTCGATAGGCATGATCTCAAGTGATTCGGCCTGCTCCAAGAACAGGTTCGAGAGCTTCTCGGCACGCTCATTCGTAGCGTCGGCTGAGGATGATTCGGTGGCGTCCTGAGCATGACAGATTGTCATCAACGACAACACCGTTGTGACAATCCCGGTCAAAAGGAAGGATTTCATCGTCGTTGTTCCGTATTGGAAGGATAGTGGACGCGTTACTGGTCGGCAGGTTCATCCAGGAGGACCTGGCGAGCCCGGTAGCCGTCCATGGATTCATTCGTGATTGGTTTGGGGGCGGTCAGCGACTTGGGCTCGGTGGGAAGGACTTGTTCGCCATCGACCGGCACCACTTCCTGGGTGACGTCTTCATCGTCGGGCTGGTCGTCCGCGGCTACCTCTTCGGTCTCCACTGGATCGGCGGGAATGTAAGGTGATTGGACTTCACTACCGCGACCGTCACCGTTGTCCTCCAATTGCGCATGTTCGGTCTGTAGTCGTTCGAGCGATTTAAAACGTCCGTGAATTTCGAGATTCACGATGACGTATAAATCAAACAGCGAGAATTCGCCATCACCGTCGGCATCCCTCAATTTCTCATGCTCGCCACGGCCAGTCAGCACATCCGCCAGAGCGTAGGGCATCTCCGTGCCCGTGTATTCCTGATCGGCTTCGGTTGCGCTCACTACGATCCGATTTGCGCCAGCGAGAGGTTTCAACCAAAAGCCGCTGACGGGCATGGTGACTAAAACGATTTGGCGTTTCGCCTGTAGCGGTTGTAGCCAAGCCGCCATGTCTGTCTGGTCTAAATCCGGACCTTGGACGTTGAAGCGACTCTTTCCAGCGTACAGATCGGCGTGGCCGAGCAGGATTATCCAGCAATCCGCATTGGCTGGGACGGTTTCGCAAAGCGTGGTGACCGCGTCTTGAAGAGATTCGCGAGTGCAGATTTCCAGCGTTCGATCAAGCGTCGGTTGCAGTGTTTCCTGCATCGCTTCGTCACCGACCAGGGCTGTCACGTTTTCCGCAGGAACCTGTAACACGGATGTCGCTGCCGACATGATTTGTTCGACCGCGCCACTCAGGCGTTCGCGGTGAGCATCGTCTCCCGGCAGTCCACAGACGACGAGCAACCACGATGGCTTGGCCGAATCTGCGACCGCGGACGCTGCGTCGGCAGCTAAGCCATCGACCGTCGCCGTCGCATCGGTATAGCCCGATACGCTCGCCAGGCAACAGGCTAGGAAAATCGAGCGAGAAAACATCACGGTAGAACCTCGGCGTTGGGATGAGTGTCCTGGGACAAAACCAGGGACGAAACGTCGTCTTTGGACAGCATGGCCGCGAGCGTTTCGGTTTCCAGTCGGCGGACGTGCCCCGACCAATCGACTGCCACCCAACCGCACTCGGGCCGTTCGAGCACGACTGCCGCTGGACCGTGGACGGGCCACGATTGGATGAGCGCGAGCGATCGACTGTCGACAAGACGAGCGGTTTGCTCGGTTCCACAGTGACGCCATCCGCCTGAAAGAATCATCATCGTTTTGCCGTCAGCGGCATAGCGGATTGATTGAACGCCGGAATCTGAACCAGACCAGCTGGCCAGAATCTGTCCGGACTGCAGATCCCAGCGGTTGACGGTCCCCGATGAATCGCCAGAGACCAATCCATGGGTCGGATGGTAGGCCACGCTTGTGACCCCGCTGGCATGCTTGCCAATCAGCGAGACTGGCATGCCCGCAGTTAGATCCCATAGGCGAAGATTGCCTGCGGCGGTGCCGATCACGACCCGCTGTGTCGACGGTATTTCTGCGATTGCAGACACGTCTGAGTTTGAGAACGAAATCGTGGGGTAGCGACCGCCATCGACGCGGATGCCATGATCGACATCGGCGACCAAATGAGCACCCGGCAGGCTAAGAGGAATGTTCGCCCAGCGGCGCGGCGGTGGTTGGTTCCAAAATCCACGTGGCGTTCCCGGCAAGGGTTCTGGCACGATCATCAACGACTGGCTTCCTGACGCCGAGCTGGCGATCGATGGTTCCAACGTGTCGGCACCAAGCTGGTGCGTCGCGAGCGAGTCGACGCGAAAGGTTCGGATCCGTCGCTCAGCAGGATGGACCAGCATCAGAGCCACACATCCAATTCCCACGGCCATGTTCAGCGGCGCGGTGGCATGCTCGAGCCCTCTTGCGCACATCAGTAACCGGATGCGTTCTTCCAGCGAATCGGTTGGACGCATACCGTTGGCGAGTCGCGGCATTCCGATCGAGTGTTCGCTGATAAAATCGACCACCCGCAACAGCGCTTCGGCGTATTGACGCGGCGTTGAGTTCAGTCGTGCGACCGCCCAGGCATCACAACAAGCTTCCTCATGCCGCTCGAGTTGGCGATGAGCGAGATGGACACCTGGGAACCACCAATAGATGCACCCGACCAACCATTCCAGCCAGCGAACCCAATGATCGTGGCGATGGTAGTGAGCGGTTTCGTGTGCCAAGAATGCGTGCCGCTCGGGATCTGACAAAATGGCCCATAGCGACTCCGGACAGACGATGACAGGACGCAGCGCGAAGCCGAACAACATGGGGGATAGACGCAGCGGCAGTCGTACGACTTCGGGGGCACTCGCTCGTCGACTGTCGGCCAACAGCGAGGCGACGAACGCAGTGGCTTCCGGATCGGAAGTTCCTTCTCGCTTGATCAGCAGATGAAAACGTATCGAACGGACCAGGCCACGCGCGACGAAGAAGGCGAATCCTGCCAGCCAGAGAACGCCCAGACCAATCCACCAATCCATGTCCATCGCCGGGCCCGCCTGACTGGGCAGAATCCGCAATTGCAGCAGGGGTGGAGTGATCAGTTTGATCAGAAAGGCGACCCATAGCAGGTGCGCCAGAACCGCTCGCCGACCTGAGCGACCCACGCTCCACGCGAGCCCGCCGATCAGTGAAGCAATCAAAACATTGCTAACAATCGTCTGCGCGGCGAACATCATTGGGCGTCTAACTCATCGAGTAGTTTGCGAAGATGGTCGCGCTGGGTCGAGGTGAATTTTTTCGAACCGACCAAGTGGTTCAATAGCGACGACATCGTTCCATCGCACAGCTCGTCGGCAGTCGTTTGCAATCGCTGGTTAATTAACTCTTCACGTGCGACGACGGCATGAAAAAGATGTGGCCACTCGTTCCGATCCCGTTCCACATGCTTTTTCGCTTCCAGACGCGACAGGAGTTTTTGCACGGTCGCAATATCCGATGGTGTGGAGGCACCGTACAAAGATTGCGAAAGGGTCTTCACACTTGACGGGCCATGTTCCCACAGTTGCTCCAGAATCGCCAGCTCCGCAGCGGTGGGTTCTTTGGTGGTTTTTACCATTTATCAATTTGCCTCAATGCTCATAGTCCAATTGCCTTACGCCAAACCCACTCTGCGGTCAGCAACCCGAGTAAAGTCAACCACAACCACCATCGACTCCACGCCGGAGTGAGATCGCGATGGGGCGGTCCCGAGGTCACTTTACGGTCTTTCAGTAATTGTGCTAGTTGTCGTGGCTGGTTTAAGACGTCGCCACCGGAGAGCGATGCCAGTCTCGCCATCAACTCGTGATTGGGCAGTGGGTTTTGCAGTTCGAAGGGATCGCTCAAGATTTGAATCGCCAGCGAGGTACTATCAACTTGCGTCCCATGGTCGAAGGCGTTTTGGGAGCCGGTTCCTTCGTAAGCCGTCATTTCGATTCGTAAACCGCCATCGCCGACTCCCCCACTTTCGCTGAGCAGCAAATCGAGACGATACCCTTCCTCGGTGCGGTCAGTATCGAGCATCAGCTCTTCACCCCACGCCAGCTTCGGACTCACTTCGCCACTGTCGCGTACGACATTGTCGGGCCATAGCAATGGCGAGTAGAGCGATAGATCCTCTAAGGACGCTGGTTCGAACATGGCCCACACGGAGTACTTGTTCGTCCGCCGGGCACCCTCATCGTACGCCATCGCCAGGATCGACAACGGTTCCCCTGGGCGATAGAAACGCTTGTCGGAATGGGCCACCAGTCGCCTACGGCCGGTCGAGGACCCCTCGGTTACCCAGTAGACGAGATTTCGCCAGAACTTGCTTGCAACGCGTTCTGGCTGCGGTCCCCAACGCTCGCTCAAGTCCGTCAAGGCGGTGCCCCCGAGGGAGGCCGTCGACACCAAGACGCGCCCGCGGCCGACACGATGGGCGACTATCGTTGGTGTTCCATCGTCGCGATTTTTTGCCAAGACATCGGCGGTTGATTTGGCACTGGCGACTGCACCGCTTTCCGCCAGGGACGGCAATGCTCCCAGGAGCTGGTCGTTGGACGCCTGCTCCCAACGCAACCGCCAGATCGGATGTTGCGGCATCGTGACATCCACTTCTCGCGGCTGCGGGTAGCTGCGCGGGCGATCCAGTAGATTCGTCGGTAGCAACGGCAGCAAGGGGGAATCAGACCAATCCGCGAGTATCAGGGCGTCCCCACCGGCGACAATCAAACCACCGCCGCGGCCCTCGATCCACTGTGCCAACCAACTGACCTGCTCTTCATCCAGGACGCTGGGACTGACGTCGCTGAACACGACGCAGTCATATGCGAATAGCTCCGCGCGAGTTTTCGGAAACCCGACTAGCTCTGAATTCGACGTGCTGTCTCGGAGCCCGCGAGGGGCGCTGCCTCCCGTGCTCGTGAGGACGACGCATTCGACATCTTCATCAGACTGCAATGCATTTTGAACCGTCACGATGTCCGCCTCCGCAGGCGTCGACGCGGAGCCTCCAAAGGATAGGATTTGGTTCAGAAAACTGGGGGTCGATCGAGTCGCTGTTGCGGCATTTTCAACATACAGTACACGAACCTTAGTGCGGTCAATGTCGACATGGGTTTCCACACGATTGTTTCGCTCGGTGACTTCACCTTCGAGCGGGTCGACGACTACGACTAGGTCTTCGGGATGCTCATCAACACGAAACTTCAGTGAAACGGATTGGGCGCCGCCACTGAGGGTGATCGGTACAGTCGCCAACGTCGCCGAGTCAAGGTCCGAGATTTTGCTGCGGCTGATAATCCGCACAGTCGTCTGCTGTTGTGTGAAACCGTAACTGCGCAAGAACACCTGCAGCTCATTTTCGGTGTACTTGCGGACGCGAGCTGGGACCACCAACGAGACCACCGCGATATCGCCATTCCCACTGGCCCGCCCCACGGGGACGACATGCAGTGGAACTCGCGCCGCGGCGAACAGCTCGGCTAAACGTTCGACCGATTCGGTTCCCCGTACTCGTCCATCGGAGAACATAACGACGCCTGCCGTTTGACGTTCGTTGACCTGCGGCAATAGCTGACGGAGTGCTTCGCCCAAACGCGAATCGGAAGCATCTGGCGGTGCGATCGAGCCCACTTCGCCGGCGGTCGCCGAATTCGATGTCAGCGTGAGGGATTCAGGCGAACTTTGGGTATTGTCATTAGGTTTCGCTAGCGGTTCCAAGCGATGTCCGAAACGGAATGCTTGCTCGTCCCCAGTCTGCAGCGCACCGGCAGTGGATTGTGCTTCGGTCAGGAACCGTAAACTCTCTTCCCAGCGAGTTTCGTCTTGTCCGAGCTGCATGCTCTGCGAGCCATCGAATAGGTACAGCATGCTCGGCCGCATGATCGCACCGCTGCGTTCATCGATGATGGTGGGCCCGAACAGAATCAACACCAGTATCACCACGGCCGCGGCGCGGAGAGCCCACAATCCCCAGTGCCGATGCACCTGCGATGCTCCCCAAAAATACCGCACGCAGGCCCACATCAACAAACACGCTATACCGATCGCGATGAACCCTTGGATCTGCCATGCGGGCAGCCAAGTCAGAGAGACGTCGGCCGGTATCAACCGGTTCAATAGCATGCAGTCACTCATGGCGTCAGGGTTCCTGTCATCTCTCCGTTGTCGTCCGAGATGGCGCGAAAGTATTGATCGACGGCGCTCCGATACTGCACCGGAACGGGCGCATCGCGATCCGTGGAGACTTCCAATAAAATCATTTCCTGGATTCTACGCCGCAGTTCGCGCACCACCGTATTTGCCCTCCCAGCGAGCGTATGCTGGTCAGCAACTGAAAACCGGCCGGCCCCAGATCCGTCACCGGGCTCCGGATCGGTGACATCGCTACTTCCACCGCCGGGCGGTTTACCTGCTAACGTTTCGGCCAGTTCGCTCATCCCTTCTTGCTCCAGTTCTCGTTCCAGGACGCCCGCTTCCGCCTTGGCTTCGGGCGTTTGCTCAGCAGCCTTTCCACCCTTGCCCAGTGCTTGGGCGAGTGCGTTAGCACGTTTTTCAATTGCCTTGAGTCGCGCCAATCGGGGCTCGACCAGTTGGCGATACAACGTATCAAGTTGCAGAGCCGCGTCAGCGTACGCACGAGCTCGCTCGTAGCCCTCATCGTCTATGAGCGATTTACCGCCAGGCGTATCCTGCAGTACCTCCTGCGCGGCCGATTGGGTCGCATCAAGTTGTTCGAGGAAGCCGTTCTCCTCGATGAATTCGGCGAGGTAGTCGCTAACCTCACTGCCTTCGACATCGCCCGCACTGATGGGCGCCTTCAACACGTCTTCGATCGTCTCGGCACGTCGTTGGAGCTGACGACCGAGCCGTTGGGTGTCTTCGCTCAACTCCCGACGCTGATCGGCAAGTTCCGGTTCCATGTTGGCAAGTGACGTTGTCATGTCACGTAGCGCCGAGACTCGATTCACCGGTTCGGGGGCCGCGATGGCATCGAGCTGAAAGCCCATCTCGCGCAGTTGATCGGTAGCATCCTGACTATCGGTGGCGAACGACTCGAGTGATCCGTCACGAGCGGACAGTGCCAGTCCATCGAGTGCTTTTTGCGCGTCCTGCATGCGTTGTCGTAGTAACGGCGAGTCCGTCAGCCGATCTTGAATTCGTTCCTCAATTGCACTCAGACGTTCGAGCAGATCCAGCTCAGCCGCAAACAATTCATCGCGACGTTCTTGTTGGCTGAGTTGGTCAACCCCGCCGTTCTCCATCGCCTCGTTGGCTGCGGTGCTACTCTCGTTATCGGCTGGTGAGGCTTGCTCGGCATCCGATTGATCGGTCGGTATCGTTTCGTCACTTGCTGTCTGTGACTCGCCTGAGGTTGGTGCAGCGGATGGATTACCGGAAGTCTGGCCTAGTCCGCTGCCATCGGTTGCGGTGGCGTTGGAACTCGTCATCTGGCCTGCTGATCCCTTTCCGGTTGGAGGGGATGTCATCCGCTGCGCCTGTTGACCCAGTTGGGACTGGGCCGCGGCGATCTGTTCGAGTTCGTCGGCCAATTCCTGCTCAGTCGCACTTCGCTCTCGGCGAAGCTTCTGTTGCATCTGACGCGAGAACTGCTGCATTGCACGTTGCTGTGCGGCAGTGGGGTTTTTAATGAAAAAGATCTCCAGAGTTCGTCGTGCTTCGGCGAGTGAGCGGAGCGCGTCTTCCTCCTGTGCGAGGGCGAGATCAAAGCTCGCCGCCGCGAGTGAGTCGGCCGCTTGCAGCATCGCCGACTCGGCCTGATTGAGAGCCTCCACATCGTCGTTGCCCCGTGACACGAGGAACTCAGTGAGGAACCGCGTTAATCCAGCCAGCTCACTCTGACTGGAGACCATTCGATCGAGCGTGCCGAGTTGCGACGCCAAGTCGATGCTGGACCGACCCCCCATTCGTCGCGTTCGATTGATCAGAAAACGCTGCCGCCGAATCAGTTCGTCTAACTGGACGAGAATGCGACCGCCGCCCGTTCCCGGCTCAAGTTCTATCTCTCCGAAAAATTGGCGCAGCGGGCGAATGTCGATGTAGCGAATATCGCTCTCAGCACGCTGCGGATGCGGGTCTCGATTATCAACGGCGAACGCGTAGTAGCTGATGTAGTCTCGCTCTGATAAGGCGAAGGATTCCAGCGGCAGGATCTCTTCCAATCGCAAACGAGTCGTGAGGGCAGCCTCTCTAGAGTCTTGTGTCGACACGTCCCAATCGGTCAAGACATACTCATCGTTGTCGCCGATCTGAAATACGATCCCCGCCGACGTCACGCCATAGTCGTCAGCAATCTGCGCTCGCATCGGCAACTCTGCCAAGGGCTGGACGCGGATTTCGTCGTAAGGATCACGCCAGGCAATTCGCGGTGCCGCGTCTTGGCGAACACGCACCCTTCCTGTTACGGGCTTCATTGGCGTTTCATCTCGACCATCACCTGAGAATCTCCATACCAATGAATCGTCGCTCGGCAGGGAAAACGTCCAGAGTGTGGGATCGTCACCTGCAGCAATTGACACACTTTGCAATCGAGAAGCCTTGGGGCCGATCTCGAGCTGGGCTCGACCGAGTGGGTGATTGGTTTCAATGACGACTTGCACATCGGAAGATTGCAAGACGGCGACATCTGCAGTCCCAAACTTTCGCTGCTCCAATTGCGTATATGCGGGAGGTTGCACCGTAACTTCGATGTGCTGGGCCTCGATGAGTGGTTGAACATCGATGCGATAGACGCGCGTATCACCGATACTGGTCAGAAACTGATATTCAATTGCACGATTCGTCTTGCCCAAGTTGAGTTGGAACAGCTCCGGTCTGGATTCCGTGGGTGACAGCTCTGTTTCCACCCAAGCCGATTCGGACTCGGATTGACTATCGGTCTCGGCGGCAACTGGAGCGTCTACTACCGGCACATCTCGATATCGCAGAACCACATCGCGATCGAGCCGCCCCTGTAGTTCCAAGGACACGCTGACGTCACTGCCTTCGAGCACACGCGTATCTTCTGGACTAACCGTCATCGTCGTATAAGGAAGATTCATCCCGAGCGAGCGCAACAAGGCTGTTCGCCATTGGTTACTGGCAAAGAACGTACACACAGCCGCCATCGACACGAACAGCAGACCGCAGCCACCGATCACCAAGGCTCTCGATGGGATCAGCGTGGTGGGTGTGAGGGTTTCCCAGCGGCCGAGGGTTTGATGCCCCAGGGCCGCTAGCATGGCTTGCGGTCCTTGAACGCGACCCTCGACGGTATCGAGTACGGTTCGAATGCGCTGTCCAAAGTCACCGAAGACGTGTTCGAGCCGGTTGGCAAAAGGACGTTCACGCGTGCCGATAAACCCAGCTATCAGGCGGCGGATCCACCATGCAAAAATCACGAGACCTCCCCCGGCGAGTCCAATCATGCGTACTCGCTGGGACCACTCCCAAACATAGTCGCCCGCAGCCAGCAGCAGCCAGAGACAGCCGATCATGATCCCAGCCAAGACGGTTGCAATGGCGGTGTCGACAGCAAAGTAACGTCGCCGCAGGGAGTGAAAACGCTCAGCGACTTCCCAGGAGACTGGAGGGATAGAAACCGGAGAGGTACTCATGAGGACTTCCGTTGCATAGGAGGGAGCTCAGAATAAAGGAAGTCATCAAGACTGTCGTGTTTTCGATGTCGAACGAAGCACTGCCGAACCTCTTGGTGAGATTCGCTACGAGTGGACTTTCGATGCAGGGGGATATCACTGCTGACCATCATGACACCGTTCGATTTGCGAGCGCGAATTCGCCAATCAATAACACACAGGCGGCAGCAGCCAGCCATGGCCACAACTCATTTGGTTTTCGCGTTGCGACCGATTGGCTCTGAGGTCGATTCGTGGCATCAGCAAGGTTGAGACCAAAGTGGTTTGCCAACGCGGACGCTTCCATACGCGTTGGATCCGATTCACGCGACGATCCATTGATGACGTACAGCGCGTGGGGCTGTTGCTCGAAACCGGCATGTTCAAAAACAGGTTCCGCGATTGGTGGTGACGCTGGATTGAGGGCCGCCTGGGTTACTACCAACCGGGAAGGTCGTTCAAAATCGAGTGGCTCCCCGATGCGACGAAATCGAATGGGGCCCTCTCCGGTGAGATTCAAAAGGTCGCCCGCCATCTGTTGTACCAGCGGTAGATACAACGGATTGGTCGTCCAGTTACTCCAACTTGAATCGGCACTGGACAGAAACCACACGACACTCCCTTGTCCGACAGGTTGTCGGGTCATCGCAGGTCGATCACCATCAAATCTCGCCAGGACTTTGGTTTGATCCGCGACGCTGACAGGGAGTAGCTTTCGAAATGCCAACCGAGTCAAGTCGCCGTGCTGAGGATCCGCAAAGGGTGATAGCATCTCGGTGCGAGTTGCTAGGGTCTTGATGCGGAATGGGGTCACGCCGCTGGGCTGCGGTAGCCGCAGCGTGCCGGGCACCAACTTAGATTGATTCCATGCGTCCAGCGTCGCGGTGTCGACAGCGTCGCCAGCGAATACCAACAGTCGACCACCTCCACTGACGTACGATTCCAGGTCCGCGATCAACTGGGCCGATAGGGCCCCAGCGTCGGAGACCACTACCAGCGGATACTGGTGCCCGTCCAAGCTCGACATTGATTGATCTTCTAAGAACAGCACCTCGACCGCAAAGCGACTCGGTGGAGCGGATTCACGGGCAGCGTCTCCCTCAATGCTCGATGGTGGGCTCGATTGCCGGCCGAGCGCAGCGGCCAAGTAGTAACTCGCGGAGTTTGAACCGTCCTCGGCGGCCCCTCCATCGATGACCAGCAAGTTCAGCGGTTGGGCGACTTGTACGGCGGTCAATCGGCGATTGTCGGCGGCCAAGTCATCGGCCACGTCGATCGAGGCGGTGACCTGCCACAATCCTGCATCCAAGTTTCCTAAATCAAATTGAACATCTTCGGCTTGGCCGCTGGGCACACTGATCGACTTTTTCAAGCGGACCTGACGAGTGCCATTGGATGCTGACACCACCATCGGCACCTCTTCTTGAGGGAGGTTGCCAAAATTAAACAATGTGGCGCCGAAGCGACTGGCTGTTTTGGTGTCCAACCGCGTTTGGAGCGGTGCAAACTGGGTAATCGCCAAATTGTTTGCCGCAGCCCGACCGACATCGACAATGCGAACAGGAACGTTGTCAGAAAACCCCAGCGACTCGCTAGCCGATGGAGCCATGGCGAGGCCGCTCTGCTGGAGGTCGGTGACGATCATGACCTCCGCCAGTGATTCTGGGAAGGCTCCGATCCGGTCCCGAGCCCACTCGACTGCGGCCTGGTAATTGGTATCGCCGTCGAGAGCACGCGGGACTGTCGGCCGCGTCGTTGACGCAGGCAATGGCTCGACCTGGCCATCAAACCAAGCCCACAACACCGTGGCTCCCTCGCCATATTCGGCAACGCCATCGGCAGCCGCGGTCAGAGCATCGTCAATCACGCGGCCACTATTGCCAGGCATTCCCATACTCGCCGAGCGATCAATGAGAACAATCTGCAAGTGGTCGCCATCACGCTGGGATCTTCCAGGCAGAAACGGTCGTGCGAATAAGCATGCCAGGAGGGCCACCAACGCCATCCGCGTCAGCAGCAGCAGCCAGCGACGGATCCGTCGACGCTGCGCGCCATCGCGAATGACTTCGTTCAGGAATCGCATCGTTCCGAGCTCAACGCGTCGTACCTGCCAACGATTCAATAGATGGATGATCAGTGGAATGGCAACGGTGGCCGAGCCGATCAAGAATCCCGTTTGGATGAAGTTCATGGGCTATCGAGTCCGCCTCACTAGGTAGTCGACCAAGGCACCTGTTGGCGGCTGGTCCGTGGTCAGCTCCAAGCGATCGACGCCCTGGTGTCGGCATACGTCCTCCAGCTCATCGCACCACTGCTCGATCCGGTGGAGGTAATCGCCGCGGATGCTCTCCACATCCGTTGTCACGTCGGCGCTCCCTTCCATATCTAGCACCCGCACACGACCCTGTTTGGCGAGATAACGCTCGAACGGATCGAGGATATGAAACAAAACAACCTCATGGCCGCGATGCCGCAATTGCTGCAGTCCGCGTTGGATCCCAGCGACGTCGTCGACCATGTCGCTCAACACAATCACGATGCCTCGATGGCGGGCAACCGCAGCGGCCTGCTCGAGCGACTTGGCGAGTTCCGTGACGGGACGCTCGGGCGTCTGCGCCAGCATCCTCAGGCAGTCCTCCCAACGTCCTGGTTTGACCGACGGATCGAGATACTGTCGGACGCCATCGTCCATCAAACCCAAGGCCACAGCATCGCGTTGTTTCAGCGCCAGGAATGCCATCGCGGCAGCGAGTGTGGCGGCATATTCATACTTGGTCATCGCTCCATCAATTTTGCACTGCATCGAACGACTGGCATCGACGAGCAGGTACAGATTTAAATTGGTCTCGGCATCGAATTCTTTGACGTACAGCTTGCGTTGACGGGCGAATACTTTCCAATTGACGTGCCGCAAATCGTCGCCGGGACCATAGCGACGATGTGACGAGAACTCGACGCTGTAGCCCACGAATGGACTGCGGTGGAGACCCTGCAGAAAACCTTCCACCACACCCCGCGCGCGCAATTCCAACGAACTGAGTCGTGCCAGTTCATCGGGCCGCAGCCAGTTCGGTGCCGTTGTTTGCGGAGAGGATTTCATGGAGCTAAGCGTGCTTGCCACGTATCGAGTTTTCGTTCTGGTTAAATGTTCATGACGACTTCAAGGCAGCGGATCATCGACCCGCTACTTCGTCTTTGACATTCTCTAGCAGCGCATCGACCACGTCATCTGAATCCACATTGTCGGCCCGGCCGTGAAAATTCAGCACCAACCGGTGCCGTAGGACGGGATGCGCCAGCGCCCGGACGTCTTCGAAGTCGACGTGATAGCGGCCTTCGAGCACGGCGCGAGCTTTCCCTGCGAGGATCAGCGATTGCCCCGCTCGGGGACTCGCCCCATAGGTGACATACTTGCTAACCATGTCGACACGCGACTGGGAGTCGCCAGAGTTTTTCACCGGTCGGCTGGCGTTGACCAATCGGGCCGCGTACATGACCACATCGTCCGCCACCGGCACACTCCGGACGATCCCCTGAAGTTTCAAAAGGTCGGCCGACTCCAGCACTGCGGCGGGTGATGAGATGTCGGTACCCGTCGTCCCTCGGATGATTTCGGCCTCCTCCTGGACCGTGGGATATCCCACGCGGATGTTGAACATGAAGCGGTCAACCTGGGCCTCTGGCAAGGGGTAGGTGCCCTCCATCTCAATTGGGTTCTGCGTCGCGACAACGAAGAACGGTGGATCAAGCGAATAGGTCGTATTGCCGATACTCACCTCCCTTTCCTGCATCGCCTGCAGCAGCGCGGCTTGGGTTTTGGGAGGCGTGCGGTTGATCTCGTCGGCGAGTAAGAAATTGGTAAAGATCGGGCCGGGGACAAATTTGAGTCGATACCCACCGCTCTCTAATTCCTCCATCACGTCGGTACCGGTGATGTCCGATGGCATCAGGTCGGGCGTGAACTGAACTCGTTTGAATTTCAGATCCAAGGTTTGCGACAGCGTCCGGGCCATCAGGGTCTTACCCAGTCCCGGGACACCGTGCAGTAAAACGTGACCTCGACAGAGCAGTGCGAGCAACAGTAGGTCGACAACATCCTGTTGGCCGACGATGACTTTGGCGACCTCCTCACGCAGTTGCCGTCGCGCTTCACGAAGTTTTTCGACCTCCTCGAGCAGTTGCTTGTCATGGTTGACGGTCGAGTTCATCGTGGTGCTCATGTTGCATCCTTCGTGGCTTGAGTGGCTTCGGCTTCGTCAATTAAATCGTCGTGATCGGCATCGGTTTGATGAAACACATCTCGCGGGCCGAGAAACTCGTCCCAGGTCAAGTCGCCGTCTCCATTGCGGTCCATCCGTTGGAACCAAATCGGACCACTCGGCGGTTTCAGGAATGCCTCAGGCGTATCCATCGTGGGCCGGTCAACGCGTCCGAACAGCCCCACGCCCCCACGTTGAATTTCAATCCGGTATGACTTGGTCAATCGCGACGGATTGATCGCAGATTCGTTCCCAGCGACGTTCAGTAATTGAGTTTCACATTGTCGCAGCTCGCGAATTGAGATGCGACCGTCGGCGTTGGTATCGAGAATCTGAAAAAAACCATTGCCATTGTCGAGCAATGTCACCTGGCACGTTGTCGATGCGGGTTCGGTGTACTGCTTGACATACGACATCATCTCCTCGGCAAACACTCGGTCGTCGTCGTCTTGATCCATCGCGTCGAAGAGGTAGCGAGCGAAACGCTGGTGTTCGGCGATTTCGTCGCGGTCGAGGTATCCGTTGGCATCAACATCGATCGCGTTGAACGTGTCTGCTGCGTTGGCGTTGGCTTCGGCCATGGGGTCTCGATGCCGGTAACTGACGCTGAGCGACAAGCCGCCGCGTTGCAGGCGGATCAAATCGGATCTCGCTACTTCCACATCAGCTGCATGGGCTGAGACGAGCTGCATGGCGTCGCTGGAGGATTGATGCAAGTCGACCGTCAAAGACATGTCGGGTTCAGCGGTCGCGAGCCGACTCATCTCTTGCATGCTCAGCTTGCCGTCCTGGTCCACGTCGAGCGACTCGAGCCGCTCTGCCTTCCAGCCCAATTCGTCAGCGGTGAGGTGGGCATCGCGATCGGTGTCGTACCGGCGAACCAAGCGGGCGGCCAGAATCGGCTCGGTGGCATCGCGAAGCATCTCGGAGTGCACCGCCCCAGGGGGTTCGTCAAGGAGAGGGCTAACGAGAGCACCTTGCATGGTCGTCGGTGCGGTGGTCAAGAATTCGTCGAACGTCACGCATTGATCAAAATCGCTGTCACGCTCGGCGATTCGCGCGGGGGACAACTGCATTTCAACGCGGTCGATCAATCCTGACTCGTCTCGGTCGAGTACGCGAAAGACACTCAGGTCTTGGTCGGCGAGCGCATTATTTTGGCGGTAGGTTACCAGCTGTCCCGCGGCGCGATCGACCGCCAGTTCGAGGTCTTGAGTTGTGTATGGGCGACTCGAGCGTAAGGAGTCGAGGAACTTGTTGCCTTCAAATCTTCGTCCGCTGACGAACAACGGATGCTTTTGAGTTTCAGTGCGACTGAGTTTTCCATCCTGGTCCGTGTCCAGCGACGCGACCAAGCGAGTCAAATAGTCCGCGCGGGTTTGTTCCAATGTCTTGGCATCGTCCATGATCTGGACACGCAGATGTACGGGACCACCGGGTAACAACAACAGCATGTCGTGTCGGCCTGCATCCTCGGCTTGCACGGTTGACGAGCAGACGATCGTCAGGAACATCACGGAAAGTCGCCGCGGATATCGCATCATCCCACGAGCTCCTTGATCGGGGTGCCTCCTTCATCGACAATCGGGATCGGCCGATCGCCCAATGAATTACTCGATGATGATGAGATACCGATTGATTCCAGCACTGTGGCAAATAGATCTGCGGCACTGACAGGACGATCCTTGACCTCCATCGCATCCGCGGTTGTCTCACCAATCACCTGCCCGCCCGCGATCGAGGCACCCGCCAGAGCGACGCTCCAGGCATCGGGGAAATGGTCGCGTCCGCTATTCGGGTTGATCTTGGGGGTGCGCCCAAACTCGCCCATCCACACGACCAGGGTCGATTCCAGCAACCCGCGCTGACGCAAGTCGGTGAGCAGTGTTGACCACGCCGGATCGAGCGTGCCGCACATGGATGTCACCGCCCGGAAATTGTTTAGGTGTGAGTCCCAGCTGGCGTCACCGGTGGCATCGAGCGAGACCTCGACAAAGGGCACTCCCCGTTCGACCAACCGCCGAGCCAGCAAACAGCCTTGCCCGAACCGACTGCGGCCATACGCATCACGCAGTTCGGCAGGCTCTTCGTCTAAGTTGAAAGCGCCTTCGCCCCGGGTTTCCACCATCCGCATCGCTTGGTCGTAGACGGCAGCGTGCTTGAGCGCCGATGCCGATTCCCCAGCCATGCCCGCACGCATCAATTGGAGCAATTGCTGGCGATTGTCCAATCCGTCTCGTGGGATGCCGACCGGTTCAAGGTTTTCCACAGTCAAATTCGCACGTGTGGTCGGGTTGTTGCTCGCGCCGGAAACCAGCAGCGGTGAGTAACGCGGTCCCAAAAAACCGCTCCCTAAATTTCCAAACCGGAAAGGTGCGATCGACACGAAGCCGGGCAACGGTGAGTCATGGGGCGCATTTCGCTGGGCAACCAACGAGCCGAGAACGGGATATTCGGTCCCACCGCCCATCGGTCGGTAACCGGTCTGCATCAGTTGGGTGGCCCGGCCGTGGTCGCCTTCGCGCGTTTTCATCGATCGAATCAGAGCGACGTCCCGCATCTGTTTCGCGAGCAGAGGCAGATTGTCGCTCAGTGAGATGCCCGGTACCGCAGTCGCAATGGCCTTGGTCGGCCCGCCGTTACGATGCCCCGGCTTCGGATCGAGTGTCTCCAGTTGGCTAGGCCCACCCGACATCCAGAGCAGAATGCATGCTTTGGGAGGTCGTTTGCCGGCAGCAGCGTGAGCCAATCTTGGCAGCCATCCCGAGCAACTCGTCCCCGCCAACGACGCCGCGGCGATTCGCATGATGTCGCGGCGTGAATAATGATCGAACTGAAACCTTATCGACATAGCACAAACTCCGGGCTGTTTAACAAGGCCCAGAGAATCTCGCCATAGGCGTGCTCCCGGGCCGTCTCAGTGGACTGTGTTTCCAAATAGTCGCTCAGCGATGAGAGCTCCGCCGCGGACGGCTCCCGCGTCAACACCGCTAAATACAATGTTTTGATGCGATCCTGCTGATTGAAGAAAGGTGAGTCGAGCACGGCGCGGAGCAACCGGCTACGCTCCGAGCTGATCGCGTCACTGGTCATTTTGCCGTTCATCAGCATCAGCGCTTGCGGAATACCAGCGGCATAGTCTTCAGGAGTCGTGCCGGTTGTTTCGCTCAGTCGGCTGACTAATTGCAGGCGATCGCCGGACCACCGCGACGAGGCAGGATCGATCCGACTGACAGGTAAGATCAGAGACTGTTCGAGAGAGTCGAATACCTGCTCGGGACTGATCACTTTCAATGTCCGTGTGAACCTCTGTGACGTAGGTGCGACTTCACTCGCCGCACTCTCAGCTTGGTACCACGCCGATTTGCATATGGCTGCCGTCAACTGATCCACGCTGAAACCGGTTGCGGCGAACCGCTGACCGAACTCGTCCAGCACTTCACGTTCGTCTGGCATGGCCAAATCGAGGTTTTCGACATCAGGGAATAACCCACGGCCCACCAAGAGCTGCCAAAAACGATTGACCGCCGTTGCCGAAAAGTTCGGATTCGCTGCCGATGTCAGCCAGGCGGCAAACCGCGTTCGCGCTGCTCGTTCAGGTTTCTCGATCGCGGCTGGATCCCAGAGGAACTTGGCAGCATATTCAGTCCCTTCATACCATATCGATCCAGGCGTCTTCGCTTGCCGCGAAGCGTTCGCAACGTCTCCCACGCGAGGCATGTCACCATAGAACGCAGCCAGACCCCAGAAATCAGATTGCTTCCAATCCACGAACGGATGGTCGTGACACTGGGCACATTCCATCCGCACGCCGAGGGCGACCCGTGAGATGTGAGCGGCATAATTCTCCGGCAGACTCCCCAGTAATTGGTAATAGCCGGACGTGTCCGCACTGGTCAGCCGTCGCATCATTTCGTCAAACGGTACCTTTCGAGCGAAGGCGTCTTGCAACCAGAGTTCGAGCGTCTCCGGCGCACCGTTCACCGTCGTTCCCGGCGGCAGCAGGACACGGCGCCACTGACGAGCAAGATTGGCAGCCGCGAGTCGCTGATAGACCTCCGCCCGGGTTCCTTCGCCAAAGACCAATTGATCGATCAACGTGTGCCGACGCCGATCGCCCAACGCCTCAAAATCCCGTAGCTCCGAGACACTCGGTACCCGCCCCAATACATCCAGATAGACTCGCCGCGCAAACGTCAGGTCGTCACATCGTGTGGGGAGCGGACCAAACAATTCCTGGCCGCGTTGATCAAGCCAGGCCGCTAAATCCTCGCCCCGTGAGTCAGCCTGGGCCAGTCGCGAGGAGCCGAGCACACCGCTCAAGACGACCAGTAGAAGGACTGCCAACGATCGCATGCTTCGCTCTCCTGTCACAGGGATCAACTCATCACGATGGCCAATATAGACATTGTGTCTAAGTAAGTCAAGCTTTCGTGTCGAGATTCCTGAGCGGCGCTGACCTCGCCGAGACGACAAGCGATTCCGCAAAGGTGTCGGTTGTCATGATACCGTTAAAAAAGGAGGCGTGACGCGTGTCGTCGCTTTGCGACCTAGGGGCAATGTTCTATTGGAGGTGTCCTTCTTCGACCTGAGGTAGATCGTCAAGTGAGTCCAATCCGAGGAGCACGAGCAGGCGTTCGGCGGGGTAAAATCTGGACACCAGTTTCGGCTTCTTCTTACTCGAGGCCGAGTTTGCGTCTGTGGAGCTGTCTGGCGCAGCGACTGGTTCACGTTTCATCTCAATTAGCCGGCGGCGAACCATTTGGTTTAGCAAAGGTCCGCTATCACGACCGCGTTTGTCGGTGCATTCGACGGCGGTGATGCCCGGTTGGTAGGCGACCATGGCGAGCACCTCGATCGCGGGTTGGGCGAGTTTGGTCTCGCGAACCTTGCCTGTGAACACGTGGCGGATCGATTCAACCTCCGGTGCAACGACGAGGCGATATCCCGATTCGTCCTCGGCGATTCGGATGCCTTGGCGGTGTTCGCGATAAGAGGCTTGGAGGCGATCGAGGGTTTCGATTACTTCCTCGGGGGTCATGCCTCGCATGATCGACGCCAGGCGTGCTGCGGTGATCCCATTGCCATTGGGGTTGCCCACGAACAGCGCCGCTTCGATGATCGCCTCGGGTGACGCGGCAATCTCTTCTGCTGGCTGCTCGGCGACGTCCGCCTGCCAGGCCTCGTCTGTGTCTGGGGCGTCATCGTCGGGTGCGTCATCGGTGTTTTGACGGCTGTTAGTTTGAGCTGCAACCAAGTGTTCACGCTGGAGCACTTCGCCGATCTCCAGTCCAACGCCGTGCTCATTGGATTCGCCGTCACCGACAAGGTGTTGATAGGCCGCCCCGAGTTCCTCAAGTGAGAACGCATCCTCGTCGTCGTCGAAATCCGCGTCAGGGTCGAGTTCCTCATGTTCGAATGGCTCGCGTTCCTCGCCTGCCACGGCATCGGGATCGGCTGCATTCTCGTCACCGGTTGGATTGCTCATGTGGCATCGCCTCGGAACTGAGACGCGGTCCAGTCGGCACGCAATTGTTTCATGCCGCGGTGCAGTAGGCCTGCGACAGCGCCGGTGGTTTTGTCGAGTACCTCGGCCACCTCGGCTAATTTCAGACCTTCGAGGTAGTGCAGTTCGATCGCTTGGCGTTGGCCTTCAGGCAGTCGTTCTACGGCCGCGGCAAGAGCGGTGACATTCTCGCCGACGACTGCCACCTGGCTCGGCGTGGCTTGATCGGCCGCTAAGAGTCCCTCCAGCCGCATCGATGACTGGGCGAGTTTCTGTTCCATCGACCGCTCGCGGCGGACATCGCGTTTTTCGCGGTGCAAATCGCGGTCAAGATGGCAGATTTGCCGTACGAGTATTTGACGCAGCCACGCTCGCAGTTCGGCCTCGGTACCGCCGCGAAACTGATCGATGGCACCGACGGCGTTGAGCATCGTCTGTTGGACAATGTCGGAGTCGCCGATCTTGGCTCGGTACGCGGCCCGCATGTGGGTCCGAGCCAGCATTCGCAGATACGGCTCGTAACGGCCAATCCACTCGGGGTCAGACAGCGATGGCGGGGGATTGGAGGTGGCGTCAGATGACATGATAAGACTCAAAAAAGCAACGATTTGAGCAGTCTGGACGAGGTCCAGGCGGCACCCCTCTATCGTACCACAAACTCCTGCTCGCGAACTGAACTACCACCGATCGGGTCTGGCCCGCTACAGTAAATAGAGCCGAGCGGCGAAGTTTGCTCGGTACCACTCGTGGCGTCGAGGCAGTCGCTCAGCGAGAACGTCTATACGGAATTCAGCATGGCACGCGAAGCAATCTACCAACAATCCGATCCTGAGCGACGCGGTGACGCGTTGGGGGACCACGTGTCGGGTGGGCGAAATCCATCCCATGCGGGGACCGACCGCTCGGCACGCCCCGATGCCGGCGCGGCCAGCAAACGCCCCGGTACACTGCCAAATGGAGATTCTCGGGTCCCCGAGGGCCCCGTCTCGGAGGATCCCGAGGGTCAGGTTCCGGGACGGTCGGAAGCGGACGGGAGGCTGCGTCCTCGCCGCATGGATGAAATGGTCGGGCAGAAGGATGTGATCGAGCGGCTGAAGATCGCCATTGACGCGGCTCAGTCCCGCGGCGAGCCACTCGGGCATATCCTCTTCGATGGTCCACCCGGGCTCGGTAAGACGACGTTTGCCACGGTCATTCCGGCCGAGATGAACACCAGCGTGCAGATGGCAAATGGCGCTGGTCTCCGCGCCCCCAAGGATCTGTTGCCGTATCTCACCAATGTGTCTGAGGGGTCCGTGCTCTTTATCGACGAAATTCACCGGGTTCCCAAGGCCGTCGAAGAGTACCTCTATACGGCCATGGAAGACTTTCGAATTGACGTGGTACTGGGCGACGGCGTCAACGCCCGCACGCTCAACCTCGAGCTGAAGCCATTCACGCTGATCGGCGCGACGACGCGGGCGGGCATGCTCAGCGCGCCGCTGCGAGATCGCTTTCAAATTCGTGAACATCTCGGTTGGTATACCCCACAAGAACTTGCCGAAATCGTTCATCGCAACGCGAAGAAACTATCGATCGAGGTCGACGACGCGTCCGCCTCCGTGATCGCAGATCGGTCCCGCAGCACGCCCCGACTGGCTAATAATCGCCTGCTCTGGGTGCGTGACTATGCCCAGAGCAAAGCGGGGGGGAAGGTCGACCGGGAGATTACCCGCGCCGCGTTGGACATGATCGGGATCGATCACCTCGGACTCGACAAGCAGGACCGAAATTATCTCGACACGCTGATGCGGGTGTTTTTGGGTGGTCCTGCTGGGCTCGATGCGATTGCGCACACCATGAATGTCAGCGGCGACACGCTCGAGGACGAAGTCGAGCCGTTTTTACTCCGCAGTGAACTGCTCGTTCGCACCCGTCGCGGTCGACTGGCGACGCCCAACGCCTACGAGCATATGCGTCGTCCGCTGCCAGCGAGTTGAACGCTGATCGGCTGGCTGAATGGAACGTGCTGAGTAGAAAGTGTCTCGAAATCCGCTGGCGGGATCGGCGAGCCGCGGCAAGATTAAAAACCGTCGCTGACAATTTCGTGCGACGCTCGGGTTCCCAAGGCGCCCCACAAATCGTACGGGCTCGGCGAGCCAGGGGCGTTGTCTCCAGTGCCACCGAGCCACACGTTGCTGTGGTGATGGACGCCGCCCACGATCGACTCCGTGATGAATTTGATCGCGCCGTCGCCCATCAGTACGTGGACGCCGCCCTGGTGTCGACTACTCGCCGATGCCACACCGTGCGAGCTCGCCGAGTTGCCACCGAAGCAGACCTCTTGGTTCGGTGGGCGGATCGTGTTGAATCCACTGAATGCTGCGCCGCTGGCGGCCCAGCGAAAACCGCGTCCCTCTTCATTCGGAGCGAGCGTGATCGCACCCGGCAGCCAGAATTGCGGTCGTGTAGCGTCATTAAAGCCTTCGTCGAGACAGGCATCCGGATCGTCCCGGAGCATCTCGCCGGGTGGGGAATCAAAACCAATCCCCGGGCGTGTGCGAATGTCATTGTCGCCGAGATCGGTCGCGATCTCGCCGACGAAAATCGTATTGGACAGCCCGTCGAGCACATCGCGAAGTCTCGTCGATTGATGCGAGATAAACGCTCCCCGGCAGGCCGCGGCAGCCTGTTGAGCGTGGGTGCTCAAATTGCTCATCGAGTACACGGTGCGATTGACGATGCCGAGCGGGCCTTGATCCATGTAGTGCAGCGAGTCGCCCAGGCAGGCGGCATAGTTGGTGCGTCCGAAACTAGGCAAACCGACACCCGGATCGCTCGGGCAACGCAGAGTGGCAATCTCGGTGGTCCAGGGTGCGTAAGCTACCGCAGTTGTTTCGGGGCCCATCGCGGGCCACGGATTGGGCGCCCCGCCATTGTTTGCCAAAGGATTGCTGATTTGTTGCCACAACGCCTGTTGTTCCATGAACGGGGTCAGCCCGACCCAGATCGAAAGGTCCATGCGATTGGTGGTATTGGTGTCCAACGCGGCACCGTCACGCCAAGTGCCGCCGCCGTGCATCGGTAGTTGCTGATAGGCGGATTGATAGTTGTGGATGCTCAGCCCGAGTTGTTTCAGATTGTTGCTACAGCTCATCCGCCGGGCCGCCTCACGTGCAGCCTGAACGGCGGGCAGCAGGAGACCGACGAGGACGCCAATGATGGCGATCACGACCAGAAGTTCGACGAGCGTGAAAGCGCGGCGAGATCCGGTGTTGATGGGTTGAGCGGGCTGGTCAGGCACCTGCAAATGGGGAAGCGACGTGTGCATAAAATGGCTCTCTGATGAATATTGTGTGGATAAATGTTCAGGTGATTGGCGGTCGATCGTTCGACTTTGTTGCCGCAGTCGTGAGCCGAGTGCCGTCAGGCACCGGGCAATAACTCCTGCCCGGTCGCTTACGCATTTCGGTTCACTCAATCGATGTGCCCCTAGCCATGGGCAATAAAATGGGCCGGGCTAGGCCGATGGGGGCGGATCTCGAATGCACGCGGCGCACGAACATCCAGCAATCACTCAGGGCAGCGGCGACTCAAACCGCAGCAGGTGGTCCACGCGAGAGTGCGAAGCCATAACGCTCCGCAGGCAGCCAGCAAGACTCAGCCAAGACGCCCGACTTAGCGTCAACGTCGAAGCTCCAGGCGGCTTGATCGGTGATCTGCGACGCCACCAAGCTCTGAGCCACACAGCCAGCACAGAGTGCAGCGCAGTGATGTGAATGGGTGCGGGATTGTTCGATGAAGCCATCGGCATCCGTTGGATGCTCGGCCGCATCGTGCTCGCAACCGCAGGCGTGCGCCGGTTCGCATTTACTAAGAACCGGATGGAGATGCTGGTGAGCGAGCGAATCACAACATGCGCCACCAACGGCGTGACTGTGCGTCTCAACCTGACTCGCATGATGGTGGGCGGCTGGCAATAACCAGCCCCCGACCAGATAGGCGATGAGCGTCAGGTGGGTGAGAAACCGCTGCACGAAAGGTGGCCTGTCAGAACTCAGGAGAGAGGGATTTTTGCGGGTGCGCGCAGGTGCAACCCGCGCAACCCCCACAATATGTCACGCACCTACTACGACGAGAAGTCCAAAATCGTTCTAAATCGTGAGGATTTACTAGATTATCACGAAACAACGATTCCTCTAGCAGGTGCGAGGATCTCCAGTTCTCAGTAAGTCTGCGGGCCAAAGGTCCAGCAATTTGCCTGGCCCCGTCTGCAGCCCCGTCTGCAGGGCTGAGGAAATCTGAACACGTTTCCTGCGACGGCGAATCACCGCTCACCTCCATCGATCGTGATCATATTCTGAATCTGCTCGCGGTCAGGTTGCTCTTCTGAGTTCACACTGCCGTCGGCCCGAGCGTACATCGCGGGTGAAAAGAATTCGGGGTATTCATTCAGGTCCTCAGGGGCCGTCCAAGGAACGGTCTTTTTTGATTCCACGACCAAGATCGTGTTTGAGGTGCCGTCGGTGATGTCCCGCAGTTTGGTACCGCCTTTCTTTTCCATCAACGCATTCTCGGTGGTGAGGCCGAGATAGTTTGTGTGGCCCTGGGGTTGGTCACGGGGGGCCCGGGGGCTGCGGTAGATTTCCGGCATTCTATCCAGCAGGGTGAGGTTATACGTGCTGTCCCACGGTTCGGTGAATCGATAGGACTCAAATAGCTCCGCTTGATCAATTAAGGGCAGGATCGCCACACGCCAGCTGAACGGCTGGATTTGTTTCCCTTCCTCCACCGGACCGGCTCCGAGCACATTCTCCGTTCCAGGAAATTGATCATATCTGGCGGTGAAGTTATGGAAGCCAATCGCGATCTGCTTCAAGTTGTTTGAAGATCTTGTGGTTTTGATCGCAGCGTCGGACTTGCTCACAACGTCGCGCATCTGCTTGGGCCCCATGGATTGTGACTGGACGATGAACATCAATGCTTTGACATAGGGATCGTTGTAGTTGAGGCGGTGGTCCCCGAGTACGGCGCGATTATCGGCTTGCGTTACTGGAAAATGGCCGACGCGTTTGAAGTTCAGCGTGTTGGGTCGAACCGTCTGCGCTGGGGGCAGACCCATCACATCGCCATCGGTTTTGACGGGCTGCGTGATGACCGAAAAGGACTGATCGATATCCTGAGGGGTTGGTTGGCTCAGTATGAGAGGCGTCTTCGCGGACTCAAACTCGAGGCGAATCAACGTGTCGCGACTATCGTGTTGAGTGCCGAAGTTACCATAGGAAAAATCTTGCAGGTCCGTGCTGACTGTCGCCACGTAGAACTGGAAACCATCAAAGTAGGCGAGTACTGCTTTCTCCGTTTCCGGCGTCCTGTCGCTGGGGGAGGTAATTCGCCAGATGCCCTGCAGTTGGTCGGTAAGTTGTTGGGCCGCGTTCACGCCCCGCGAAAGTGTATCGTTCCCGGAGTGCGGTTTGGGTTGCGGGTGCGGCACCTCCTCCGCATCCGGTTGGATGGCCTGCTCGTCGGCGGCTATATCCGTCCCTGCCACAAGCTCGATATTTGTGCCCGGTCCGATGGGCAGCGTGACTTCGCTTCCGTCGGGATATTTGATCTTGAGGAACATGCCCAGCATGAGCCCTGCCAAAAGTCCGAAGAATCCGCAAGCGATCGCCATCACTCGCGGAACAGGACGGCGCAGCCAAGATTGGGAGGCGGCTGCAGTCGAAATTGGTAGTGGACGTGGGCTCGGTAGGGAAGCGTCCGCTTGCCTGACGAGTTGCTGCAGATCACTGCCGCGAGCGAAACGAGAAAGGGTCTTGGCGACTTCGCCGGGTGTGCTTGGCCGTCGGTCAGGTGATTTTTCCAACATCGTGTCGACGAGCTTGGCGACTTCGTTTGGGCAATTCGGCAATCGCGATTGGAGACTCGGTGGTCGCGCCGAGACGTGTGCGGTCAGCTTGGCAAACGAGGTCGGGTATTCTTCGGATTCAAATGGAGCGTGTCCGGTCAGCAGCTTGAAGAACGTGCAGCCGAGGGCGTAAACGTCGCTGCGACTGTCGGCATCGTGAGCATTGGCAACCTGTTCGGGAGCGACGTAATCCGCGGTTCCCATTGTTTGACCAGTGGCCGTCAGCTCGACTTCGGGGCCCACATGAAATCGTGCTAAGCCCAGGTCGAGGAGTTTCACTTCGCCACTGCGACTGATCATGATGTTGGATGGTTTGACATCGCGATGCACAAAGCCTTGGTCGCTGGTGTATTCCAGAGCGGCGGCTACTTTCAAAATCACCTCGGACGCATTGGCAAGTGACAGTGGGCCCGTCCTCGCGACGATTTGATGCAGGTTTCTGCCATCAATGAATTCGGTCACCAACACGGCCAGCCCGTCGACTTCTCGGGCATCGTGGGCCGTGACGATATTCGGATGGCTGAGTTGTCCGACTGCGCGCATTTCCGCATCGAACCGGCTGCGGGTCTGGGAATCGGTAAAACGATGATCGGCGATGACTTTGAGGGCCACTTCACGCCCCAGTTTGGTGTGGCGAGCCAGCAGGACGCGGCCCATGCCCCCGTGCCCGATCTGCCGAATGATTTCATATTCGCCGAGCTGCGCGGGGAGCTCCATCAGCGGCAAGCCGTCGTCGGTTTCATCGGCTTTTGCGAGTGCGCCGAGCGCCTTGGCCAAGGCGATTCTGCATTCGGGTTCGCGGCCGAACTCCGCGTGCTGGTCGTCGGCGCGAAGATCGACAATCAGCGAATCCTTCCCGTCATCGACGGCGTTCAGCTCCGATTGGCACTCCATACAGTCCTGCAGGTGCTCGTAGATCAGCTGGGAATCGTCGTCCGGCAGACGCCCGCAGGAATACGCGTGGAGGAGATCGTGGGAGGGGCAGTGAGTGGCGGTCATCATGGTATTCTCCAGGGAATGCGTGTCGAACTCAAGCGACGGGGAAAACCGTCTGGATGATGAACGACGGGCGCTGACACCACTTTTGCAAGAATTTCGTAATCGAGGTCTTGAATTAATCGAGGTTGTGATCCCGGCCGCTGGCCCGTCGTGACTCACTCCAGCAACCGTCCGTGTTAGGATCTCGGTATGAGTGACACCCGATTTCCAACGCCGCCCGAGCATCCGACGCTGTCGACGTTCTGCTTGGACGGTGTTCAGCAACTCGATCCGCGGCAGTGGAGCCGTCTGGTGGAGACATTTGGACCGATTGTCTATCGTTGGTGCCGTGTCGCCGGCGTCCCCGAGTCGGAGGCCGCTGACTTAGTCCAGAACGTCTTCGTTTCGGTCGCCCGCAAGATCCCAGCGTTTGAGCGGCAAAAAGATGCGGGCAGCTTCCGATCCTGGCTGGCCACGATCACACGCAACCAAGTCCGCGATTTTTTTCGCCAAGCATCGCGGCGAGCGGATGCTCAGGGCGGCACCGCCGCGCAGCGGTGGATGCTCGATCAGGTCGATCACCTGGGTGACTCGATCGATGGCGGTTCCATTAGCGCACCCCTGTTAAAGTCAATCTTAGAGACTGTCAGAGCGGAGTTTGAGGACGTCACATGGCAGGCCTTCTGGCTGACGACGATTGAGAATCAACAACCGTCGTTGGTGGCCGAGCGAACGGGGCTCTCGTTGGTGAGCGTGTACCAGGCAAAGTCTCGGGTGCTGAAGCGTTTGCGAGCGGCGGCTAGCCAGTGGCTGGAGTGAGCCGAGACGCGTAAGCGGCCGGGCCGACCACCTTACCCGGTGCCTGACGGCACGCAGCGCAATCTACCCAGTGCCTGACGGCACGCAGCGCAATCTACCCGATGCCTGACGGCACGCAGCGCAATCTACCCGGTGCCTGACGGCACGCAGCGCAAAATCACAGGGAATTGGCGGGGCCGGGCAGCGAACAAAATGGCAACGGCCTGCGTCCACTGGAAAATCGGATTTGGTTGCAGGGAAATTGACACGTGGGCAAAAACTGTCTGGTGGGAAGCGGTTGCTGCCCGCCTCCCCCCTTCCCCAATCGCCCGATCGCATGATAATCCTGCACCGAAGGCGCGATCGGAATGCGCCTGCAACCCATTTTAACCCCACTGCTGATCGATAAAGACCATGCCTGGAACTGAACGTCGTCGTGAAATCTCCCGCTTGCGGGCCCGTCGCAAAAAAACCTCCCAACTGCTCAATCGCGTCAAGGCAGGCACGATCGATAAGGCGGAAGCGGCTCGCAAGCTCCGGCGCATGACCCCTGGCGCCGATGCGATCATCAAGCGTGAAGGCCTGGCGTAACAACGCGGCCCAGTTTCATTTCATCTGATCCTCTTTCCCCTTCGGACATCGACTCGATGGCAGAACCTGCACGCCAACCCGATTCGGCCGCAATCGAGCTTTCCAAACAATCGTCTCCCACTGCCGGGGCCTCGGCAGCGAAAACGGCATCCCCGTCGACCACGATGATCGAGGCGGTGGGGCTGAGCAAGTTCTACGGCCCGTTTGCTGCCGCCCGTGACGTATCGTTTAGCGTCAAGCAGGGTGAGCTGGTTGCTTTTCTCGGCCCCAATGGGGCGGGCAAGAGCACCACGATGAAAATGTTGACCGGCTACATCGCCCCGAGCGAAGGCTTCGCCAGGATCGCTGGGCATAACATGATGGACGACCGCATCGCCGGCAGCCATCGGTTGGGGTACCTGCCCGAAAACGGGCCGCTGTATCCCGAGATGACGCCGATGGGCATGCTGGAGTTCTTTGCCGATGCTCGCGGGCTGCCGAGTGCGACCAAGAAGGATCAAATCGACAAGGTCATTGATATTTGTGACCTCAGTTCAGTGATCTACAAGCCCATCAGCAAGCTATCCAAGGGCTTCAAGCAGCGCGTCGGGATGAGCCAAGCATTGTTGCACGAGCCCGATGTGTTGATTCTTGACGAGCCGACCGCTGGACTGGATCCCAACCAAATTCGCGGTGTTCGCCGAACGATGCGGAAGCTCAGCGAGACCAAGACCATCCTGCTCTCGACCCACATCCTCCAGGAAGTCGAAGCGATGGCGGACCGCGTTATCCTGATCAACGAAGGTCGCAAGGTTTATGACGGTGAGGTGGAAGGCCTTCGCGCGGCCGGTCACGGTGACGTCAACGAAGCCTTCCATGAACTGACCGGTCACAGCGAGAGCTGACCCCGGCCTGGTCTCTCGCAGCGAGTTTATCTCTCGTTCGCAGCGAGTCGTTGCTTCTCATTCGATCCCACCTCTCCACTTTTTCAATCGTCCCCATGGCGCTCAACTACGTTTCGATGTCCCTACTCAGTGTACTGCTCTACGATGCAGTATTTCTGTTGTTGTTGCTCGCGATCGTCCTGCTGCTGTCGTACACCAACCGGGCCGCCTTTGCGGTCATGAAACGCAACTTTGTTGGTTACTTCAGCAACCCGACGGGGTATGTTTTTCTGTGCATTTTCGTCTTCCTGACCTCGGTTGCCGCGTTCTGGCCGTACGAGTTCTTCAATTCGAATCTCGCGACGCTCGACCAGCTCAACTACTGGTTTCCGATGATCATGCTGGTGTTCATCCCCGCGATCACGATGAGCATTTGGGCGGAGGAAAAACGCCAAGGGACCGACGAATTGTTGCTCACGCTGCCGGCGAGCGATTTTGATATCGTGATTGGTAAGTACATGGCGGCGGCGGCAATTTTCACGTTTTCGCTGCTTTTCAGCCAATTCAGCACCTTCACAACCCTAGCGGTGTTAACCGAGGGTTCGCTCGATGTGGGGCTGATTTTCACGACCTATCTAGGCTATTGGTTTGTTGGTTTGGCGATGATTGCGATCGGGATGATCGCGTCGTTCTTGACTGGCAACCTCACCGTTGGCTTCATTTTGGGGGCGTTGTTTAACGCTCCCTTGGCCTTTGCCTCGTTGGCTGACTCGGTTAGCCCAAGCCGGCGGTTTGCCGAATGGGTCAAGGACAGTGGTATCGCTCGGCCGTTTGATGATTTTGGACGTGGCGTGATCAGCTCTTCTTCGATCATCTACTTTTTGCTGGTCGCCGCCGTGGCGTTGTACGTTTGCATGATCTTGATCGGACGTCGACATTGGACCGGCGGGAAAGATGGCAATCAAATGGCCTGGCAATACGTGGTCCGTGCGATCGCGTTGGTTGTGTTCACGGTCGGCGCAGTAATGCTCTTTCGTGCCCACGAGATCGGCCGCAGGGACATGACCGAGGGACACGTCAGTTCGCTCGCCGGTGCGACCAAGGATCTGATTCAGAACCTCAATGACGATCGCCCGATCGTGATCGATGCTTTCATCAGCGATGAGGTTCCCGAACTCTACGCCCAGACTCGCTATGAGCTGATTAATTTACTGAAGGAATTTCGCGCCGAGGCAGCCAAGAAGAACCGTACCATTGAAGTGAACCTCCACGACGGTATCGATCTTTCGAGCGATGAAGCGGCTCTGGCGGCCAAGCGATTTGGAATTGAGCCGGTGACGCGCACGTTCCGCGAGAAAGGTGCCTACACGCAAAAGAAATTAATTCTGGGGGCCGCATTCCGCTCGGGGCTGGAGAAGGTCACCGTGCCTATTTTTGAATACGGCATCCCGGTTGAGTATGAACTGGTCCGTTCGATCAATACCGTCGCCAGCGGCACCCGCAAACGGCTCGGGATTGTTAAATCCGATGCCAATTTGATGGGCGGCGTCTCGATGGCGGGCATGCAGATGCAACGAATCGATAAGCACCGGCTGATCGACGAGTTGGCGAAGCAGTACGAAGTCGAGGAAGTGGATTTGAGCGGTCCCGTGTCACCCGACATGTACGACGCGTTGTTCGTCGTCCAGCCGTCCTCGCTCGGGCCACCGGAATTTGATCGGCTCGTGACCGCAATTCAAGCTGGAATTCCCACTGCTATTTTTGAAGACCCGCGTCCGGTCGGTGCCTCGTACATCACCGCTACTGGCGATGCGAAGGAAGCTGGCGGCGGTTTCATGGGCATGGGCGGCGGTGGTCCTCAGCCCAAAGGTGACATCCGTCGTCTGTGGGATGTGCTCGAACTCAATGTCCCCGGTACGCCAGCGGCACAAGGACTCTACGATCCCGACCTCGTGTGGCAGCAACATAACCCGTACCCAGCGCTCGAAGCAGCGAACGAATTGTGGCTGTTCATCGACGAAGCCATCGCGCAGAAACCGGGCGAATGTCTGAGCGATGAGAGCCCCATCACGGCCGGACTCAAACAGGTCTTGGCAATCTTTTCGGGAGGCGTTCAAGCCAAGCCCGATAGCACGCTGAAACACACCCCGCTGTTACGAACCGGCCCTCTTTCGGGCACCCTCGATGCCAATGCTATCCGTCAGATCCTATCCGGTGGTGCCACGCTCGCGCAAGAAATCCAGGGGCTCGACCCTTATATGCCAATCGCAATGTCGATTGAGGGAGCAACTCTGACCGCTGATGAAGACGCGGCAGCAGCGACCAGCGAGAATGCAAACAAGGCAATCAAGGTCGTCTACGTCGCCGACTCCGACATTATCTTGCCGGAGTTCTTGGTCATTCGCGCCGACCCCAAGCAGATGGAACTGCGATTGCAACTGCAGAACGTCACCTTTGCACTGAACGCAGTGGACTGGTTGACCGGCCAGACCGATTTCATCGACGTGCGAAGCCACCAGATGAACTTTGCTAGCCTGAAAATGATCGATGCCCGCCAAGAACAAGCCAATGAGCAGGTTCGCAAACGCAGTCGTGAGTTCCAGAAGGAATTTGATGAAACGATCCGGACTGCTCAAGAAGAAATCGATCAGGAACTGCAGTCGCTTCGCGAAGACGTCGAGAAACTGCAGGAAGAGCGTGAGGATGGCACGGTGCCGCAAAGCGTGCTGCAAGAAAAGCTGATCGCGTTCCAGATCAAACAGGACAATCAACAGCGGATTCTCAATGTGCGTCGCAAGAGCATGGAGAACGAGCGTGACCAGAAAATCGCCACGGTTCGCCGCGAAGCCGATCGGGACGTGACCGCGATCCAAAACCAAGTCAAGACTTTGGCTGTCGCGTTGCCTTGTATCCCACCGCTGATTGTCGGGATCATGGTGTTTGCCTCGCGCCGACTGCGTGAACGCGAGCACATCAGCAAGAGCCGACTCAAGTAAAGATTCGATTCCACCTTTCAATGAAGGCGACTCGCTGTGAATTCAGTGTCCCCAGGCACCTCGCGGCGTCGCCAGCCCGGTCGCTGACGCGGCTGGTCTCAATCTCCCTGAAACTCTCCTCATAAAAACGATTTCAAAGTGAACGAAGGACAAAAAACCGGGCTGTTCTGTGTGATCGGTGCCGTCATGCTGGCCATCGGTCTATTTGTTTCCTGGCCCGATTCGCCCACTGGCGAAACTTCCATTGCCGCTGGCAAGCCGCTGTTTCCAAGTTTCAAAGATCCGTTGGCAGCCGCCAGCGTGAAAATCGTTTCGTTTGATGAGGCCCAGGGCCAGGTTGATACGTTCGAGGTGCGGAAGGATCGCGAATCGGGCCTGTGGACGATCCCGTCCCGCAAAGGATATCCAGCCGACGCCGTTGAGCAGATGAAGGACGCTGCCAATGCCTTGGTGGGGCTGCAGATTCTCGACGTGCAGACCAGTAACCCGGAGGATCACGTGGCCCTCGGTGTGGTTGAACCCAAACTCGAAGTTCTCGAGGCTGGTGACATCGGCGTCGGTCGCTTAGTAACCTTCCGAGATGAGTCGCAAAAAGACCTCGCCTCGTTGATCATCGGAGAGCCTGTCAAGGACGAAGAAGGTCGACGATACGTACGCAAACCCGGACAAGATCCAGTTTATGTGGTCGAGCTCGACGAAGCCGCCTTGTCGACCAAGTTCCAAGTCTGGATCGAGAACGATTTGTTGCAGCTCAGCAGCATCGACATCAAATCCATGCGAATGGAAGATTACGCTGCGTCGATGACCGCGCGAGGATTTTCGCTTGATCGTAACTACACCGCCGAAGTGCTTGCAGACGGCAGCGATTGGAAACTGGAGCAATTGCTCGAGTACCCGTCGGATGATCCGTTGGCCGATCCCGTCGAGGTGAAGGTGGGTGCAGATCAGGTTGTTAACAAAGAAAAACTCAACGACCTCAAGAACGCTCTCGATGATTTGAAGATCGTCGATGTGGCACGAAAGCCTGAAGGCATGAGTGCCAACCTCCGGGCTGACAAGGACCTGGTTTCGGACAATGAGGCGGTCACGTCACTTGCGACGCGCGGCTTCTTTCCGGTGCAGCGAGGGACCGGTTCCGAAGTCGAAGTATTGTCCGCCAATGGTGAGCTCGATGTTACCCTTGCCGATGGTGTGCAGTATGTGCTGCGTTTCGGCAACGTTTTTGGATTGGCCGATGAGGATTCGGGAGATATCGAAGACGAGTCGTCGGACACCGCGGTCAATCGTTATCTGCTCGTCACCGCTCGGGTCGACGAATCGCAATTCCCCGCCCCCGAGCTGAGCGTCGTCCCTCAGACAATCGAAGAGCTCGCCGCGATGCTCGACGAGTCTGCCAGCGGGGAGGGACAAGATAAGGAGTCGGGACAAGCTGAGTCGGGCGAGACAGCGGATGAGCCGGCGGCTGATGAAACCGAAATGACGGAAAGTGCATCTGCTGAACCGGTTGATTCCGGCGAAACCCCCGCGGAAACCGCAGAGCCCGCCGAAGCAGCAACCGGTGAAGAGATGACGCCCGCCGAGGAACCTGCCGCCAGTGAACCTGCGGCCAACGAACCTGCCGCCGAGGAACCTGCTGAAATGAATGATGCCGGTGACGGCGAGCAGCCTGCCACCGCGGAAGACGCCCCCGAGAGCGAGACGCCAGCCGACGAGGGCGAGACGCCAGCGGACGAGGGCGAGACGCCTGCGGAGGCAGATGAGGCCATGCCTGCTGAGCAAGCCGAATCCTCGGAAGACGCACCTGCTGCGGAAGAGAAGCCTGCCGATAGTGGTGATTCCGCCGCCGAAAGTGAGGATTCCGATAGCGAGACGCCAGCGACGGAGGAGGTCGAAGTGGAAGGTGGTGGTGAGGCCACCGGTGAAGGTCAAGGGCAAGCGGCTGATGACGCCGCCGCAACCGAGACTGCTGACGAGCCCGCAGAATCCGGTGACACCACCCCCGAGCCGGCTGCTGCCGCGACAGCGGCACCCGAGTCGGCGGACAACGAGTCGGGAGAGCTCGCCTTCGCTGATCTGACCCAGGAAGAGAAGGTCGAACGGCTCGAGGCCGAGCAAGAGAAAATCCTCAAAGCGAACACGCGTCTACTCGACGCTCGCAAGGATCGGCTGAACGCTGCGAAACGCCGTGTCAGCGATCTCAATGCCCGATTCGCCGATTGGTATTACGTGATTCCCGAGGCCACCTATCGCGAGTTGCGGATCAGTCGCGACGAGTTGCTGACGGCACCGGAATCCGCCGCCGCAGCCACCCCGCCGGCTGGCCAGGGCGGCCCGAGCATGCCATTTCAAATCCCCGGCCTGAACGCACCTCGCTGAGTTGCGAAGCGGCTAGGAAATCACCATCGGCGTGTGCCGATGGTGGGCTGGATTCAATTCTGCCTGGAGTCTCGCAGGCTCCCGGCGATTAGGGCCACTCAGGGCTGCCAGGTGGATCGGGCAGCTCAGGTGTCTTCCCCAGTCCGTAATCGCTCGGCTGGCGATCCGCGTTCTTCCAGAAGTCTGGATCTTTGATGAAGCCAAAGAACGTGGGATGAAAGGGATCCACAAATTCCACGTTGGCCTTCGCGGGAACGTCATGTCCTGTCAAGAAAAATGCTGCGTTGACGATCATCCGCCGGAGGTCCTCGTTGAGGAAATCGACCGAGGCACCCGACGTAGTCGCGAACGCTTGTCCGTGATTTCCGCTGGGTGATTCATAGGTGTGCAACCAAGCAAAAGGTTGCATTGGATCGTTCTTGGCACCTGTGATGTTTTTGGACTGAGGATCCAATGACTCGGTGACGGCTGCTCGCAGCAAGATTTTGTCATCGTCAGTCAAGTGAATCACGCCATAGACGTCACTCGGTGCAAAGACGTCCTCGACGGAGTTCAAAATAGGGTGATCCGCGTTGGCGTCAACGATCACACCTCGGGCTCCTTGCGATTTGTGGCGGCCGTGGTGGCTGACCCACTGCTCGCCAAGAATCTGACGTCCCCATTGTCCAAACGGGATCTTGCCGCCGAACTCACCCTTTCCGGTGAACGCGTGTGTGGCGGTGCGAATGCCGATCACTGGCTTGCCGTCATTGAGGAATTTCGTGATGTGCTCCGCTTCGTCCTTGTTGGGATGGCGGAAACGGGTGCCGATGATCATCAAATCGGCATCATCGAGCGCCGCCAACCCTCGCAATCCCTCGGCATCATTGGGGTCAATGTAGCTGCCATCTGCCGAAAGCGAGAAGATTACCGTGCATTTGAAACCATGCCGTTGGCTCAGGATTTTACCGAGCATCGGCATCGATTCTTCGCTGCGATATTCCTCGTCACCGGAGACCAACACGATGTGTCCGATGGCTGGCGATGATGGTTCGAAGACAAGTGTCGTGTCGTCGCCCTGGGCGATGGAAGCGGTGCAAATACATAGAAACAGCGTGCTGAGTATGCTGGTTCGTATTCGCACCCACATGGAAGTCGTTGTCATGAATGTCCTTCAGAGTAGAGGTAAGTTTGGTGGTCACGTCACACCAGATGGGTCGAGTATTCTAACCCAAATGAAGCTCGCTCCTGATCGAAGCGATGGACGACACCAAAAAAACGCCGCATCCGGTATGCCTGAGAGTTCCCCGGCGTGAGCTGGATGGGCCGAGCAGATGCTCGATTCTTACTCTGAGCGACGCACCAACTTGGCGACGTCGTGAACAAAGATTGCGATTGCCGCAAATGTGCTGATCATGGGCGGTTGTCGTCCGCCAAAGCGCGAGCGTTTCGCACGCAAACCCTGGGTTCAGTTCACGAGTCCGATTCCAATGTGAATCCGACTTTCAGGGTAACCTGCCAGTGCGCCACCTTTCCGTCGACGATATGACCGCGCGTTTCGATCACTTCGAACCATCGCATGTCGCGAATTGACTTCGAGGCGAGCGAGATGGCGTTGGTGGTGGCTTCCTCGATCGAGTTTGGCGATGTGCCGACAAGTTCAATCTTCTTATAGATATGATCCGACATGACAGACTCCTGGTGAATGCGGGGAGGTACGATACTTGAGCGGTACTTGGGCTAGCCTGGATCTACAAAGGCTCTTGCGATCAAAGCGATGTTACCACAAACCTCTCCACCGTTCCGCCGTCAACGCTACCTCCCGCACCCAAGTGGCTCCACCGTCGCAGGCGACTCGGTGCTCCCAGCATGGTCGCCAATACGGCGCGTCGATACTCGGTTCGCGACGTTTACGGCGACCATGCGAAAACCTTAGGCAGTGGCTCTAACTCGCAAGAGTCAAAGCTGTTTTCTGTTTTACCCGACGTCGCACCCAGACGCCGCCCGCACACACGAGGCTCAGCAAAATTGCCGACGAGGGCTCGGGAACTGCCGAAGCCTGAAGGCTAGCAGAAGTTGGACCGACCGTGACGGTGCCAGTGAGGGCACCGACAAGGTCAATGTTGATTGCGCTAACATCAAGGCTGATCGCATTTGTTGTCAGCGATAAGCTATTGATGCCATCGCCCGTCTCGATTTGTTGGTTCAGAATTAGCGACGTCCCTAGCAGCGGGCCGGTGAGCGCTACGCCGGTGTTCGCCGCAATAAAACCGGTGACACCGAGACCGCCATATCCCGGAATGGCGATTCCAGCCACGGAGATGATCAGATCTTCCACGTAGAGCGACCCGACCGATCCTAGCCCCCCATAGTCTCCCGATACTTCCGACGAAACCTCAAGGGTGGTTGCGGAAATCGAAAGAAGATCAGCAACCCCCAGTGTTTCGACAATCGATAGATCCAGGCCGTTGATGACGTGTTCGCCCGTAGCCGTTCGAGAACCAGATAGCCCGTCGACATTGGACGTAGCCGTTGAGGTTACTAGTCCCGTCTGCACATCTGCCACTGTAACGAGGGGGGGAGAAAATGGGACCGGATTTGCTAAGACCCCAGAGCTAATGTCAACAGTCAGCACTGAATCTGACGCAATGTAGGGCGCTGGCGCAGTTCCCGATGCCGGAGCCACGTTGTCGATACTAGCATTGAGAATGATCCCCCCTCCAAGTTCGGGCACAAGATCCAACGACAAACCCAAATCAATCAAATCAGCTGAACTGCTGCCGGTGACGACCTCCCCCCTGGCCGTTCCACACAATGCTAGCAACACACACGCCAGAAAAGTACTCCGAGTCAAAGTCATGATTCATCCTCTAGATTGAGATACATTAAGCCCGGCAGGGAAGCCCACAGGGAGACCTGCGTCACATTGTAATACCTTACCGTGACTTATGGCCCCGTTGTTGAAAAAAATATAAAATTCCCGTTGCGCACCCAGTTTTTTTTGTTAAGTGGAGCGATCCCGCTAGGGAGACTAGTGCTATGGACGTTCAAAAACCGTAGCAGTCACGCAAAATCGTGTGACTTTCCGGATTGCGTAAGCCTGGCGAGAAGATCCACGCGTTTTCTGAGGCTCAATTCGGCGCGCGAGTGTCCTGAGTTTGCTAGCATTCTGCCGCCACCGAACCCGCTGCGACGTTTTAGTCACCCGTGGCACAACTCAAGTTCACAAGAGAAGCGGCTACCAGCAGAGGCATTTCATCTGGTCGTAGCAGCTACGATCCAGCCACCGCCGAGAACTCGCGCGCCGTCGTAGACGACGGCGGCTTGGCCGGGTGCGACGGCGGATTGAGGTTCACAAAAGTGAACGGCGAATTTTGCCGGGTCATCGGCATGGAGCTGTATGCGGGCGGCGTGCGGACGGCCGTTGTAACGAATCTGCACGCTGACCAGGCCGGGAATATCATGCGGATCGATCAACCAATTCGCTTGGTCGGCTTCGAGTCCCGGGGCGAGCAGTTCGTCCGGGCTGCCGAGGACCACGCGTCGCGTGTCGGCTTCGATCCGGACGACGAAATGGGGGGTCCCTAACGCGATCCCCAATCCTTTTCGCTGGCCGATCGTGAATGCTTCAAAGCCGTTGTGCTGTCCGACAATTTTGCCATCGGTGGTCACGAAATCGCCGGCCGTGGTGCCAATTCGGTCAGGCCGCCGCGACTTCACGAAATCGCTGTGGTGTCCTTGGGTCACGAAGCAGATTTCCTGGCTATCCTTCTTCTCTGACACGCCCAATCCCAGCGACGCAGCGATTTCGCGAATTTTGGATTTCTCAAAATCTCCTACCGGCAGCATCATTCGGGATAATCGCTCGCGGCCGATCCCGAATAGCGCGTAGGACTGATCTTTGCCGTCATCGAGTCCCCGCAGCAGGTGCTGTTTGCCATCCTCGTGCTGCATTCTGGCGTAGTGGCCGGTGGCGACAAAATCGGCATCGATGCCGTCGGCGTAGTCAAATAGCTTGCCAAATTTGATCCAGTGATTGCATTTGACGCACGGATTCGGGGTGCGAGCGTTGAGGTAGTCATCGACAAAGTAATCGACGATTTTACGAAAGTCTTCCTGCAGATCGAGCGAGTAGAAGGGAATGTCCATCGACATCGCCACCCGGCGGGCGTCCGCAGCGTCAGTGGCGCTGCAGCAACCCTGTTTGTGATCTGCTCGTTTGCCCGCTGTGGCGGTCCCCGCTGGGCCACTTCCGAGCACAGGCAAGCCGAGTGGATTGGGGTCGGAAGCATCGTCGCTGCTGATCCGGCAGGCCGACGCGGAGGCCTCCCCATGCCGCATGAACACGCCGATCACCTCGTGACCAGCCTGGGTGAGCAGGTGGGCCGCGACGGACGAATCCACCCCGCCACTCATCGCAAGAACGACACGAGACATGTATAAATAACCCGGTGAGAGAACCACACAAACATTGAAAAACTATCCCTATCATACCCACTGAGCCTGATTCGTCATGGACGCTGAACTGACCCAACGAAGTAAATCGATCGTCGCTCGCCTGAAACAACTACAGGACTCTCTTTGACCACGCTGGCAAGAATGAGAAGATTCGAGGGATTGAGACTCAGATGGCGGCTCCCGATTTCTGGGATAACAGCGAATCCGCACAGAAAGTCGTGATGCAGCTGAAGGCGCTCAAAGGCATCGTAGGACCACTCGACGACCTGTCCGCATCAGCTGCCGACCTCGGTGCATTGTTTGAGATGGCAGACGAAGACCCCTCCGTCGAGCAGGAGGTTGCCGCTGAGGTCAAGCGGCTCGAAGCCGTGCTCGATGATTTGGAGCTGAAGGCCCTCTTGAACGGTCCCCACGATGCGGCTGGCGCGATCCTGCAGATCAATGCCCGCGATGGCGGCACCGACGCCAACGACTGGGCCGACATGATGCTCCGGATGTATTCTGCGTGGGCCGTCGGGGAGGGCTACAAAATTGAATTGCTCGACCGACACGAGAATGAGGAGGCGGGCATCAACCGCGCTTCGATCGCCATTCGGGGGCCGATGGCGTACGGATACCTCAAGGGCGAAGAAGGTATGCACCGACTCGTCCGAATCAGTCCGTTCAACAGCGAAAGCAAACGCCAAACCAGCTTTGCGGCCGTCAGTGTGTCGCCAGAAATCGATGACTCCATCACGATTGATATCGAGAAAAAGGATGTGCGTGAGGATACCTATCGGGCTGGTGGTGCGGGCGGACAACACGTCAACAAAACCGATAGCGCGGTCCGTTTGACCCACATTCCCACCAACACCGTCGTGCAGTGCCAGAACGAACGTAGCCAGCACCAGAACCGTGATACGGCGTGGAAGATGCTGCGTGCGAAGATGGCACGTATCGAAGAAGATCGCCGTGAAGCCGAGGAAGCATCGAAATATGCCGGCCAAGCCAAGACGGGGTTCGGCAGCCAAATCCGCAATTATTTTCTGCATCCTGATCAACGCGTCAAAGATTCTCGCACCGGACACTATGTCGGGAATTTCGAAAGCGTGATCAATGGCAGCGAGCTACAAGGATTTCTCGATGCATTTCTGCGACTCAAAGCCGGTAAGACCGAAGCAGTGACGGACGACGACAATTAGGCAGGCGTATCGACCTGCCAACCGACTACCCTGCAAACCGACTATAGCGACATTTGGACTAACTCACGGGCGCTGGCGTTCGCGTTGGCTGTGATCGCTTTCTGCTCGAGTTCCTCGTCAACGAGGTTGTAAAACACGTCGCGTTGGCGTGCTTCGAAGCCATGTTCTTCAATCGCCTCGCGGATCTGTTGCAAGGACAGGTAGTGCACCGTGCCAGCTTCGGCGACGACGTTCTCCTCGATCATCAGGCTGCCCATGTCGTTGGCACCGAACATCAACGCCATCTGACCGATCTTCATTCCTTGGGTCACCCAGCTGCTCTGCAGATTCGGAATGTTGTCGAGATAGAGTCGTGACACGGCCAGCATCTTCAAGTACTCGAACGAGCCGATCTTGGGGAGTTCGCTCATCTGCGTATGTTCGGGCTGGAACGTCCAGCAGATAAAGGCAGTGAAACCGTCGGTTTCATCCTGCAGATCGCGTAGTCGACGCAGGTGCTCGACACGTTCGGCAAGGGTTTCAACATGACCGAACATCATCGTTGCCGAGCTGACCCCGCCGAGTTCATGCCAAGCTCGCATGACGCCCAGCCAATCGTCCGTCATCACCTTGCCACGCGTGATCTCGCCACGTACCCGATCGGTCAGGATTTCCGCACCGCCACCGGGGATACTACCCAGACCCGCTGCCTTTAGGCGGGTCAGGACTTCCGTGATCGACAATCGATTGAGCTTGGTAAAGTGATGCAGTTCGGGCGGAGAGAACCCATGAATGTTGACGCTGGGGAACTTGGATTTGATATCGCCAAGCATCTCCTCGTACCAATCGAGTTTGTATTTCGGGTGCAGACCGCCCTGTAGCAAGATCTGATTGCCGCCGAGATCGACGGTTTCCTGGATCTTCTGCAACAGCACTTCTCGGGGCAGCACATAGCCCTCATCGCTCTTCGGGCCACGATAGAACGCACAGAAATCGCAGACGGCCGTGCAGACGTTCGTGTAGTTGATGTTCCGGTCGATATTATAGGTTCGATACGGCTCAGGATGCTTTTGCCGCGACACCGTTTCGGCGGCCGCGCCCAGGGCGGCGAGGTCATGAGACTGCAGCAGGGCGATGGCATCGGCATCGTCCAGACGCTCACCCGCAACGGCTTTATCGAGGATGTGACGAACCGAGGAAGAATTGGAGACGGTTGCGATGGTCATAGGTGGGGTCGGGATCAATCCCGTGGCCTCTGATTTCTGGCGGAAGAGGTCAAGCCCCGCTCGCTCGCGGGGGCCAAGGTGGAAATGCAAGTTTTCAGCAAAGTAACGGTGTAGGTCTTCGTTCGTCAAACCATGACCGGCCGCTTCGCGAATGGCAATGGCTTCCAGACACTGACCGCCCTCGTCACGGGACAGGTCAAGCGCTTCGGCGATGCGATCACACGCGGTGGCGTCGGCGGTAATCTCACGTCGAGCGACCCACATCGCGAACACGAAAGGCAGTTCGGTCCACCGGCACCAGCGATCCCCTAGATCCCAGATTTCGTGATAGACGCCATGGGGCGGATGCATCGCTCGATCGCCAATCACGAGTACCGCATCCGCATCGACATCCTCCGCTGCGGTTCCAATTGGGAATGGGACCGTGGTGGGGCGCACGCCGTGCATCTCCCAGAGCAGGACTTGCGCCATTGCAGCGCTGGTGCGGCTGCCTTCATCCAACGCGAGCGTGCGGATGTCCTGCATCGCCACGCGGCTGAGCAACCGCACGCTCCAAACTGGGCCGCGGCAGGCGATTGCCGCATCGGAGACGATTTCGTACTGATCGCGATGGCGAAAGTACTCGACACTCGGAATTAACGCCACGTCGAGCTCGCCGCTGGACAGGTCTGTGGCCAGCCGGGAGGGAAGATCGAGGCGGAGCGAGCCCCAGCCGGCCAAACGCTGCGGCAGCGTCTCGATCAGCGGTTTGGTGTTGAGATAGGAAACGGCACCGAAGCGGAGCATGGGAGATTCAGGAGTGGGAGTGAAAGCGGGGTTGCATCGGCTTAAATTCGCCGTCCGACGGAGAAGTTTGCAATTTCGATCAGCGAGTCCCGGGCGGGTGAGGGGTCGAGATGCTCGATCGCGGAAATCGCTGAGCAGCGGAAACGATTGGCGACTTTGCGAGTATATTCTGCCGCATCGCTGTTGCTCAACAGCGGGAGAACTCTGGCCAGACGCTCCGGGGGGGCGGCTCGCAGGGCCGCCCGCGCCTCCGCAGCGACGGCGGGGACGTCGCTGTGCAACAGCCGAATGAGAGGCAGCGTGAACTTGCCTTGGACCAAATCCGTGCCGAGGGTCTTGCCAATCTCATTGGGATCCCCCCACAGATCGAGATAATCGTCGGCGATTTGGAAGGCGATCCCCAGGTCATTCCCGTAGGAACCCAAGGCGGCGATTAGCTCAGGATCGCCGCCGGAGAGGCTGCAGCCAAGCTGGCACGATACGCTTGTCAGCTCGGCGGTTTTGCCACGCAAAATATCGAGGTAGGTCTCCTCGTCGATGCTCTCCTGATCGCGGCTGAGGACCTGTCGCAGTTCGCCCTCACATACCTGCTGGGCAGCCTGACCGACCCAGCGACAGGCCTGCGTCGAAGCCACCGCCGAGGACAGCGTCGTGGCGAGCGAGAAACTCTGGGCGAAGAGATAGTCACCCAACAAAATGCTGGTGTCACGATTCCACCGCATATTAACTGTTGGCGTGTGCCGCCGTGTAGCAGCGTTGTCCAGAACATCATCATGGACGAGCGTCGCGGTATGGACCATCTCGATAACAGTCGCCATCGTGATGTGATCATCGCTGATCGCGGGCAGGCGGTTCCTGCCGCGGGGCCTCGAGACGACGGAGTCGAGGTGCTGCTCGGTCACGAGAGCAGAGAGCAGCAGCAGGGCCGGCCGCAATCGCTTGCCGCCCAGCTGAGTGCCATGTCGCAGAATCGGTGTGATGGCCTCATAGCGAGATTGCAGCTCCTGACGCAGCCGCGCATTGACGGCAGCGAGGTGATCAGAGATCGGTGCGTAGACCCGCCCCATCTCAGCGCTGGCTGGGCTCGGATGCTGAGGATGGCCGGTGGGTGACGGGTCAGCGGCAACGAGTGGTTTCATGGCATGCGGTTGGGTTCGAACTTGAGGAGGCAACAGTGGCTCTAACCGCATTTCTGCTCAGCGGGGCAACGCGGAACCGCATCCAGCTCGTGAAAAAACACCCGCTGCGTCTCCCCCCTGCGATTCCAAACGGGACCAGAAGTTTGCCAACGCTCGATCGTTGCCTTTGCTTTCTCGTTCGCTTCGAGCAAGCACGGCCGAGACGTCGCTGCGAACCTCGTCGGTTTGCTGCACCGGCGGATCGCTCTGTCCACGCCAGACCCCCACGGGCGCGCTGAGCCGCTAAGGTCTCAGGATCGGAACTCATATCTGATAGCTGGTAGAAGTGTCAAAGGCGAGAACGCCAACTGATCAAAGTCAGGATGTGTTTTTGCGTTCATTCCAAGAACGACCAATGCCAAGCCCACCTCGTGCTGATATGCGCCCGTGGTCACGATCCGTACGCTAGTACCCTAAGAAGTTTCAATCCACGCGTCCCGTGAAGGACGCGACAGCGGTGGTCGCGGAACGCGTTCATCGCGACTTTCAAGCGTAGCGATTCGCGAACCTGGTGGTTAGAACGGTATCGCCCGGCTTCGCGAGCCAGTAAAACCACAGGGAAGAAAGGGGCCACCCACGAATGGCACAGTCATATGCGCAACTACTTCGTCTCAAAGGAATTGTCTCCGTTGGCAAGTCGGGCTTTGAGCTCTCCTCGCGGTTGCATCATGAGATTGTAGTTCTTTTGTCGCTTCTTCAGGACTCGGGGTTCAAACCTTCCAGGACGATTGCCAACTAGGCAATTTGAAATCTGTTTCAATCGGCTCAAGCAGTAGCCAAGTACTTTTTCGATCGCCATCAGTCCACTGGCCATCATGTCCCACGCTGAAAGTACGAACTGGCAAGTGCTCACGAAACTGATGCGTCTTGGACTGACGTTATTCAATGCAGCACTACAAGCGGCGGTCGTTCGGATAGCGTTGTACGCCAGGATCGTCGTCCAGAATTCGCGACGAACCATTTCTGGTGATTTGCAACGCAAGTGATGTAAGTTCAGATGCGTTTTGATACTGCGAATATCGAGCTCCGAGTTCCAGCGATAACCGAACAGTTCGGCAATGTCATCGATCGTCACCTCCTGCTTAACTTGTTCGCAGTTATACAGAGTTGTGACAATCACGAACGGGTCTTGTTTTCGACCGGGTTCGTCAATGATATAGCGAATCTCTCGAAGGACGATTTCCAGTGGCATCGTGTCATACATCTCTGGGCTCATCCAAGCAGGCCGTTTCGGGCGCGTCCATGTGACAAGATGGTCATTTTTCCCCAATCGCTTGCCAGTTCGGAAGTCAGTGCGTCTGGCTTGATGCTTGCGGAAGCAGACGTCGACTCCACGGGCTATCAACAACGCGATCATCCAATAGTTGCCGTAGAATCTGTCGGCAACGGCGATATCTCTACATTCGAAGCAGTCAAGTAGTTGGCGTAGAAGCGCAGTCTCACCGGTTGCCTTGCCCTTGTATTTTCCGATGGCAACATCAATGACACAGGCAGTTGCCAATGAGAGGACAACGACGATGCGAGCGATCGGAAATCCAATCCCTGGTTTCTGCGCTGTGTTCTGGGGATATGCAATTTGATTTTTTATCGTGTCGGGCATCATGAACGTGGAGCCGTCAATCAGCTTGGCATGACGTCCCTTGAAAAGATGCTTTGAATCGACTTGCACCTCCGCTTCGATGGCGACGTCAGAAGCCAACTCATGGAGTGCAGTTTCAGGAAGCTTGGCTCGTGCTCGACAGTAATCGCGGGTATCGGGATCAGCCTCATCGTCCCCAGCGATTTGCAGAAAGCTGAGGATCCGAGATACGGCGGACTGGCATGCGGCCTCTTTTCCATCTCGTAGAACTTGGCCCATGAACGCCCATAATACGATGGCCGTGGTGTAGGTGCGTCCAAAGGTTCCGCCGTGCCGAGCAAAGACTCGTGCGATCCGGTCCTGCGTGAGGATTTGCGAAAACGGAAGTTCGGGCTGTAAAAGAAACCCAGCAACAGCGTTGCCCAAGTTGAAGCTGCGACGAGGTGCGCTGTTCGGTATAACGGACATAGAAAACCCTCCCTGGTCTCGCGTAGCAGCATTGACCAGAGAGGGCAATCACATCATCGAGGCCGAGAGCGCATCGAAGCAAGATCAACGCCCAGGCGACCTGCAAAATTTACGAAAAAACGCAGATTGCCAATAGACGAACTGCGCAAGTTCACTGCACAAAATTCAAATGACTGTGCCATTCGGGCCACCCACTTTTCGACGTGTGATGGAGAGTGTGATGGTAGCGGCTCCTAGTTGCAATCGAACGCACTACAGTCCCTTTGTTCGCCGATATGTGACTGTATCGACTTGATGCCCGAAGTGGTTTTTTTGCCGATTTGTTTGCAGCTCAGAAGAGTGAGATTGCATGCGTGGCCGAGATGATCTCAACGCGTCAATTCGAAAACGATGGGAGCGTTGGGCGTGCTGGACTCGACGCACAGGTACTCCCGGTTCTTTTCCAAATCCCCAACCTGATCGATTTGGCCGGATGGCCATGTGATCTTGACGTCATGGAATGTACTCGCCTGCCCTAAGCCAACATGAATGACACTTTCGTTCGATCCCATGTATCCATTGCCCGAGAGTAGGCAATGGGTTCGTAGAGCACCCTGTACCGTTCCGGAGACAGTGGCACCGACGGCGTCACGTGATGAACGAGTGCCCTTCAAGTAGATGCGAATGTAGGCGCCTTCATCGGCGACTTTCTCGGTTTGGTTGACCAACAGCGCCGACGGCGTGGAGGCGTGGGTGATTGCCAGGTCGAGTTGCCCGTCTCGATTAACGTCGGCGATGGCTACCGACCGTCCGAGGTGGCGCCCTGTAAAATATTCTCCAATTTCGCTGGCGGTTGATTCGTCCCATCGCCCCGTCTCGGTGCGCTGAAAGAGTTGCGGTGGCATCTCGTAATCCTCGTCGCCACCGGCGGGCCGGTTGACATGCCCATTGGCGATGAAAAGATCAAGATGTCCGGAATTGGTTAAGTCGAGAAACTGCGTCCCGAAGCCGAGCCAGGGCATGGTTGGTTCGAGGAGGCCGGATTGATACGTCCGATCCGCCCAATTTCCTGGTGAGACCTGCTCATAGTAGGTGTTGTAATCCCGCGAGAAATGGGTCACGTAGAAATCCAAGTCACCGTCTGCATCGGCGTCGGCAACCGCGACACCCATCGAGGCTTGCGCTAGCGAAGTGCCACTGAGCCCGAGCCCGCGACTCGTCCCGGTCTCCTGATACGAGAGTTCCTCGTGTCGATAGGTCCAAAGATGATTCGCAGACATATCATTGGCAATGTAACAATCCAGCCCGCCTGTTCCGTCGAGCTGTCCCGCGACGATCCCCAAGCCGCGCCCGACCGTTGATACGTCAGCGAGAAGTTGGCTCTTCTCGACGACCCGTCCATCAGGCTGTACTGACCAAAGGACGTCCGGCTCAGCAGGAAACTGCAACGGGGGGCACGTGACGAGATGGCTGTCGCCGCCGCATTGATGATGAAACGGTTCCTCGCCGCCACAATAACAGACCTCGAAAATTTCGTTCAGTCCGTCCCCATCGAAATCCCCCATGGCCGCCGATGCCGACCAACGTTTGCCTTCGAGCCCCACCGCATGAGTGACGTCGACAAACGTCCCATCACCCTGGTTTTGATACAAACGGTTCTCGCCAATATTGCAATCAAACAGGTCTGAGAAACCGTCTTCATTATAATCACAAACCAAGACGCCTTGCCCAAAACCATGATCGGCGTAACCTGCCTCGACGTCGCATCGTAAAAAATTGCCATCGACATTTCGGTGCAAGGTGTTCGCGAAACTATTGGATTTCATCGGCGCTCCGTTGAGCACGGAGGAAGCCAGGTCAGGCCAACCGTCAAGGTCAAAGTCGATCACCCCCACGCCCCCGCCGACGGTCTGATAAATCCACAGCCACCGCTCCTCGTCGGATGATCGAGGCAAGGCTTCATGGTCATAGCTCAACGCAAAGGCTCGATCATTAAGCTTTGGAACCCGATTCGGCTGGAACGCATCCGGCCTCACCAATTCGACATCGAAATGCCAGTCAAAGTCACCAAGTCCCGCAAGGTCGAGTTGTTCGGGCAAGCTCGATCCTAGCATTTGCCAGGGCGTTCCAGAAGAAATGTGTTGGGCAACGTGTGCCAAGCGTTGATCGAGGTTTGCCACTGGGTCGTGAGCAACCTCACTTGCTTTGCGCGCCCAACCATATGCCTCCCAAGGTCGGCCCAACTCGACAAGCTGATCGGCGATTTCGAAACAGAATGTTTGCGACTGTTGCTCGGCCTCAAAAAAACGCCCCAACGCATCGCGAACGGCGGTTTCCTTTTCGATTCGGTCGGCCACCAGTTCCACTTGCGACGAGAGTCCGAGTTCCGAAAGGCTGTGGTGCAGGCCTCTCATGGCGTGGAAATGACTGGGGTTGATTCGCAGCGTTTCAAAATAAGCTCGACTGGCCGCTTGGTGATTTCCTGTCCGCAGCGACCAGTCACCTGCGATCGCCCAATAGTCCTCCGTTTCCCGAAGATGGGCAGGTATGCGTTTGGCCCAATCTTGGATCGCCGAACCGTCCTCGGACTCAACAATCGCGTGGCCGTATAGTACCCAAGCTGGATCGATATCGGGTCGAACGGCCAGTAATTGTGACAGTTTCGTTGCCGCCTCATGGTACTTTAAATCAGCGAAATCAATCGCCGCCAAGCCATACTGCAGTTCGTGACGTTCTGGGTGAGCGCGTACCAGCTCATAGATATAATTCCAATCCGGCTTCACGCGACCGGGATCCATGGCAACGGCAATGGTTTCAAAATCTCCTTGGCCATGTTTGATCAGCACACGCATTGCGAACAGAGATTCTTCCGCCATTCCGATCGCTGAACTGATGCCGGCGATATCATAATAAAACTGAGTCGCGGACGGATGTTCGGCAATCGCACGCTTTAGTAGCTGGACCGCTTCGTATGGCTGGCCAGAACGCACGTAAGCTTGCAGTAACTTATCGTAGAACGACCTGGACGAGCCCGGCCTCATCTCCATTACTGCACGATAAGACGCGATGGCGTCATCGACGCGACCCTTTTTCAGGTATGCGTCGCCGAGACGCTCAGCGGATTCCGCGGCCTCATCGCCGCCCACAATCAACAAAGAATTCAGTTGTTCGCGAGGCGTTGATAAAGCCTCTGTGACGCTTATGGGTGGTTGCCCTGCGGCAGACTGGGCGCTGGCAGACTGGGCGCTGGCTGATTGGCCGAGGGCAGATGGAGGTGTCGAGGAACTCGGGTGTGGCTCACATCCGAGCAACGCCAAAACTGTGAGCAGGAACAACAGCAGCATCAACTTTCTCCACTCTCGGCGGTGAAAGGAGATGCTGTTATCGTAAAAAAGATCGGGATACACAATCATGTCCAGTGAAAATCAAAAGTCGGACGAGATCACTTCCCTACCTGCTTTGGTACCCAACGCTCCCCACAGCCCGTAGGGGCTCGCGATTCCGGACTCAGTAATCTTTCCCGAGGAGTCAAATCCGATGGTGGGTCGGTTCTGGGTTCCCGCTTCGATGGACTCCGTCAGGAATTTGATCGCCCCATCTGCAAACGCCACATGCACACCGCCAGGGTGACGACTCGAAGGTGGCAGAATCCCACGACTGCCGTGAGCTTCAACAATGCAGGCGGAGTTAGGCGGCGAGATGGTTACGAACGCCGAGAATTGCGGGCGACCATCTGCCCAACGTCGCCCGCGACCGTGTTGCGGTGCACCCCCACCTCCTGGAGTTCCGTTATCGACGTCCAAATTCTGCCCGACGGCCCAAAACTTAGGCCGCGCGGGGTCGATGTAAGGTGATTGAGTGTAAGCGGCCGCGCCATTTCGTTCGACCGCAACATCGCGGAGGGGCGATGTCATGACGGCGCGGTCGCCCAGGTCACAAGCCACCTCGCCCGCCATCAGGGTATTGCTCAAACCGTCCTGGAAATCGCGGAACCGAGTGAAGTGCCGCGCTCGAAACGCACCCCGCGCGTAGGGCTGCTCTGCCGCCGATCCCCAGGTCCAACCGGCTTGGGAGGCGTCTCGCCCGTCATGCCAAATCCCAGAGTGATGCTGTTCGCGAATCGCGTCTCCCGTGCAAGCGGCATAGTTACTAAACGCCACCTCACCACCGCTGGCGACTGCGGGGTCACTTGGGCAACGCAGGCCTGGGACCTGTGTCAACCAAGGCACATAGTTCGCATTCCAAGGGCCGTTGCCCATTGCCGGAAAAGGCGGGACCTGGGGTGTCAATAAGTCCCGCTGAAACGCAAACGGATTGGAAATCTGCTGCCAGAGCGCCTGCTGCTCCATCATCGGCAAAACACCCACGCACCAACTTAACCAGTGCTGGTTCGTAATGTTCGAATCCGTTCCTTTTGTACCACCCGCTTGCATGGGCAGTCTGTCATAGGCCGAGTGATAGTTATGTAGTGCCAAGCCGATTTGCTTGAGATTGTTTGAGCAGCTCATCCGCCGGGCAGCCTCGCGAGCTGCTTGCACTGCGGGCAACAGCAGGCCCACCAAAACACCTATGATGGCGATCACGACTAAGAGTTCCACCAGGGTAAATCCATGGTGTCGGAATTGGTTTCTTGAAACAATGCGAAACACAGTCAAACCTTAATGAGTTGGAGATGCAGGTTGTAGAAGGAGGAAAGGCGACGTCGTCACCTCAAGCAATCGAGTGGGAATTAGGCCCCTGGCCGTTTGGACATTTGCTCGTTGTAGGCTTTTGCGGCCTCCTCCTCTTCTGCCGTCGGGAGGGCAAGCGGCTCGTATGTCGCCTGCTCATTCGAACTACATCCGGAGCAGAGGAAGGCGAGAAGAAAAAGAACGGGAAGCCGCATCAGTTTCATGACGATCAGACTCGAAAAGGGGCAGGAGTGAGAGGCAAGTGCAACGACAGCGAAATTCGTTTCGCTTCAACTTGCTAGTAGTCGCACATGCAATCGTTGAGCCAAGTGAAACCTGTGCTGCCTCCGCGATGCTTTATGCCGCCCTGCCCGCCGTCATCGAGTTCAAAGGCGCGTCATTGAGCTCACAGGTGGAACAACGCACCTCGAACTCTTGGCCGCGTGAGCTTCGCATCTCCAAGTCCATTACCGCATCCGCCAACAAAGTAGGCTAATCTGCGGCGACGCGTGCCTGTTTCACAGGCAGACGCTCCCACGTGTGGGTGGCAGACCCTCGGTCTTGGTCGCTGGAAACGCTGCTTCTCCTGTGCAGTGCCAAGCTCTGTATTTCAAGCCATCGGTGACTGCCGTGGGGGACCGCTTGCCGCTCGTTCTTCCGCACGATATTTCGGGAGTGGTGAATGGAACCGTTTTTTGCCCCCGCTCTCGTCTTGGTGCGACAAATCTCCGCGCTGTTGGAGTGAAAGAGCGAATGCTGGAAGGGGCATGCCAAGATCGTTTTCCGGCGCGGAGCTCACATCATGCTCGTGAGAACGTACCGGACTTGCCCCCTGACTTCGATTCCAAACGGGTTGCGACGATTACCATCGTTCGATCGACGCTCTTAAGCATGTCGTAGACCGTCAGCGCAGCGACCGAGGCGGCGGTGAGTGCTTCCATTTCGACGCCGGTCTTGGCCGTGGTCCGCACAGTCACCGAACACAGCAGCGATTCTTGGGATGTGGATGCCGCATCGACTGGAGCGAGCCACTGGAAGTCGACCTCGACGCCCTCGATCGGGATGGCATGACAGAGCGGGATCAGGGTTGCCGTCGCCTTCGCTGCGCCGATGGCCGCGATACGGGCGATGCCCAGAACATCCCCCTTGCGGCTGGTGCCGGCCCGAATGGCTTCGGCGGCGAGTGAGTTCATGCAAATTCGCGAGGACGCCGTAGCGATCCGCGCGGTGACAAGTTTGCCGGTCACATCCACCATGTGAGCTTGGCCAGCATCATCGAAATGCGTCGAGCTTTGCGAATCCGAGCGGTTCATGAACTCCATCCGATTTGTGAAAAAATGATGAAATAATGCAGTCGCGAAAGTTGGCGTGAGGGAACCGACTGCGATTGGAACACGTCGTAACCTGCGGTGGAAAAAAATTTCCGTGTGTCGATTGATCTTGACTTGCAAATTACGGCAATTGGCCGCTTGATCCGCTGATAGTGGTCATTCCTGCTGAAACGCATTAAAGAGTTACCCCGGTTTTGCTCGACACTAAGCCTTGGAAGGACACTTTCACTTTTACTTCGATTTTCTGCCCCGGTAGGTTATCGAAGTGAACGGCGAAGGTCGACGGACACCCAGGGGGGAATTCTGGGAAACGTGTTCGCGTTGCTCCGCATCGCCAATCCATACCATCAGACGTTGGTCTGACCGGTTGGTGGTCGATGCGGAGAACCAGAACGCGGTCGATGAGCGATCCTGTACGGGTTGTTTCGATCGGAGTCCTGTTTTCTTGCTGCGTGGAATCTACTGGTTAGATTGCCAACGCGGTCGAGAACGCAGTCTCCATCGAGAACAATTCGAAGACAGGCACGCGACAAGCGGCATCTGATTTTTTCCCCCGACATTCACGTACCCGCGTGGATGAGCCACCTCATATTTACATTTATCAACAGCGAGGATCCCACTTCGGCAAAGCGTTCAGCAGGATGCGAGCCGGCTGGCCCAGACCCAGCGTTTTGAGAATCGTTTGGTGCAAACTGATTGCGACCCACCGCAAAACCCAGTTTCACTGACAAACGATTGGACGAACGACCACGGGCCATCGAGGACATGGTTACCGACGCACCATGTTTTCAAGGGATGAATCAACGAGGCGTTTGGAGCACCTAGAATGAAGGTCTTCACAACTGGTCAGGTCGCCAAGATCTGTAAAGTTGCCCCGAGAACCGTTAGCAAATGGTTTGACTCGGGGCGTTTAAAAGGTTACCGGATTCCCGGATCGCAAGATCGGCGGATTCCGCGAGAATATTTGATCAAATTCCTGAAAGAGCACGGCATGCCGCTGGGCGATCTGGAAGACGAAGCGATGGCGAAATGCCTGATCGTCGCCCAGGATCAGGTGTTGATCGAAAACTTGAAGCGAGAGCTTCCCCCTGAAAAATCGTTCAAAGTCGCTGTCGCGGCGAGCGGTTTCGAAGCCGGGATTCAAGCCGAAAGCTTCAACCCAGACTGCATCATCGTGGACTTCTCGATCGGCAAGATCGAAGCGGTCCAGATTTGCCAGAACCTGCGGAAGAACATCGACTTCACCGACATTGTGCTGATCGCGTTGTTGCCCGATGACGGCCAACCGATGAGCTTCGATCGCAGCAGTATCAACGAAACGTTCAAGAAACCATTCGACGCGCACTTGCTCGCCGAACGTTTGCGAACTCTCGTCGGTGCCAAGAAAGAGTTGGTCTAAGGACTAACCGATTCATCGCCTCGCTCAAAAACGCCACTGACGCTTGCCCGCTCGCGTCCGTGGCGTTTTTTTATGGCTACTCGTTATCAATTCGCTTTTGATACTCTGCTCCCGGCCCTGTCTTTCATGAACACTGTCAGGTCGGCTACAACACACGGCCTCCTCTGCTACCATGCATCTGGCGACACCGCGTGTATCTCACCAGCCACCCCTTCTCTCGAAAACTAGCAGCCGATAGCTGAAAAGCTAGCAGCTTCTCTTATGACTGATCGCATCTCTCGCTTGTCCACCTCGCTGGCCGACCTCGACGTGGACGCTATGTTGATTGTCAACGACGTCAATGTTCGCTACCTCAGCGGTTTCACCGGCGACAGCTCGTGGCTGTTGGTGCTGCCCACATCGGTGACGATCCTCTCGGACGGGAGGTATCAAGTCCAGCTCGAGCAGGAGTGCCCGTCGATACCTGCCGCCATCCGTCCGCCAGGACAACGAATCGGTGAGCTGTTTGCCGAAGTGGCCTCGTCTTACAATCTGCGTCGGATCGGCATCGAATCGGGGCACGTCTCCATCGCGATGCTGCGAGATTGGGAAGCCAGGCTGCCTGAGATGACCTGGGTCGAAACGTCGTCTGTCGTCGAAAACTTTCGCGCCATCAAAGATGATTTTGAAATCGCGACGATTCGGCAGTCAATCGCAATCGCCCAGCAGGCTTTTCGGACGGTCACGGCGAACTTCAAACCGACCAAGACCGAGCAGGATATCCACTATGAACTCGAGGCCGCGATGCGGCAGCTCGGCGCCGAGGGCGTGTCGTTTCATCCGATCGTTGGGGCTGAGCCCAGTGGGGCGCTGCCGCACTATCGGCCAGGTGACATGCCGCTGGGCGAGTGTCGCACTTTATTGATTGATTGGGGGGCGAAAGTCGACGGGTATTGCAGCGATCTGACCCGCACTCTGCACCGCCCAGGCTCGAAATCTGCCAATTCCGACCGGTATGAAGCCGCTTACCAGGCCGTTCTCGAAGCGCAGCTCGCAGCGATTGCCACCATTCGCGACGGCGTCGCGGCCGTTGAGGTCGATGCCGCCGCCCGCGCCGTCCTCGCCAAAGCCGGTTTCGCCGAGGCATTCAGTCACGGACTGGGGCACGGTTTTGGACTCGAAATTCACGAAGATCCCCGCATGGGTCCAGCCTGCACCGAGACGCTCCGCAGCGGAATGGTGCTGACCGTCGAGCCAGGTGTGTATTTCGAGGGGGAGTTCGGTATTCGCATCGAAGATGATCTGTTGGTCACCGATACTGGCTGTGAATTGCTCAGCGACCTCCCCAAGGGTCTCGATGATTGCCCGCTGGTAATGTAAAACACCGGTCTGAATCCCCACGCACACCACCCTTTCGTTTTGAAACTCAGGCTTTTCGCATGACTGCTGATTCGCCCAAACGCGGCTCGACCACCAAGAGCGTTGGCTCGAAATCCCCTCAGGGGGCAAAATCTCGCTCAGCGACTGGACCGGGCGACGTTTTCGACATCGATCGCATTCGCCAGATCGTCGAGTTGATGGAGCAACACGAACTCAGCGAAGTGGACCTGCAGCAGGCCGACGATCGCATTCGATTGACCCGTGGCGGCTCGCAGCCCGTACCCGCCGCGTACCCCGTTAGCGCACCTGCCCCCGCCCCTGTCGCTGCGGCGCCAGCCCCGGCTCCGGCGGCCGCAGCCCCCGCTAGCGGTGGATCCGACGCAGCAGCATCGACCGCCGGTACGATCACGATTAATTCGCCCATGGTGGGGACATTCTACGCTCGAGCGAACCCCGAGGCGCCGGCGTTTGTCAAAGTTGGCGACCGGGTCAGCGAAGACACCGTCGTGTGCATCGTCGAAGCGATGAAGGTGTTCAACGAGATTCCCGCCGAATGCAGCGGCAAAATCGTCGAGGTGCTCGTGGGTGATCAGGAACCCGTCGACTTCAACAAGCCCCTCTTCCGCATCCAGACCGGTAGCTGAGCGATGTTTCAACGAATCTTGATCGCCAATCGTGGCGAAATTGCGCTGCGCATCATCCGTGCCTGCCGTGAAATGGGCATTGAATCCGTCGCGGTTTTTAGCCAAGCGGATGCCGACTCCATGCACGTCAAGCTCGCCGATCGGGCGATTTGCGTCGGTACCGCCCGCAGCGCCGATAGTTATCTTAAAACCGACCGGATCATCGCTGCGGCAGAAGTCTCCGGGGCGGATGCGATTCACCCCGGCTACGGTTTCTTAGCTGAGAATGCTCAGTTTAACGAAATGTGCCGGAGCAGCGGCTTTGAATTCATCGGTCCTTCGCCCAGCGCGATGGAAAAACTCGGAGACAAGAACACCGCCCGCAGCATGGCGGTTGCCCAGAACGTCCCCGTCGTGCCCGGGAGCGATGGGTTGATCACTGACTTTAGTCGCGCCGCGGCAGTAGCCCAGGAGATCGGGTTTCCGGTGCTGATCAAAGCCACCGCCGGTGGTGGCGGCAAAGGCATGCGGGTTGCCGAGAGCGAAGAGGTGCTCGTCAGCCAACTCGAAGCTGCGCGAAACGAAGCCATTGCAGCATTTGGCAATGGCGGTGTGTACCTCGAGAAATTCGTTGCGAACCCGCGTCACATCGAGGTTCAGGTCATCGCCGATACCCACGGGAACGTCTGCCATTTGTTCGAACGGGATTGCAGCGTCCAGCGGCGACACCAAAAACTCGTCGAAGAAGCTCCCAGTCCTGATCTGCCCCAAGAACGCCGCGAGGCGATCTGTGATGCCGCCGTCCGTATGATCGCCGGCGCCGATTACGCGGGTGCGGGCACGGTCGAGTTCATCGTGGACAAGGACTACAACTTTTACTTCATCGAGGTCAACGCGCGTATCCAGGTCGAGCATCCGGTGTCGGAGATGATTACCGGTGTGGACCTGATCCAAGAGCAAATTCGCGTTGCTGCGGGTGAGACCCTGTCTTTCGCCCAACATGATCTCCACGTCAGCGGCGTGGCGATTGAGTGCCGGATCAATGCGGAAGATCCCAAGAAGAACTTTCAACCTTGCCCCGGCAAAATTCAATCGATGTTCGCTCCCGGCGGATTGGGTGTGCGATTTGATTCGCACGTGGCGACCGGTTATACGGTGCCTCCCTACTACGATTCGATGATTGGCAAATTGATTGTCCATCGGCCCACACGGGAACTCGCCATCGCCACGATGCTCCGCGCGCTCCGCGAACTGCAGGTAGAAGGAATTTCGACGACGGTCCCGTTCCACGAATGGATCCTGCGGGACGAAGCGTTCCTCGGCGGCAGTGTCGACACCAAGTATGTCGACCGAGCATACAAAGGGCAGTAGTCGGATTGCCGACCGACGGTTTCGCCGGTCGTGAGAATTGAGCGGGGAAACATTTGGTGTCTGCGTAACTCGCCACCACGATACGTCCGGGTTATGCTGGTGGGGATTCCCCACTTCGTATTTTACCCGTATGAGATCTCCCATGGATTTTCCTTCATTCTCACGACGACGATGGCTCGCTGCTACGGCTGCAACGGTGGCTGCGGCCACACTGCCTCGGCCAGCATGGGCCGCCGGTGCCCCCCAAGCAAAATTGGGCATTCAGCTCTATTCCTTGCGGGGTTACAACGTCAATGATGCGTTGCAACACGCCGCTGATCTCGGATTTGATGAGGTGGAGTTCTACAGTGGGATGCTGCCAATCAACTCGACGCCGGAGCAGATCGCGGAGATTAAGAAACGCGTGTCCGACTTGGGTATGTCAATTTCTGCGCACGGCGTGAATCATTTTGGTGGCGACGCTGCTGCCAATCGCAAGCTGTTTGAATTTGCCAAGGCACTTGGTGTGCCGACCATTACGGCAGATCCAGAGCCGGCCGCTTTCGATAGTTTGGACGACCTCGTCGACGAGTTCGACATTCGCATCGCCATCCACAATCACGGTCCGTCGGCGCGTTACAACCAAGTCGTTGATGTGCTCAAGGCGATCGAAGGTCATGACGAGCGGATTGGGGCGTGCGCAGACCTCGGACACTACATCCGATCTGGGCAAGAACCCGTCGAGGTGATCCGCTCGCTGAAAGGACGTCTGTATGGCGTCCATCTCAAGGACTTTGCTGAGATGAAAGAACACACCAAGGGTGTGGTCTTGGGCCAAGGGCACCTCGATGTCGAAGGCGTCTTCGTCGCCATGCAGGACGTTGGCTTTCCCACCAACGGTGCGTTGTCGCTCGAGTACGAAGAAGACCCGAGCAATCCGCTCGCTGAGATTCGCCAATGCGTCACCATTGCCAATGCCGCCATGGAAAAGGTGTCTACCTAGACGCTGACGACAATCCTGTAACGGCAGTTGGGCTGAGTGGTGAGCCGCATGTGGCGAGCCACGCATGCCCGTCGATACCTTCCACGATGCGCAGTACGACGCAAAAGAAACGATCACGCTGGCGTGCTCAGCACGCTCGGCCGCGGTCGCGGCGCATGATTGTTCACCTTCGCCAGACTTTCTTTTCTCTCCGGCTCAGCTTAGGCTGTAGTCTCAGTTTGGTGGGATCGTTGTGACAAACCGACGGGAAATGAAATGCGAATTGGTGTACCGGTCGAGACCTGGCCGGGCGAACTCAGAACCTCGCTCGTGCCGAGCAACGCGAAAAAGCTGATCGGAAGTGGGTTCGAGATAACTGCGGAGTCCGGTCTCGGGCTCGCGTCGGGCTTCTCCGACGAGGAGTACACCGAGGCAGGAGTGTCGGTTGTGGCCGATCGGGATGAGGTGCTCTCGCAAGCGGACTTGGTACTGCGAGTTCGCCAGCCCGAAGCCCGCGATATTGAAACGCTCAAAAGTGGCAGCGTGCATGTCAGTTTCCTCGATCCGATGAATCGCCGGGACTTGGTGGACGCGATGGCCGCCAGGCAGGTAACGGCGGTTTCCATGGAAATGATTCCACGGAGCACGCGGGCGCAGAAAATGGATGCGCTTTCCTCTCAAGCAAACTTGGCTGGCTACGTGACCGTGATCGCGGCCGCTTACCATTGCCCGAAAATTTTCCCGATGATGATGACGCCTTCGGGCACGATCCGGCCGGCCCGGGTGTTCGTGATCGGTGCGGGGGTGGCCGGATTGCAGGCCATCGCGACAGCGAAACGGCTCGGCGCTCGCGTCGAAGCATTCGATACGCGTCCTGTGGTTGCCGAGCAGGTGCGTTCGCTGGGGGCAAAGTTTGTTGAAATTGACTTGGGTGAGGTCGGCCAGACGGAGCAGGGATATGCGAAAGCTCTCACTCCAGAACAAATCGAGCTTCAGAAAGCCGGGCAAGCTAAAGTGATCGCTGAGTCGGACGTCGTGATCACGACGGCCCAGTTGTTCGGTCGGCCCGCCCCGCGGATCGTCACCGCAGAAATGGTGGCCTCGATGCAGCCGGGCAGCGTCGTGGTCGACATGGCGGTGGAGTCGGGTGGCAATGTCGAAGGCAGCGTGCTCAACGAAGTGGTCGATGTCGGTGGTGTGAAGATCTTCGGACTTGGCAACTTGCCCTCTCACGTCAGCCGCAGTGCCAGTGAAATGTACTCCAACAACCTGTGCAATCTGATCGAGGAGTTCTGGGACTCCGAAGCGAAAGCATGGAACATGTCGCCCGACGATGAGATTGTTCAAGCTGCCGTGATCACTCGCGACGGCACGATTGTCCATCCCATGATTCAAAACAAATAAACACCCAAGGCCCCAACATGGAAACCGTTTTTCTAGGTTTCGTCTTGATGCTCTCGATCTTTTTAGGTTTTGAGCTGATCTCGAAAGTCCCCGCGACGCTGCACACCCCGTTGATGTCTGGCGCCAACGCGATCTCTGGTATCACAGTGGTCGGCGCGATCACGTTAGCCGGTGGCGAACTCGCTGGCTGGGCAACGGCGCTTGCTGCGTTAGCGGTGTTCTTCGCGACGGTGAATGTTGTCGGTGGCTACATGGTGACCGATCGCATGTTGGCCATGTTTAAAAAGAAAGATGAACCGGAGGCACGTTCATGAGCGAGGAACTGATCGGTGCCGCGTACATTGTCTCGGCAATACTGTTTATCTTTGGATTGAAACTGCTGGGTTCTCCGGCGACCGCCGTGCGTGGCAACCAACTTTCAGCATTGGGCATGCTGGTGGCCGTGGTCGTCACGCTCGGGTCTCACGAGATTATCGACTACCGGTGGATCGGTGTGGCTGCCGTACTCGGTGCGATTGTGGGCGTGGTCTCAGCGCAGCGCGTCGCGATGACTGGGATGCCCGAAATGGTCGCGTTGTTTAACGGATCGGGAGGTTTGGCGAGTCTGCTGGTCGGATGGGCGGCACTTGATATGAGCGGCGGCACCGGTGAGGGTGATCCTCAGTCGGCCTTCACCGTCGTGACCGTCCTGCTATCGATCCTGATCGGTGGTGTGACTTTTTCGGGGAGTATTGTGGCGTGGGGAAAACTGTCCGAAACGATCCCCAGCGGGGCGATTCGATTTCCCGGCCAACAGATTGTCAGCCTGGCGATGCTGGTCGCTACGATTGGCTGTGGTGTCGCGATGGTTGCCCAGCCTGAGGTTTGGACGGGCACACTGATTTATGTCGTTATTGCACTCTCGGTATTGCTCGGCGTGATGGCGGTCATTCCGATCGGCGGTGCTGACATGCCAGTCGTGATCTCGTTGCTCAACAGCTATTCCGGACTCGCTGCCTGTGCCGCTGGATTGGCTATCAACAATACGATCTTGATTGTGGCGGGGGCGCTCGTGGGTGCGGCCGGCATCATTCTGACGAATATCATGTGCAAGGCGATGAATCGCTCGCTCAGCAACGTACTGTTCTCCGGGTTCACTGCCGCGAAGGCCGCGACAAAGGTAGAAGGTGAGGTCAAGCCGATCAATCCAGACGATGCGTACCTGATCTTAGAAGCCGCCTCATCGGTGGTGATGGTGCCGGGTTACGGCATGGCGGTCGCCCAGGCGCAGCATGTGGTGTGCGAGCTCGGCGAATTGTTGGAGGAAAACGGCGCTGAAGTGAGCTACGCGATCCACCCCGTCGCTGGACGAATGCCGGGGCACATGAATGTGCTATTGGCCGAAGCGAACGTTCCCTATGATCAGCTCATTGAGATGGACGACATCAATCGCCGGATCGAGAATGTTGATGTCGTGATCGTGATCGGTGCCAACGACGTCGTCAATCCAGCGGCGCGTGAGGATGAGAACAGTCCCATTTATGGAATGCCGATCATCAACGTCGACCAAGCTCGTACGGTGTTTGTGCTCAAACGGTCGATGGCATCTGGTTTCTCCGGTGTCGACAATCCACTGTTCTTCAAGCAGAATACGCGGATGCTCTTCGGCGATGCCAAGCAATCACTTTCCAAGGTGATCTCGGCGTTCAAGAGCTAACGCACCGTTGATTTGCAATCGCGAACCGCCAGCGAGATAGGGGCATGCCCCCGCGGCGGTTCGTCAGCTTACGTTGGGCGGTATATCTTCGTGAACAGGATTGACGCCATCGTCCGCCAGCACAGATTTTTCAATTGGTAAATACGCTTCTGCTGCCGGAACTTCGCGAGATGCTGGCGCTCAGCCAGGATTTGGAGCTGCGAGAATTCTGCACGGCCTTGAACGCGGGCCGGACAGCCGAGTTCATGGAAGGCCTCGATGACGCCGACGTCTGGCGGGTGCTGCAGTTTGCCGAGCCAGAGCGGCGGGCGGAGATCTTTGGCTATTTTGATGAAGACCGCCAGCTCGCCATGCTCGCCGATGAGCCGGCTGCCGAAACGGCGAGGTTGATTGAAGAGATCCCGGCAGATGATCGCGTCGACCTGATCCAAGGATTGCCGACGCAGGCGGTCGATGAGATCCTCCCCCTGCTGCCCACCAGTGAACGTCGCGACATTGAACGATTGCGTTCCTATCCTGAGGGGACTGCCGGCGCGTTGATGACGACGGAGGTTGCCAAGCTAGCAGAGAAGCTCACCGTCAGTGAGGCGTTCGATGAACTGGCGGCGATCGCACGCGATCTCGAAACAATTTATTACCTCTACATCGTCGACGATAATAATCTCCTTCGCGGGATCGTCTCAACTCGGCAACTCGTTTCATCGCTCAAGCATAAATCGCGTACGTTGGGCGAGCTGATGGAGACCGACGTCGTCGCCGCATTGGCCGGTGAGGATCAAGAATCGGTGGCTGAGAAGGTGGAGCGATTCAACCTGCTCGCGATACCCGTGATTGACTCAGGCCGCCAGATGCTCGGTATCATCACGCATGATGACGTGATCGACGTCGTTCGCGAAGAACTGACCGAGGACGCGCAGCGGATTGCTGCGGTTGAACCCTTTGACGATGACTTTTTGCGCATCGGACTATTCACTCTTTCCTACAAACGGGGGCTGTGGTTAACCATTCTGTTTTTCGCGGCCTTGTTAACCGCCTTTGCCCTGCGGCACTACGAGAGCGAATTGGCAGTCAATGCCTGGTTGGTATGGTTTATTCCCCTGATCATCAGTTCCGGAGGTAACTCGGGCAGTCAGTCGGCGACCCTGGTGATCACCGCGATGACGGGCGGTGAGGTTGAGTTGTCAGACCTGCCCAAGGTGTTATCGCGTGAACTGCGTGTCGCGTTCATGCTCGGCGGTTTTCTGGCAGCGTTTGGATTTTTGGTGGCCCTCTTCGTGGCCCCCTCCGCAGTCGCCGCCATGGTGATTCCTATCACGCTTCTCGGCGTGATCATGTGTGGTTGCTTATGCGGCGTCACGCTGCCGATTCTCTTTAAACGCCTTGGCCTCGACCCGGCCTTGATGAGTAATCCGTTCGTGGCCGGGATTGTGGATATCCTTGGCATTGTGATTTATATCAATGTCGCCCGACTGATCCTGGGCTAGTTCAGCAAGAGGTGAGATCGATGAAATTCATGCCCCGTCGTGGGATCGGCTACACGCTGATGGTATTCCTGGCCGGCATGGCTGGCGTGACGAATGTCGCGGCATCTGAGTTTTACGTCGCTACGGACGGGGATGACAATCAACCCGGCACGCTCGAACAACCATTCGCATCGATTCATCGGGCGCAGGAGGTCGTCGGGCCAGGCGATACGGTCTTTGTGCGCGGTGGGACGTACCACGTGCAGGAATCGCAGATCTCCCGGACCGAGCGTATTTGGGCTTATGTGACGTGGCTTCACAAAAGCGGTACGCCGGACAACCGAATTAATTACTGGGCCTATCAAGACGAGCAGCCTGTGTTCGACTTCTCCGAAGTCAGGCCGCGCGGCAAGCGAGTGCACGCCTTTGAGGTCACTGGATCTTGGATCCATCTGCGCGGACTGGAGGTGGTAGGCGTGCAGGTCACGATCCCATCGCATACTCAGTCGATCTGCTTCGCTAACAATGGCAGTCACAATATTTTCGAGCAGCTGAGCATGCACGACGGCCACGCGATCGGAATCTACAGCGTTCGCGGTTCAGACAATCTGTTTCTCAATTGCGACGCGTATCGTAATGATGATCCCGTCTCCGAAGGTGGTCGTGGTGGCAATGTCGATGGATTTGGGTGCCATCCGACACCGGGTAGCACCGGCAATGTTTTTCGAGGCTGCCGCGCCTGGTTCAATAGCGATGACGGATTCGACTGCATTTCAGCGTCGGAATCCGTCACGTTCGAACATTGCTGGGCGTTCTGGAATGGGTACTCGCCAGGATTCGAGCGCCGTGCCGACGGGAATGGATTCAAGGCTGGCGGGTACGGGTCTTTGTCGGTGCGGCGATTGCCCAGTCCGATTCCTCGACATCGAGTACAGTTCTGCGTCGCAGCTAAGAATAAAAATTGCGGTTTCTACGCGAATCACCACATCGGTGGTGTCGACTGGTTTAACAACACCGCTTTTCGAAACGGTGCCAACTTTAATTTTCTTTCACGATTGCCTGACAACGTTACCGATGTGCCAGGATACGGGCACCGCATTAAAAACAATCTAAGTTTCGGCAGCCGCAACTCGGTCGTTCAACTGAATTACGAGGAATGCGAGCTATCGCATAATTCATTCGACATCGATATGGAACTGTCGGAAAAGGATTTCGTTGGGCTCGATGAAAGTCAGCTCGCAGCTCCGCGCCAAACCAATGGTGAGTTACCTAGGATATCGCTGCTGCACCTCACGCCCGATAGTCCCCTGGTGGACGCGGGCGTGGACATTGGATTTCCGTTTCACGGCCAGACGCCTGACTGTGGCGCGTTTGAATTCGTTCCCAGCGAGGGATAGTCGCGTCTTAGTGAGGCCGGGCTGGTGCCTCAGGGCCAATACCACAAAATCGACCGCCGGGCGGCTTGCGCCGCTCCGCTAAGAGTTTACCGGGCGGTTTGATTTTGGGCGCCGCGAGGAGCCAGCGGCCCGGCCGGCGACGGTGCTGACGGCCTCCTCAACAAAAGCCACCTCAATCACATGTGACGGCAGCCATTACGGCTGAGGCAGGTCGCTTTCTTCGCCGACTTCGTCTCCCGAGACGATCCGATCGATCGCATTGAGAATGGCGAAGATGGTGCTTTCGACGCTATCGGTGCTAACTCCGACCCCGCGATAGGTGCGTCCTTTGTGCTCGACCTCCAAATTGACTTCCGCAATGGCGTCACGACCGAGCGTAGCGCTGCGGACGCGGAAGTCCTTGCAGACCAGCTCAATTCCTGTGATCTTCTCGACGGCCCAGAAGGCCGCGTCAATGGGACCATCGCCTTGCTCAACCTGTTCGGTGAACTCCTCGCCGCCGTGGCCCAGGGTCACACGCACTCGCGGCGTCTGGCTGCGAGAACTCGTGACTTCATAGTCCAGCAAACTCCATTGCGAAATCTCCGGTCCACTAATTTGTTGCTGGACCAGAGCCACGATGTCTCCGTCGTAGATCTCCTTCTTTTTGTCCGCGAGTACTTTGAAGCTATCGAAGACCTGCTGTAACTGCTCACCACTGATCGTGAAACCCAATTGTTTTGCCCGGTCGGCCAGAGCTGCCCGTCCACTGTGTTTGCCCAGCACCAGGTCGGTCTTCGCGAAGCCAACTTCCTCCGGTGACATGATCTCGTACGTGCTGCGTTCCTTCAGCATCCCGTCTTGATGGATTCCGGATTCGTGGGCAAATGCGTTGCGACCCACAATTGCTTTATTGCGTTGCACGTGGATGCCGGTCGTTTTACTGACCAAGCGACTGACAGGGACGAGCCGACGAGAATTAATACCAGTAGTCAGGTTCAAGCAATCTCGCCGAGTTTGAATCGCCATCACGATCTCTTCCAAGGCAGCATTCCCAGCACGCTCGCCAATCCCATTAATCGTGCATTCGATTTGGCCGGCTCCGCCGGCGACGGCCGCCAGCGAGTTGGCAACGGCCATTCCTAAGTCGTTGTGGCAATGCGTGCTCAAGACCGCTTTGTCGATATTGGGAACACGATTGCGAAGCATCTGGAAACGCTCGAAGACCTCGGCGGGCGTGGCATAGCCCACCGTGTCGGGAACGTTGATTGTTGTGGCGCCAGCGTCAATTGCCGCCTCCACGACGCGGCACAAGAAATCGTGCTCGGTGCGGCAGGCGTCCTCAGGAGAGAACTCGACGTCATCACAATGCGACACCGCTCGCTTGACTCCCGCGATCGCCCGCTCGACGATTTCATCGGTCGTCATCCGCAATTTAAATTGCCGGTGGATTGCGCTGGTAGCCAGGAACACATGGATGCGGCTGCTCGGGGCGACCTTGAGGGCCTCCCATGCGCGGTCGATGTCCTTTTCATTGCACCGCGCCAAACCGCAGATTGTGGCACCGCGAATCGTTGCGGCAATCTGCCGAACGGCTTCGAAATCACCTGGCGAGGCAATCGGGAAACCTGCCTCAATCACGTCGACGCCCATTTCGGCTAACGCCGCCGCCACCTCGAGTTTCTCCGCCAGGTTCATGCTCGCCCCGGGCGACTGCTCGCCATCGCGAAGCGTGGTGTCGAAAATGCGAATGTGACGCGGTTCGGTGGCGGGGGTTGGTTCGGCTGCGGCGGAATCCGCAACGGGCATGGGATCGGACATGGCAGTTCAAAAGGTGGTGAGAATGGAAAACGAGTGGCAAACGGTGGCGGACGACGAGCACATAAAAAAAGCCCGAGACGCAATTTCAGGCGGCTCGGGCTAATTCGTGTTCAGCTGTGTGCGGAAAAGCGACGCTCTACGGTCACACGACGAATCGGCTCGAGCTGCCGGGAAGCAGACCGAGGTCGAGGAGTAGTCGTAGGGCTAGTCGATTTCGCATGTTTTGCAGAATAAACAGTGGTTCCGGTGCGCGTCAAGTGGTGCGTAAAACACCCCGCTTGCCACCCAAGACGGGCGATGACCTTACCGGGTTCGCATATGCACTGGTCCGCAACAAAGTTTTTTCACGCGGGGTTGCTTCTGGCTTGATTCAACGCGATAGCGGTTCACGCCGGACTAGGGTCGGCGAAGTCCTCCACGAGCAGGTTCTCCGCGGGGTGCATGGGAAACATGGTCCGGAAAAAATCCATTAAGCTGTTGGCCGAACGTAACCTTTGCGTAATGTCAGCTCACTGACATCCGCACCGACCATCGCCCACTTTAACTGGTGCGCAGCCAATCATGCTATCGAATCAAACGCACGCCCTATTCCATCGTCTGCTGTATATGATCGTCGTCCTGTGCGGGTCGGCGGCAGTGCCCTGCTGTCATGGCGATGAAACGGTAGCGAGCACTCCCCATGTGGCACCGCCGGCGCACGTGGTGTTGGTCATGAGCGACGACCAGGGTTGGGGCCAGACAGGGTATTACAACCATCCAATTTTAAAGACTCCGCATCTTGATGCGATGGCAGCCAATGGGCTGCGTTTGGACCGCTTCTATGCCGGTGGACCGGTGTGCTCACCGACTCGCGCGAGCGTGCTGACGGGGCGGACACATGATCGCACGGGGGTTCTATCTCATGGAGATGCGCTCCGACATCAAGAGAAAACTCTTCCTCAAGCAATGCAGAATGCCGGATATGCTACCGGACATTTTGGTAAATGGCATCTCAATGGCTTGCGTGGCGCGGGCGCTCCTATTCTGGCAAGTGACACCCATCATCCTGGAACCTTTGGCTTCGATGAATGGCTCTCGGTTACAAACTTTTTCGATCTCAACCCGATTCTAAGTCGGCAAGGAGAGTTCGAAGACTTTCGCGGCGACTCCTCTGAGATTATCGTCGCCGAGGCGCTCGATTTCATTGGGCGGCAGCAACAATCCAACCATCCTTCCTTCACTGTCATCTGGTACGGGTCCCCACATAGCCCGTTCTTGGCCAACCCTGACGACACCAAAGGTTTCGACCACCTCAATGCGAACGGGCAACAGCATCACGGTGAACTGGTCGCCATGGATCGAAGTATCGGTACACTGCGTGCTGGCTTGCGTGAGCTGGGGATCGCAGACAATACACTGGTGTGGTTCAACAGTGATAACGGTGGATTGCCCGGTGTTGGTGCGGACTCCGTCGGCGGGTTGCGGGGGTTCAAGGGATCCGTATACGAAGGTGGGCTGCGTGTGCCGGGAATCGTCGAGTGGCCAGCGGGTATCAAGCCACGGATCTCTGAATATCCCTCGGGCGTGGTCGACATATTCCCTACCCTGGCCGAATTGGTGGGAATTCCAAGTGACCGCATGGGCCTCCCAGTCGATGGCATCAGCTTGGTACCGCTCTTTACTTCCGACCTCACTCGGCGTGAAAAGCCGTTACCATTTCAGTACAACGACAAGACGGTTCTGATCGATAATGACGATAAACTGATCCTCAATCGTAAAACGGGCCGCCTCGAACTGTACGACCTCGACGCCGACCCGCACGAGTCCACCAACCTTGCCAGTTCCCAACCGGAGAGGGCTTCCGCGTTGCAGCAGCAGACGATCGAGCTGAGCAAATCGATCGCCCGCAGCGCTACCGGAAAAGACTATCCCGAAGGCCAGCTGCTCAAAGAAAAGCCCAGTCGCCGCTATTGGGTGCAGGACCCTGCTTATCAACCGTATCTCGATCGCCTGTTTGCACGGCCTGAGTATCAGCGTGAAAGCCAACGTTGACACTACGATCGTCTGCATTTCCGATGGATGCGATGCCTGCCGTTTCCCTTGGTGGTGACCCCCATTCGTCATCGCCTCGGCAGACCCGATCTACCTCCAATTGACTCGCCCTTTCCCTGTGTCACAAAAATGACAGGGTACGTCACCTGCTAAGAGGAAAGCTGATGAACCGACCTGAATCTCCGCCCTCGCTATCGCGTCGCCAGTTCTCGCTCGCCTCTGCGGCCGCAGTGGGGTCGCTGGCAATCCAAGCCAGCAGTTCGCCTGCTCGAGCAGCAGAGCTGGAAGCTACTCCATTTAGACTCAACTACCTGCTCGCGTCGAGCATGTATGGGCATGTTTACCTTGGTGATATACTTCCCGAAGTCGCCCAAACAGGTGCCACGGCAATCGACCTCTGGCCGCGTCCTCACGGCAGCCAGCGGGAACAACTCGATGCGATCGGCGAAGAAAAACTGATTGCGATGTTGGGTCACTACAACGTCACCGTGGGGTGCTTATCACGATTCGATCTCAGCGCGGCTGATCGACAGGGAGAGATGCGTCGCGAACTCAAGCTGGCCGGTCGCCTGGGGTGTCCCTGTGTGGTGACGGCGGGGCGGGGACCTAAGAATCTATCAGGCGGGGAACTCAAATCGGCCGTCAAACAGTTTGTCGAGGACCAGAAACGAAACATTGATGTCGCTGAAGCCAATAACGTCCGGCTCGCGATTGAAAATCATTCTAATAACCTGATCGATTCCCCCGACTCACTTAAATGGCTTGCTGAGTTCGCACCTTCGTCAGGTTTGGCGATCGCCTTGGCTCCCTACCACCTACCTCAAGACCCAGCACTGATCGCAGGTTTGATTGAATCGCTCGGTCCCTCTATTGCCTTGTTTTATGCTTGGGAGCATGGCATGGGAAGCATGAAACGCTTGCCCAAAGAACAAGAATTGACGCAGATGCCCGGACGTGGCATGCTCGACTTTCGGCCGCTACTGGCGGCACTTCAGAAGATTCAGTTTTCCGGATGGACGGAGATATTCATGCACCCCGTGCCACGGGGGATTCCAATTTTGGAAAGCGAAGCGAAGGTGACTGAGGAAATCAACGTTGCCCGAGCGTACTTAGAAAGGCTGCTCAGATGAAACCTAAGGTGCTAATCGTTATCGGCGATGCTGCAGAAACACTCGATACAATGTATCCCTATTACCGATTGATCGAGGCTGGATTCCAACCCATTGTCGCGGGGCCCGAAGTCCATCGTTATCAGATGGTTTTGCACGAAGTGAAACCCGGATGGACGATTACGAAGGAGTGGGAAGGTTACACGATTCAGTCCGACATCGCGTTTCGCGATATCAATCCAGACGAATATCTTGGTATCTTCTTCAGTGGTGGACGTGCACCCGAGTATATTCGCGAGGATCCTGATCTCATTCGCGTGACGAAGCATTTCTTTGAAGTCGATGCGCCAATCATGAGTGTTTGTCACGGCGTCGAGATCCCCGCCCGGGCCGGTTGCGTGCAGGGTCGACGAATGGCCACGGTAGCGAAGTGTCAGTTCGACTTAGAGGTTTGCGGCGGCATCTACGTCGATGAGCCCTGTGTCATTGACCGCAACTTGGTCTCCGGTCGAACTTTTCACGACAACGGAGTGTTCGTCGGTCCGTGGATCAAGCTGCTTGAGGAAAGACACCGCCAGCAATCTTAACCCGGCCAATGTTTGACATGTCCGCAAGCTAATATGCGGTTGGGTCGCCCGACTCACCGCTGAAGCGGTCTCGAAGCCAGTTTTTGGGTGTCACCTGCGAAAATGCGTCCCGAATTGACCCGGAGACGCGGGGGGCGTAAAATTCCCCGCTTTTCTTGCGGACGAGCATTCCATGAATCAAGCGATCGCGAAAGCGGACACCCTCATCGAGGCGATGGGGTGGATCCGTCGTTTCCGTGGCAAAACGACCGTCATCAAACTCGGTGGCAGCTTGCTCGAAGACCGGGTGGCGTTGCATCATCTGCTGCTCGATGTGATTTTCATGGAAACCGTCGGCCTGCGCCCGGTCGTTGTCCATGGCGGCGGGAAAGCAATCACGCAGGCAATGGCTGACGCTGGCATTCAAGCTGAGTTCGTTCGCGGTCGACGGGTAACCGATGCTCCATCTCTGCAGGTCGTCGAGCAGGTCTTGGCGGGTGAGCTGAATATTGAAATCACGCAGATGATGGAGAAACTCGGCGGTCGGGCGATGAATCTTTCACCGCGTACCACCTGTGTCCTGCATGGCGAAAAGCTGCTCGATCCCGACGGCGCTGATCTGGGATTTGTTGGCAACGTCACCAGCGTTGATCGCGACGTGGTTGAGAGCCTCGCTTACACCGACCAGGTCCCCGTGATTCCGTCATTGTGTTATGACGCCGAGGGCCAGCTCTACAACGTTAACGCCGACACCGCAGCGATGGCCGTGGCCCAATCGTTAGGGGCCGACAAGCTGGTGTTTCTCTCAGATGTCAATGGCGTCCGTCGCGATGAGCAGGACCCCCATTCGATCATTCCTGCGATGTCTGCGGGCGAGGCACGCCAGCTCATCACCGATGGGGTAATCCGCGGCGGGATGATCCCGAAGGTCGAAGCCTGCTTGGAAACGCTCGACCGGGGAGTTCAAAAAGTACACATCATTGACGGTCGCCTACGCCACTCACTCCTATTGGAAATCTTCACCACCGATGGTGTGGGAACCGAGATCCACGCATGAGTGAGTCGCAACACTCGACGCCATGGCTCAATGCACTCGCTGGAACGATTTCCGCAACCGGACGCGACTGCGAGTATCTCACCGAGGCGAGTGCACGGTGGGCGCAGTCACAGTGGAGTGGTGAGGATAGTGGACTCGCGATCGCCGCCTCCGATCTGGCTGAGCGGCTGCGCGTCCTCACCGGTCAAGACGAACGCGGCATCGCAACCTGTCTGAACTCAGCCTCGGTCGAGAGCTTGTTGCAATGGGCCGTCGTTCTGTGCCGCCTTCATCACCAGTCGGCTACAGAATCTAGTGGATCAGGTGAGACAAACCGTGCCGGTGCACGCTGCTTGGCTGCTGTTGGTAGCGATCACGGCGGTGGCATTGTCGGTCGCATGGCGAGCGGACGGGCGGATTCCCGATCACCGGCATGGCCGCTCGTACCAGGGTTCACCCACTCGCCGCTGGAGTCACTCGCCGAACGCATTGATCACAACGTGGCCATGGTGCTGGTCTCGCCAATTGACGTCCACGACCGGATGCTGGCGATTCCCGGTGACCAACTTTTGGCCATTAGCGAGGCCTGTCAGCGCCATGGGGCGTCTCTGGTTATCGATCACAGCCGCATTCCGCCGCAGGGTGGTCAATTTTGGGTGCATGAGGCAATTGCACCGGTCACGGCCGACGCCGTCCTAATGTCTGCTGGGCTGACTGGTGGGGCCGAAGGCGGACTGCTGACGCTCAGCAGTCCACTGGCGAAGCAGGTCACAACTCTCGCTGCGAGCGTGCCGGAGCTGTCGAGCAGTTCGTGGATTGCAGCCATCGCCGCCGCCACTCTCGATCAGTGGATCGAGCATTCATGGTGTGATGCGGCAATGGATGGGCTGGCCACTGAGCTGGCGGGCAGAATGGCGGGCCGCGAATGCGTGCGAGATCTGCACGTTACCGGCCGGGCGATCGGCATGGAACTGGACATTCCAGCAGTTCAGTGGGCGGAGGCTGCCGCAGAACATCAGCTCGGCGTCGCGACCGCGGGCGAGTTCGCGGTCGCAATGCAACCTCCACTGATTCTCAGTTCAGACGACATCACCACGCTGTGCAATCGAGTCGATCAGGTCTTCGATTGGATCGAGATGGAAGAACAGCAACCAGCTGAAGCTCCATCTCAGTCTGTTGAATCTCCACCCGCGGAGTCTCCAACGGATGAGTCTTCGTTGGAGGAGTCCAACACAGGTAAATCGGTCCCCGAGGAATCGCCACAACAAACCATCGACGATTCAGAATATGATGTGAACGAAAACGACTCGCTCGACGATGATTTCGATGAAGAGTTACGCCCAGACGATGAGAATCACTCCCCGGCTATGAATATTGAACCGGAAATCCAATCATGAGACACCTACTCACCCTGTTCGATCTCGATCCGAACGAACTTAACTCCATTCTCGCCACCGCGCGATACCTCAAAGACGAACTCCGCAGCGGACGCCGCCCACCGATTTTGGAGCGTCATACGTTGGCACTCCTGTTCGAAAAGCCGAGTCTGCGGACGCGGGTGAGCTTTGAAACCGGCATGACCCAACTCGGTGGGGGCAGTCTTTTTTTGGGTGACGACGTCGGCTGGGGCAAACGCGAGTCACCTGCAGATTTCACGAACGTACTAGGCCAATTCGTTGACGCGGTCGCCTGCCGCTCGAAGAAGCATGAACGCGTCGAAGAGCTGGCCAGCTTCAACGCGATGCCTGTAATCAACAGCCTGACTGATCTGTCGCATCCCTGCCAAGCGATCGCGGATGTGCTGACCATCCAGGAAGCGTTCGGCTCCCTGACCGGGCGACACGTCGTCTTCGTCGGTGATGGGAACAATGTCTCTCGCTCTCTGGCCCTGGCCTGCGCTATGCTCGGTATGCATTTTACGCTGGCCCGACCCGATGGATATGAACTCGATCAGCCCTGGCTGGACCGGATCGCAGCACGCTATCCCGATGCGAAGATCGATCAGGTGTGTGACCCGTCGGCTGCGGTGAAACATGCTGACGCGATCTATACCGACGTGTGGACGAGCATGGGCCAGGAAGCTGAATCGAAGATCCGCCGGCAAGCATTCGCAGACTACCAGCTCAATGCCGATCTGATGGCGGCGGCTCCGCCTACTGCGCGCGTGCTGCACTGCCTGCCCGCCGTTCGTGGCCAAGAAATCACCGATGACGTGATCGATGGCTCGCAGAGCGATGTCATCAACCAAGCTGGCAACCGGATGCACGCCCAAAAAGCGTTGCTCGTGTTTCTGTTACGACCGCAGTGGATCGACGAGAACGTGCCCCAGGCCGACCTGGCGACGCCGTAGGCTACGACTGACTGTACATGGGTGGAGTGCGGACGTGAAGAGTTGTCTTCGTGCTCGCCAGAACGCCGATTTTAGTTGCTGGCTCGTCTATCTTGACGGCCGCTCGAGCGGGTGCAAACCTGATTAAATCAGGTGCTTGGATGATGCAAGCACTCGGGGCATTGCCCCTTGCTACGGAGCATTTGCGAGACCGCCGGCCAGCAACGGGCTGTTCGTACCATCGCGGCGGGTGGCATTCCCGCAGGCGAGCGAATCCTCTGAACTCCGCATCGCGATGACACGTCATCTCCAGTGTTGATTTCGCTTTTTATGGCCCGGCCATCTCGCAGGCCTTTTTCGGAGGGATTTCACGCCGCTCGCTGTACTCAGGGCCTGCGTACCAAGCGTACCGATTTTTATTAAAGTCCGTTATACTTTCGCCCCTTGCCGATGTGGGCTCAACCGCTCTTTTCAATGTTTCCAACAGATCAACATGGCCGTATCAACTAAAGTTCTTGCCGATCCCGCCTCGCTTGCCGAGACCTTCGCCGCCGATTTCGCAGCATGGGTGGATGCCCAGTCGGGCGATGCCATCACGGTAGCACTCTCGGGAGGCAGCACCCCGAAGAGATTGTTCGAGTTGTGGGCAGATCAGTATGCAGATCAAATTGATTGGTCACGAATTCAGTTCTTCTGGGGCGACGAACGCTGCGTGCCACCCGCGGATCCCGAGAGCAATTTCGGCGTCGCCAAGCAACTGCTTTTTGATCGGATCACCATCCCGGCGGAGAATATCCATCGCGTGCGAGGGGAAGCATCCGCCGAGCAAGAATGCAGCCGCTACGAGCGAGAGATCCAGCAGGTCGTGCCTACCGATCAGGATGGAAACCCGGAGTTTGACCTAATCATTCTCGGCATGGGAGACGATGGACACACCGCGTCGATCTTCCCCCATCAGAGTGAATTCTTGAGTTCCCAGGCCGTGTGCGAAGTAGCCACGCATCCACAGTCCGGCCAACAGCGGATCACGCTGACAGGCCGAGTGCTTAACGCCGCGAAAAAGGTATCAGTGCTCGTGACAGGCGCCGGCAAAGCAGATGTGCTGGCGGACGTGATTGGTAGGCAGGGCGCCTTTGCAGAATATCCCGTATCGCATGTTGAGGGTGACGACGTTTGTTTCTACATCGACCAGGCCGCTGCCGCAAAGCTGTAGCACACGGTCAAGAAGAGCGGTCTGTTTACTAAGGAATCTACGATGTTGAAGTTTCTGTCGGGCCTCGTTGTGGGGGCGATTGTGATGTACACCGCGATGCACTTTCATCTCGTTCGCGGTCAAAACGGTGTCTTCGTGGTTGCGAAAGTAACCAGTGATCTGTCGGACGTCTTCGTCGACATTCGAGGTTTCACGGTCGAGGACTGGAAGCAACACAAGCCGCTCGCCGCTGCGATCATTCAGAGCGACCGCTCCGAAGTGCTCGATGACGCGACGCTTGATAGCTTCCGCGAAGGCGTGCATTCCGTGGTCGACCATCTCTTCTCAAAAGATTGAAGCTGATTCGATGGATTGCGATCTCGACACCAGTATCCCGGACTGGATCATCGAACACCCCGAAACAACGGGTGTCTTCAGTGGGCTTGGCCTAGATATCAACTGCGCGGGCAAATCTCTGGAATATGCCTGTCTTCAGAATGACCTCAGCCCCACCGTGGTGCTCGAACAACTGCGAGACGCAATTGACGGCTCAGCCTGATCGAGTTGAACATTTTGAACGCAGGCACCTGTGTCCGCCAGCGAATGGAATCAACTGGGCGATTGCCAGGAAATTGCGAGGGCAGCCGCCTTCGCGACCCGCTCGAGTAACTCTGGATAGCGACTGGGCGGTCCATTACTCGCAAAGTCGCTCGCAGCCTTCTGCCGATCAGCGGAGTCGGCACCGTCGGAAGTGTCCATCTCTTCGGCGCAGCGCGCCAGCCGCTCGCAAAGGTCGTCCCACTCGTTCTCGATCCAAGGGTCATGCATGCTGAAATGATTGTTCGGGCAACTATTGGGGGCTACAAATCCGCCGCCAGTTTACCAAATTCGATGCCGCTTCGCTGGCGCCAACTCGAAGGTGTGAGGGAGCCCCGCACTTGCCTTTCTCCCACTGCGCATATATACTATACATTCAGGTAGAGTTTATGTGCTCGGCCAGGAAGGCGCCAGCGAAAGTTTCTCGCAGAGACCAGTCATGTCGGAAGTCAACTTGGGTAGCAGTGTCGGGCAGTGGGTGGTGGAATATCCGCAAACCGCCGACGTTTTTGAAACACTCCAAATCAGTTATTGCTGCGAGGGAGACCAGTCGGTCGAAGAGGCGTGCTGGAAGAATGGACTATGGCGTGCACCCAGAGGCGAGTTCGAGTCATCGCGAGATGCTCGCAGCGTTGCACCGATTTGAGATCGACACGCATCACCATCTCCACAAAGAGCACTACCTACTATTCCCGCGGGCGATCGCATTGGAGGCGGAGTTAATGACTTCGCCCCTGACATCGCAGCCCGCCCATTAACCCTTTCGGAGAAAACAGAACGATGGCGATTCCTCATGCTCAGGCCGGCCAAGTCATTGATATTCGGCCGCTGGCCGACAGGCTACGCGATACGAAAACGCATACGTTATTGAAAACGGACCACGTTGAAGTATTGCGACTGGTGCTACCAGCAGGCAAGAAGCTCGCCGAGCACAAGGCTCCTGGCGAGATCACCGTTCAATGCCTCGAAGGTGAGATCGTATTCACCTCGCCCGCCGGCCCCCACACATTGCATGCAGGCGAGATGTTATTTCTCAACGCCGGCGAACTCCATGCGGTCGATGCCATCGAAGACTCTTCGGTATTGGTAACGATTCTCCTGCACAAAAAGACGATTTAGATTTACGCGAATCGTGTTTGGGATCGCTCCGCCGGTATCAGCGTCCTGGTTGTAATGCGGCCAGCGGCGTTCCCAAGATCGCTACTTCTTTCTGCATGAGATCGCGGAGTTCGTCAGTGCGGTCAGGGATTCAGAATTTCCCGCCGGGTCTTTGATGTGCATGGCGGAGACAACGAAAGTGGGAAAGTCGCCGACATTCGCGACAACGATACCCTCGACAGCCGCGTCATCATTCGTCGTTGCGGAAAACTCAAACCGTAGCGCCCGCCGTCCATTCCACTGCCCATGCTTGATCGGTGTGCAAACCGCGCTGGGCCATCGGGCCTGGAGGGAATCGAGCATGCCTTTAAAAAAGGCTTGGTCGCTCTGGATTTCCGATTTCAGCTTAGGTAATTCCATGATCGAGATCGCGGGATGGAGGGCAACATCCGCTTCGTGGCTCCATACTGCCACTTTAATACCAGCCTGAGTAAATGCCTCGGTGTCACCCAAATCCGCCCGCTCAAATCCCTTCGGGGGTTGGATCGAAAACCACTCCCCATCGACACGTGGGGCCAGTAGAGCGGCTTCCGCAGGAGTTATCGACCATTCCGGGAGCTGTTCAGGGGGACCGTCCTCGGCCGAAATGTTGGCCGGTAGCACTGACATCGCGATGCAGAGAGCGAGCGATGTGATCACGCCCGATAGCGCCATTTGCCCCCACCGCGCTTTCGTGCGATTCGGTGAATCGAAGATTGAAAATAGCAGCATGTCGATACTCCGTGGATATCCGATAAACGAACTTTCAAATCACTGGCTCCGAGAGCACGTACCAGATTGGTGCCGAATCAATGAACTGCGGATTTACGAGGCAATTTCCAAATCGGAACATGGCGTTTCATTTCGTCAATGAACTCCTCGACGTAGGTGATCGCTTCGCGTCGGTGTGCCGCGGCGACCTGCAGCACGAACGAGCATTCACCGTTGCCAACAAAGCCGTAGCTGTGCTCGACGTCTACTGCGATGATGCCGTGTTTGATCGCATGGGTGTGCGCAAGACGCCGCAGTTCGCGTGACGTCATCGGTTCGTAAACTTGATATTCCAATCCAAGGATCGGTTCCGCCTGTGTCTCCTCGTTGATTTCGCTACCCCGCACACAGCCTTGAAACACAATCACAGCTCCCGCTGTCGCGGCTTCACGCGATTCCGACGCAAACTTGGAGGGTGCAAAAATCGGTCCGTCAGTCAGGCGAACAAGCACGAGCGGATCACGGTTGCCTGCCTGCATCTCAGCCACCGCTAATCAATCCTACCAACGCAATTTCGTCATCGAGCGAAATTAATTGCTCCGGTGCAGCGAACTGGTGATTGATCGCAATTCGACTGAGGCCGATCGACGCCGCGAGATCGGGATAGGCATCACTGATCTTAGACAGCAACGAGCTGGCGGTAATCGGAACGTGGACATCAGCAATGTGCAATCGGTCGGTACCCACGCTGTGCGCTTGAGGGCCAAACACGAGGACCTGTAAATCACCAGTGGATTCATTCACTCGGGCAGGTGAGGGATGCATCGTCATCCTCCGATCGCATGCATGGGACGTGATGGCCGCAGGAAGGACAAGTCATCGGTGCCGTGGCCACGTTTTTTAAACGCCACCGCACTTTGAATCGCTGCGATAATCCTATCGTCACTAGCGCCGGATCGCATTAGCTCTCGAATATCGCCGGAGTCCTCACCGAATAAACAGTTGCGCAGCTGTCCATCGGCCGTCAGACGAAACCGGTCGCAGGTATTACAGAAAGGTTTCGTCACCGACGCAATGACGCCCACCGTGCCGAGTCCGTCGTTGAAATGATAGTCTGTGGCCGGAGCCGAACCGTGATTCGGGACAGGAATCAGCGGGCGCACACGATCACTGAACATCTCAATGATTTCGGCACCTGAAAGCACCGCGCCCGTGTCCCAATGTCCATCACTATCCAAAGGCATGAACTCGATGAACCGAACGGGGATACCGGTTCGCCTGGTGAATTCACCGAACGCGACGATTTGGTCTTCGGTAAGTCCCCGCATCGCAATCGAGTTGATCTTCACGTGCATGCCGGCAGCGACAGCAGCATCGATGCCGTCGAGTACCCGCTGCAATCCACTGCGCCGGGTAGCGATATGAAACGTCTCCTCGTCCAAGGCATCTAAGCTGACGTTGACGTAGCGGAGGCCGGCGGCGAGGAGTTCGTCCAACTGAGCTTCTAGCAATACGCCGTTGGTCGTCAGGGCAACTTTGTCCAAACCATCAATGGCACACAGGGATTCGACCAGGTGATGCAGTTGCGCACGAACCAGCGGTTCCCCGCCAGTCAAGCGGACGTCGTGGACTCCCTGTGAGACAGCAATCTTTGTGAAGCGAACAATTTCCTCGAACGTCAATATCTCACTGCGAGGTTGATACTGCGGCGTGTGCTCCGGCATGCAGTATGTGCAGCGTAAATTGCAGCGGTCGGTGACGCTGATTCGCAGGCTCCGGTGCACGCGACCAAAACGATCAATTAACGCCGGCTGGCGAGTTACTCCATCTTGATTCGGCATAACTCTTTATCGGCGGTGATGTACAACCATTCCTCATTCTGATCAAACGTGCAGTTACTGACTCGGCCGCCGGTGATCAAACGTCCGAGTAAATCTCCGTCGGGAGTGATGACGTAGATACCGCCCGGCCCACTGCAGAACAACGTGCCATCGGAATGGACCGTCATGCCATCGAAGGCACCGGGAAGTTTGTCTTGAAATGATTTCGCGTTCACCAGTTCCCGTAGCGGTCCCAGCTTCCCGTCTGCGTCGATGTTGAACGCCACGACGACCGGGCGTTGCCCATCGCTCTGGGCGATGTAGAGCGTTTTCTGATCGGGGGAGAGTCCGATGCCATTGGGCCGAACCAGTTCGGTCGTCAGTAAAGTGAGCTCACCCTCGGTGGACAGGCGATAGACACCACAGTGCTTCAGTTCGCGGCGAGCATCGCTCTCGCCACCGGGCAGCCCATAAGGCGGATCGGTGAAATAAACGTTCCCGGATCGATCGAACACCAAATCGTTCGGGCTATTGAGGCGTTTGCCTTCGAATCGGTCGACCAATGTTTCCTTACCACCATCCATGCTCAGCACCGACAGCCGGCGGTCACCATGTTCGCACATCGTGAGCCGGCCGTTTGAGTTCAGGGCGAGCCCATTGCTGCCGGGTTCCCCACCATAGTACGCGGTGCCGGTGTAACCGCTTGGCGTGAGGAAGGTGTCGATGCCACGACCAGGCGTCCAGCGAAAAATCGTGTTGCGAGGAATGTCCGAGAACAGCAGGCAGCCGGATTCGCTGTCGCAGCCAGTGACATTGGCACCTGGTGGCACCCACAGGGGGCCTTCTGTCCAAGTAAACCCGTTGGCCAGTACTTCCGCCTTGGCATCGGACGCCAGGAATTTGTTGAGACCAGGCTGCATCGTTTCGACGCGTCCGATCATACGTGGGGAGTCAGCCGCCGCCCGCGAGAAGCTCAGTTGCGGACCGGCACCAAACGCAACGCATAGAAAGGCGAGCGTGGGGATGATTTTCATGTTGTTTGTCTCGGTAAGATCGATATCGGAAAGCGTGAGGAGATCACGCTGCGGACTATCGACAAGTTTAACAACATCGGTCCGTTGGTGGTTGCCAGCGAACCGTGTTTTCGCGTGACGCTTGCCAACGCGCTGCACACACCATGGCGTTTTCAGCCGCCTAGTGATGGCGATTATCGGGTGCCATTGCCCCTACCGTCCGGTGACAGGGGTTCAGACGCACCCATCGTCAAACGCCGATGGGTGCGTAAGTTGGTGCGGGATCATGATCCCCAGCCAAGTGCTGCTTAGATCATCGACGTCGGTTCGTAAGGAATGTCCTCGATCAGTTCCATTGGCAATGGAGCGACAGTCAGGCCGGCCTCTTTGCAGATGCCGTCGATCGCTTCCTGAGCACTCTGGACCAAGAACTCACGGGTCTGGCCTTTGTACTGCATGGTCGATGCGGTCGGGCTGAGCGGTCCAGAAAACTTGCCTTGATCGAGGTGCTTGACCACTTTCACATGATCGAGCGGGCCATTCATTTCGGGCAGGATCCGGTCGTGTGTGGTCGCTTCGCTGGGGTCGACGTTCTCTGGAATCGAGCCCAATCGTACCGCCACGATTTTGTCGCCAGGGATTTCGCTGAGCTGATCCATGGCGCCCTCGCCGACGACCCAGTCCCAGGTGTCGATCAGGTAGCCCACGTTCGGGATCGCGTCGACGAGAGCGCGGAACGTCTCGACTTTGGACACGAACGGGAATTGCTTTTTCTCAAGGTGTTCTTTGCCGGCACGGAAACCGACTCCGAGCTTGATGTCGCGGGCGCCGAGCACTTCGGCAATTTGGCTGATTCTTTGACGCTGAACGTCAAAAAATTCATTGAAAGGCAGACGATCGGTCGCCGCCGGTACGCGGATCAGGGCGCGATCGACTTCGAGTTGCTGGGCAACTTCACTCAGGGGGTGAAGGGTGGCCACGCCGGCGGTGAAGGCGTCGTCGTCGGCATCGAGATCGATTGCAAGTGTGAACGTGCCAATGCGAATGTCAGAAGCGCGAAGATATTTCGACGCTTCTTCAAACGACGATCGCTGTGAACGACGCAGCATGTCGTGCATGTCGATATCCATGCCACGGAAAGCATAGGTCAGCGCCAATTCGATCAGTTCGCTTTGGCGTCCATTGATGCCAAGTGCTTGCGGGCAAAAATTCTTAAACACGTCGGTTATTTCCTTGACTGAATGAATGTAAGAGTTTGTGTTGTACGGTTTGCGAGCCTATCCGAATACCACCAGGAAAATCGCCGGGGGGGCTATCGTCCGGGAGTTTCCGAAAAGGCCGCCAATCGGCGCGGCTGACGCGCCATCACGGGGCTAGCGTCGGCGTCCACGCGAGTTGCCGGACGATCCGCCCGAAGACCCGCCTGAGGAGCCACCGCGTCCACTGCCGTTGCCGCCGCGGGAATTCCCGCCACCGCCACCGCGACGACCGCTGAGGTTCTTGTCGACCATGGAATTAACGAGCGCGTCCCAGCTTGGGAAGTCTTGGTTGGAGGCGGCGGTATCGTGTTGCGATTCCCGCTGCCGGCCGCGACCTCGCCCGCCACGACGTCCACGCTCACGCCGGTCGTCGTCATCATCGTCGGAGCGACGAGAATCGTCGGACCGTCGGGACTCATCGGATCGGGGGCGATTGCGGAGAGTTTCGACTTCCTCATCGTCTTCGAGGTCATCATCGAAAGCAGAGCGAGGCAAATCATCCGATTTCAGCGTGTCGCGGGAGCTCGGTTCCACATCCGTGGTTTCGTTGCCGCCTGCGCCGCGACGTCCACGCCGTCGCCCACCACGCCGTGACCGGCGGCCAGCCCGAGGGCCGTCGTCGTCGCCTTTCTCTTTCGATGAGGATGCAAGGTCGCCACCAAAATCGGTGCTCGAATCGTCGACTTCCTCAAACAGATCGGCGGCGAAACCGACGTCACCATCATCATCCTCATCGAGAATGGGCTGGCGAGTTCTCGCAGCGCGAGGCTGTGACGAATCCCGCTCGCTGCGAGGTGGTTCACTGCGGCGAGAGTCATCGCTGCGACGCGATTCGCCACCGCGACGCGATTCATCGCCGCGACGCGATTCGCTACGCTGCCCGCCGCGTCGACCACGCGATCGACCGGGGCCGTCATCGTTCTTGGCCGTGACTTCATCGTCGCGGGAGCTGGTTCGGTCTGCAGGGCGTGGCGAGTCCACGGCGACTTCGTCTTCGGACATTCGCTGGCGTTGTCCGCGGCGTCCGCCCCGACGTGAACGTGGAGCATCGTCTGGCGTCGGTTTGCCCTGTGTTGAACGTTCGGCTCCACCATCGTCAGCATCGCGCGTTCGCGGACCGCGAGGACCTTCGGCGACCGCTGCTGGGCCCTCATCGGCATCTTCGAGATCATCATCGAGATCGTCGTCTACGAAACCGACGAACTCTTCTTCGTCATCGTCAAGATCGTCGTCGCTGCCGAACGCGTTTCGGCCCAGTTCACCGGCGAACCCGGAACCTGCCCGTGGTCGCTCTGACTGATCACGGCGACCTGACTTGCCGCCACGCTGGGGCTTGTCGCCGCGTTTCTGTTTCTCACCGCGTTCGGGTGTTTCGTCGCGGTCACTGGCACGGCTGGACGTGGTCGCCGAGCGTCGTCCGGCACCGAGTTGGGATTCTCGTTGCTGGATATCCTTTTCGGCCACGCCGAAACCGCTGGCCGAAGCCTTGGATTCGCGAGCGGGGGCTGGTTCATCGTCCGGAATCCCGAAACCAGGCAGCTTCGGCGGTGGTTGGACCGCCGTCAGAGCGTTGAGCACGTCGGAATCGACATCACTGGTGCTCCCCGTTTGAGTTGCCGGTGCAGCGTGCGAGGACCGTAAGCTTGATCGGCTCGAATCGCTACGAGCGTCGTCGGAGTCCGCTTGCTGTGACGCAGTCTTGCCTTGGTTTTCGGCAGTGCTGTCACGGGGGGAGTCCGCTGCTGGTGGGACCGAGGTTTTTTCGGCTTGAGCGGGGGCCGCAGGGGCCTCTTCCTTTTTAACTTCGACCGGCTCAGGGGGGCGAGGAGTTCCCAGGAGGCTGGCGAGAATGTTCCAATTGTCGGGCATGGGGAGTGGAAATCCGATGAGAATCGGGCGGTGGAAAATACACAGCCGATCTGTTGTAGGGGGTTGTTTCCACGTAGGTATAACCTGTTCGGGCATATCTCCCAAGGGTGAATGTCTTCCCGATTGCCCGAAGCGTGTTTTTTTAGCGGCGGCATTTTTTACCAAATCGGCATTTCCGATCCGTGGTTTGGCGTAAAAAGGCGTTGTATACGCTTCAATCGCTCCATTTCATGGCTCACCATTGAAAAATCAAGCGATTGACAACGGCGCCGTCACTGTCCAATCTTGATCGCCACACCCGGTATTACTTACCGGATTCAATTCTCGTTGGAATGGACTTTATGAACCGAGCCAAGCTCGATTCGATTCGCGACGCAGGCCCGGCGATCTTGCCAAGCCTGCTGCAATGTGATTTTGGTAATCTCCAATCGGAGGTCGAGCGGCTGAGTGATGCCGGCACTTCGGTGCTGCACCTCGACGTCATGGATGGGCATTTCGTTCCCAACTTGACTTATGGCATGCCAGTGGTCGCCGGGTTGCGGAGACACACAAACTTGCCGCTTGATGTTCATATGATGATCAGCGATCCGCTAGCTTACGCCAAGCCGATGGTCGATGCTGGCGCCGATATGCTGACGTTCCATGTCGAAGCGGTCAGCGATGCAGTCGATGTAGCGGGGCAAATTCGCGATCTCGGCGTAGGCGCGGGTCTGGCGATTAATCCAGACACCCCCATGAGCCAGCTCGAACCGGCCCTGGACTGCGTCGACATGGTGTTGGTCATGAGTGTTCAAGCCGGTTTCGGCGGCCAGTCATTCAATCCTGTCGCTCTCCAACGGATCCGCGATTTGCGTTCTCGTTATCCCGATCTGCTGCTGGAAATTGACGGCGGAATCAATTTGGCGACGATTGGTGCCGCCCGGCAAGCTGGCTGTGACCTGTTCGTTGTCGGCTCCGCGATTTTTTCCAGCGACGATTACGGTGTCGCCCTCGCTGGACTCAACGAGGCGATGGCGTCCGCACAAGGAGCCAAATAATGATGTCTTTGAAAGCAGCAGCCCGCGCCAAAGTAATCCTCGTCCGCCCCGGTGCGACCGCCTTCGACGAACAGGGGCGCATGAAGGGCTCGCTCGACATGCCGATGTGTCAACGCGGCCGGGAACAAGCTGAGAATCTTGCCGAAGAATTGGCAGGCGTTCGCCTTCACGCCGTCTATCACGCGCCCTGTGAATCGGCCGGTGAGACTGCTGCCCTGCTGGTCGAAGGCCGTGAGCTGCGTCCCAAAGCGATTGACGCGTTCCGCAATATCGACCACGGTCTGTGGCACGGAAAGCTGATCGACGAAATCCGCCGAAATCAACCGCGTCTGTATCGCAGCGGTGCTGAGAATCCGGAGACCGTTTGCCCTCCCAACGGTGAGTCGATGCAGGTCGCAGCCGCCCGTGCGATGAAAGCAATTAATCGCGTGCTGCGCAAAAGCCGCAATCAAGTCATCGCCTTGGTGATCCCCGATCCGCTGGCCAGCCTCGTGGCCGCTCACCTCAATGACGAAGCCATGCCAGATATCTGGAAAGTGCAAGCTGACGCTGGGCATTGGCAGCTGATCGAAGCGGAGTGCTAAGCGGATTCGACGTGATACACGTTCTGCGCGGCATCAAAACGGATGATCCGAACGCGGGAACCTTTGGTGATCGGCGATCCAGTGGTGCGAATGTCGATCAGGAGGGGCGCCGCATTGGTCGCGTAACGAGCGCGGCCAAAGGTGTCGTCAACCACACTGGTTTCGACCACCGCCGTGCCACCGACGAGTGTGGCGGGATGGTGATGGGTCGGTGGGATCAACAATCGATGGAGCGGTGCGGTGGTGAATCGCGTCAGCACGACAGCAATCACAGCATTGCGGATCGTCAATAACGCACAGGTCCAGAGCGTGGGCTGATAGTGGTGCACATCAAACTCAAACCATAGTACATAACTGAGTACCCAATAGAACAACGCGAACATCGTCAGCCACACCATCAGTGGCACACGGTCGAGGTGGACGGCGCGCATCGTCGCGGCGGTGAGACCACCTAACATGTCTCCGGAGACGTGATGCCCATGTCCCTCGACGCTGGTGTCCAGGGACGCCCCCGCATCGACCTCCACGCTGGGGTCCAGGTCGACGCCCGGGTCCAGGTCCACGCCCGCATCCACATCGGGGCCGCCGAACCCGAAATCGGGTGAAAACGCTCCGAGCAGCGAAATCAGTACCAGGGCCAGTACGATTGCTCCCAGAATGCTTGCCGGCAACATGGGACCGACGAACAGATGTTCCAGCAGCGCGCGGGACCACGAGACGCCATCGGCGACCAACAACACAGTCACAGTGCGGACCTCTGTAAAACGAGAAGATGTAACGATCGACCAACGGGATCTCCAGGAAGTCGATCCAGGCCTGAGTTTTGAGTATAAGCTTAGGCTTGATTGGCTGGGTGTCCGGGCGCAAATAGACTCGAACGAGGAGACATCCTTCGCCGACCGAGCAAGGTCGTGGTGCCGACGGTAAGTATGCTTGCCGCTGAGTATGATTGTTCGCTCGGCGCCTGCGTGCGGTCATTAGCAAATTTGCCGCCATTTCAACACTGACATGCAATGAACAACGCCCCCTATCCACAAACTTTGCCCCAGCAGCTTCGTGAGCTGGGCGAGCGATGGGACGCCGGACGTCTCAAACGTGTGTACACCACACCGATCGGACGATTCGTGCTGTGCTGGATGGCACTGGTCGTCCTCTTGCAGATTGGGGCCGAAATTCTCAAGAACGCGACTGCCCGGGGATGGATCAGTGGTACCGGTTGGGGATGGGCACTGCCGACCATGTTGTATGAGTGGCGGTATGCTGCTGCCCAAGTTGGCGCGGTCGCGCTGGTGGTCTGGTTCCAGTGTCGTTGGCCCCAACGACATCGCTGGGGATGGTTCGTTGGTTTCACGCTTGGCTACGTCGTGTTTTTGAGAATCGTCGGAATGCTGGGGACTTATCGGAGTATGCAAATGTCTTGGACGAATCTTTGGCCATTCGTCGTGCAACTTTTCGAGATCGGGTTGCTGACGTTTTTCGTACGGGCAGGGAACGTCGTTATCCGGATTTTCCTCGTCGGTTGCAGCGTAAATTACATCGCGTCGGACGATTCAGAATCAGCATCCCATCCGCTACCAACGCACAATTCATGGTCTCTCGGCGGGATGTTTCTGGTCGTGTTAGGGGCTGCTGGTTTTCTGGCAATTCTACGACCTACCAAGGAGTTGTGGGCACCCTCTGAGTTGTTTGGCTCTGACCCAGCGATGATGGCATTTTGGTGGATCGGCGTTTTTCTAGAGCTGCTAATCGTGTGGGTGCTGGCATATGCTGTTGCGGCCCAGCGGGTTCGAGGACAACCGTGGATTTTACCTGCTGCGTTGGTCTTCGCCGTGGCCATCCCCCGACTTGCGGGGTGGATAGTTTGGCAAATCTCGCCACCGTCGGGACTGGCTCCTCACCATTGGTATTTTGTCTATCTTGGGATCGATACCATCGGGGCGATCTTCACAATAGCATTGTTGGCATGGTTCTTTGTCGCCTGTGAGCGTTCGGGGTTGCGTTTGGCGATGTGGATTCGCGGGTCGGATGATGCTATACCAACCCCATGAAAACGCCCGACTCCAAGACCCCGCCTACGCAACCCAGTCCAGGGGCCGATGACGCACTGGTCGCGACTGCCCACCATGAAGCGGGACATGCCGTGATGGCGGTATCGCTAGGCAGGCACATCCATAAAGTTACGATCGCGCCCGGGAAAATGGCGTTTGGCGGAACGCGGTTGGGGCACTGCGAGATTAAAAAGGGGCGTGCCAAAGGGGTCAACGACCGACTCGAGGATGATGTCTTGATACTTTTGGCAGGGATGGTTGCCGAAGCCAGGTTCACGGGGCAATATTGCCATCGTGGCGCTGGCCGTGATTTGGATGATGTCGCCAATTTGCTATGTACGCGGGCCGCCTCCCCACGGCAACATGAAACGCTGCGGCGACGGATGATCGCCAAGACCGAGCACATCCTCAGTGACGATGCACACGTCGCGGCCATCCGTACGATCGCCGGTGAGTTGCTCGACAAGACGACGATCAGTGGCCGCGCCGTGCGACATCATTTCCAACAAGCCCAACAACGACACCCTTAACGCCAACAATCCTTCATGGCCACCACTTCCGCTACCGATCCAATCATCACCGAAACCATCGCCCGTGAGCTAGCCCTGCCGCTTGCCCAGGTCAGTTCGGTGGTTGAGCTGCTCGCCGCTGGGAATACGATTCCGTTCATCGCCCGTTACCGCAAGGAGGTCACCGGCGGCCTCGACGAGGTCGCGTTGCGGGCGATCGAAGACGCACTGGAAAAAGCGACCGCGTTGGCGGCTCGCAAAGTAACGGTCCTCAAGACGATTGAGGGTCAGGGGCAATTGACCGACCGACTCCGGGCCGAGATCGAAGCCTGCGGGGACTTGCGGACACTCGAGGCCATCTATCTTCCCTTCAAGCCCAAGCGACGCACGCGGGCCACGATTGCACGCGAGCGAGGCTTGCAGCCACTCGCTGACCTGCTGCTCCAGCAGTCTCAACTCGATCGGTCCAAAGACTCCGTGTTGGCTTCGTTTGTCAACGCTGAGGCCGACGTGCCGGACGCAGAGACCGCCATTGCTGGAGCGATCGACATCATTGCCGAGCAGTGGAGCGAGGACGTGCCGACGCGCGAGTGGATGCTGGAGAAGGGAATGAAGTTTGGCCAGATCACCTCCAACGTCAAACGCGGCAAGAAGGAGGAGGCGGCCAAATTTGAACAGTACCTCGATCGACATGAATCGGCCGCCCGGATTCCTGGCCACCGTTTGCTCGCGATGTTGCGGGGCGAAGCTGAAGGTGTCCTGCGAGTCGCTCTGGCCATGGAGGACGATCGGGCAATCTCGCATCTGAAATCCACCTTTATAAAAAATCCCCGTTCGACGTTTCATCGTGAACTACAGACCGCTGCCGAAGAATGTTTTGAGCGACACCTACAACCGGCGACACAATCGTCAGTATTGCAAATCCTCAAGGAGCGGGCCGACGAAGAAGCTATCCAGGTGTTTGGAAAGAACCTCCACGAACTGTTGATGGCGGCACCTGCAGGGCCCCGGGTCACGATCGGTATCGATCCCGGTTTTCGTACCGGTTGCAAGGTTGCGATCGTCGATGGCACCGGCAAATTCCTCGCCAATACGACCATCTATCCCACGCCGCCCAAAAGCGATACGGTCGCCGCGGGCAAAACGCTACTGGCTGCGATTCAAAAATATGGGGTTGAGCTGATTGCGATCGGCAACGGCACTGCGTCGCGAGAGACGGATGCCTTCGTGGGCGATCTTATCCGCGAACACCAACTCGATGTCACGAAAGTCATGGTGAGTGAGTCGGGGGCGTCGATTTACTCGGCCAGCGAATTGGCAGGGAAAGAGTTTCCCGATCTTGATATTACCGTGCGCGGGGCGATTAGTATCGCCCGCCGCCTCCAAGACCCACTGGCCGAACTCGTCAAAACGGACCCCAAATCAATTGGGGTCGGCCAATATCAGCATGACGTTAATCAAACGCAGCTTCGGAAGTGTCTCGATCGGACGGTGGAGACGTGTGTTAATCGCGTCGGCGTGGATCTCAATATGGCGAGCGTGCCGTTGCTTTCGCACGTCGCTGGCATCGGCCCCAAGTTGGCTGAGAATATTGTCGCCTTCCGCGACGCCAACGGTCGTTTCGAGAGTCGCCGGCAGTTGACCAAGGTCCCTAAACTCGGCAAGAAAGCATTCGAACAGGCCGCAGGTTTCTTGCGAATCCGTGGCGGCGATGAACCGCTAGACAATTCGGCCGTGCACCCAGAAAGCTACCCCGTCGTCAGCCGCATGGCGGGATCACTCGCCGCGGACGTCAAGACTCTCGTTGGCAATGCGGGATTAAGTCAAAAGCTGCAACCGGAACAGTTTGTCGACGCCCAATTCGGCTTGCCTACCATTCGCGATATCATCGCCGAACTGGGGAAACCAGGCCGTGACCCGAGAAGTGAATTCAAGGTCGCTCATTTTGACGAGTCGGTGAATTCGATGGAGGATCTCGCCGTTGGGATGGTTCTGGAAGGTGTGATCACCAATGTCACGCATTTTGGCGCGTTCATTGACCTCGGCGTCCATCAAGATGGATTGATTCACGTCTCGCAGTTGGCGAACACCTTTGTCAAGGATCCCAACGATATCGTATCGGTCGGTGATGTCGTCAAAGTGAAAGTCTTGGAAGTCGATATGGACCGTAAACGGATTGCGGTCACGCGAAAGTTTTAAACTCGCTACGACATCAGCCCGATGCACATCCCCGTGATCACCACGGCAGCGATCAAGTTGAGTACCAGCCCCGTGCGGGCCATTTCTTCGGTGCTGATTCCTCCTGCACCAAAAACAATCGCGTTGGGTGGCGTCGCGACAGGCAGCATGAACGCGCACGAACAACTGATCGTGCCCGGTACCATCAACACGGCAGGCGGCAATTCAAGTTGCATCGCGAGTTCACCCAGAATCGGCAGCAGCAGCATTGCCGTCGCCGTACTGCTGGTGATCTCGGTCATGAATGTTACCAAGCAGCATACGGCTATGATGATCACCCAGGTTGGCGCTCCAGCCATGAAGGTCAATTGGTTTCCAATCGCGGCACTCAGCCCGGAGTTCTGAAACCCGCTAGCCAATGCCATCCCGCCACCGAACATCACCAAAATTCCCCACGGAATCTTGGCAGCTGTTTCCCAGTCGAGCAGTCGCTCACACCGGTGGTCCACCGCGGCGGGTGGTTGATCGGCGGCTCCGTTCGACGGCAGCGACTCAATATGCTCGTCTCGCCGCCGACCGCTTGGACAAAGAAACATCATGAGGGACGCGGCGAGTGCGACCGTCGAGTCGCCCACCATCGCCCTGTCGGTGGGCAGCAGTGCGGACCATCCGCCCAGCGGTCCGGCGCGAAAAATCCATAATAACGCCGTAACGAAAAAAATCACCAGGACGCGCCGCTCATTGCTCTGCATGGGACCGATCGACGGCATCGCAATGGGCTTCATCTCGCCTACTCCTCGCGTCAACCACCACCAGATGATCGGTAGCAAGATCAACGTGATGGGTAGGCCGATGGACATCCATGTCGCAAAGGGCATCTCCTGTCCGGTCCGTTCGTAGAATTGCCCCATGAAGACGACATTCGGCGGTGTACCTATCGGTGTCGCCATCCCACCCACGCTCGCCGAATAGGCGATTCCTAGCAGCAGCGGTGTGCGCAGACGCGGGTCACTGGATTGCTGTAGCACTGCCATCGCGATCGGAAGCATCATCAGTGCGGTCGCTGAATTGCTGATCCACATTGACAGCCCTGCCGTTGCCAACATGAAGCCCAGAACCAAACGTTTTCCGCTGGATCCGCCGACTAATCGCACCATTGCGATCGCGATACGGCGGTGCGCACCGCTACGTTCCATCGCTGCGGACAATAGAAACCCACCGAGTAGCAGTAGGATGACGGTGTGACCGTAAGATGAGGCGATCTCCTGATGTCCGACGACACCCAGCAGAGGCAACAACACAAACGGCACCAAGCCCACCACCGCGAGTGACAGGCATTCAAAGATCCACCACACCGCGCAGATAATGGCAACGCCTGCACAGGCAGATGCTTGGGGAGGCAACCCTCCGCAGTAGCAAACGACTGCAACGAGAATCGCGAGCACCGGACCTCCTGGTAACATCCATCGTGAAATCGCTGCGTTCATGAAGTGAATCTGGTTGGCAACATCGGGGAAACGACTGCGGCTAGAATGGTCGGTCGGTCAACGGAGATCGTTCAGGCCGGCACGAAGCGAAAGCCAGAGCTCGTAAGTTTAATCCGGTGGTTAGACCAGATTTCACCATCCCTCGGGGAGGGTGAACACAGGAGACGGAAATTGCGGGTTCTGGCGCTAACACCAAACCATCTCAGTGATCTCGCCCAACATGATAGCCAAAGTAACAATGACCTACACTCGACTGCACTTTCTAAACTTCATTCGCTGCTGGATCGGATTGAGCATGTTGGGCTGCGGGCTGGCGGCGATGGCTCAATCGCCCTCATCGGCCTCATCGGCGTCTTCAGCGGTCGACACCGAGCGAAAATCGGATCGCAATGTGTTGCTCGTAACGCTCGATGGCATGCGTTGGCAGGATGTCTTTCGCGGTGCTGATCGTCGCTTGGTCTCGACGGAGGCCGGCGCCAAAAATATCCGCGAAACGCAAGAGCGGTTTGTCGTCGAGGACCCGGTTGCCGCTCGCGAGAAACTCATGCCGTTCCTGTGGTCCAACGTGGCGGCAGAGGGTGTCCTGTATGGCGATCCCGCGCAAGAGTCCTCCGTTCGTGTCACGAACAATCGGCACTTTTCCTACCCCGGCTACAGTGAACTGCTGTGTGGGCGAGCCGATCCAGCGATCGATTCCAACGCGAAGGAGTACAATGAAAATGTCACGGTGTTGGAGTGGCTCGATTCTCAAACTGACCTTCACGGTCGGGTCGCTGCGTTTTGTTCGTGGGACGTGTTTCCTTTTATCATCAATGACAAACGCAGCGGCGTACTCGTCAATGCGGGCTGGGCACCAGTGGCTGATATCATCCCCGCAGGCGACCCCGCCGATCAGCACGCGCATGCTGAACTGCAGCGACTCGATGCACTGGCGGCGGAGATTCCGCATTTATGGAGCAGTGTGCGCTACGACTACTTCACCTTCAAAGCCGCCCAGGTCTACCTCCAGACGCAGCGCCCTCGCGTGATGTACGTCTCCTTCGGTGAGACGGATGATTGGGCGCATGAAGGACGCTACGATCTATATTTGGAGTCGGCTCAACGCAACGATGATTACATTCGCCAGTTGTGGGAAACGATTCAGACGATGGATGGTTATCGAGATAATACGACTCTGATCATCACGTCGGACCATGGTCGAGGGGACGACCGCACGTCTTGGAAATCCCATAGCACCTCGATCCCAGGCTGTGATGTTATCTGGGCCGCCGCGATGGGGCCTGGAATTCAACCAGGACACGCGGGCCACCTCCAGCTCACGCAGTCGCAAATTGCCGCTACCGTCGCTGCAGTGTTGGGGTACGACTTTACCGAGTCTAACCCAGCGGTCGCAAAGCCCCTGCCCTGCGTGCCAGGTCTAGCGAAACAGGAGTGAGAGATGGCGTGGGCCGCGCACGACGGTCTCGTGAAGGTGTGCTCGCTCAATGATCCGCCAACCGAATGCCGCTGAACTGCCAACGGGTTTCCGGTGGAAAGAAATTGCGATACGTCACGCGAATGTGATCTGACGAGGTCGCGCAAGAACCGCCTCGCAAAACAAATTGATTGCACATGAATTTCCCGTTGTATTCACCTAACGCCCCTGCCGCCGGTGCGTATCCGGGATAGGCTTGGTACTGGCTCGAGGTCCACTCCCATACGTTGCCTAGCCAATCGCTGATTGCTTGCTGGTATGGGTGAATCACGTGGTTGCTAGCGAGCAGCCGATCTGCCAGTGCGTTCCCCGGCGAAGCGTCCCGCGCTGCAAACTCCCATTCGAATTCTGTGGGCAGCCGCTTTCCCGACCAGCGGGCAAATGCGTCGGCTTCGAAGTAGCTGACGTGACAGACCGGATCGTCCAATCGCAAGGGAATGCGCCCTGCAAGCGTAAATTGGTCATAGCGATCCTCAAGCGATAGCCAATACAATGGGGCCTGCCAACCATTGCGGTTGACGGCGTCCCAACCTAGCGATAGCCAGAGCATTGGATTTTGATAACCACCGTCCCGTATGAATTCCAAATACTCACCGTTGGTGACACAGCGAGATCCGATTTGATGCCGATGAATCAACTCGCGATGACGCGGCCCCTCGTTGTCATAGGCGAACGCAGTGCGAGATGCGTCGTGACCAATATCGGTGATGGTTTCGCGCTCCGTACGCCATTGCATTGGCGTCGCCTCCGCGGTGTCCGCAGCGTCAGATGACGACTGATAGGCGGGGAGATCTGGATTGCTGAACAGCACATGTTTGATGTCGGTGAACATCAATTCCTGGTGCTGCTGCTCATGATTCAACCCCAGAACCAGCACCTCACGTTGGTACTCGGTGAGTTCGTTTGCTTCAAGCCAATCGAGAACGAGGCGATCGACGTGGCGGCGGTACATCCATACTTCGTCCAAACTGGGACGCGAGATCTGACCGCGTCTGTCACGGGGAAAGGCATGACCAACGCTGTTGTAGTATGAGTTGAACAACGACTCATACCGCTGGTCGAACGCTTCATAGCCACTTCGCTGTTTCAGCAAAAATGTTTCGAAGAACCAGGTCGTGTGGGCGAGGTGCCACTTCGTTGGACTGGCATCTGGCATGGACTGGACCGAGCAATCTTCCGCTGAAAGTGGCGCGGCAATCCGCTCGCTCAGCGAGCGGATTCGCTGGTAGTAGGCCCCCAGCGATGGCGTCGGGACGGAGGCAGACGTGCGATGATTTAAATCAGTTTGCATCGGCATTACGGTTCTCCAAGTACATGATTGCGAAGTAGCTCTGATCATCTGACCAGACCCGTCGCACAGCCAGTCCCGCGTGCGAAGCCATCTGGGTGAAACCCGCGATCGTATATTTGTGAGAATACTCGGTATGAATCCGCTCGCCCTTCTCGAACGAAATCTCGATCTCGTCGATCCGGACAATCTGGTCGCATTCACTCTCGAGAAAGATTTCGATGCGTTCGGCGGTCGCGTTGTAAAACGCCACGTGGCGGAACTGACCCGTATCAAAGTTAGCCCCTGCTTCCCGATTCATGCGATCGAGTAGGTTCAGGCTGAATTCGGCAGTGATGCCTGCGGCGTCGTTATAGGCGGCTTCCAAAACTGCGATGTCCTTTTGCAGATCAAATCCGATTAGCAGTCCACCGCAGACTCCGCAGCAGTCACTGATTTTATGGAGTAGCCGTTGAGCATCGTGCGGCGGGAAGTTGCCAATCGTTGAACCGGGGAAATAGACACACACTTGATCGCCCGGGAATCGCTCGGAATTCTCCAGAGCAGCGCAGAAATCATCGATGATCGGATTGATTTCGATTTCAGGATATTCGCTCCGCAGTTGCTGCGCTGTGGCCAGCACATGATCCTCGGAGATATCGATCGGTATGTAGGAACGCGGTTGATCGAGATGATCTAACAGCAGTCGTGTCTTTACGCTGCTGCCGCTACCGAGTTCAACGACGTTGGCGTGCGGGCCGATCTCGCGTGTGATTGCCACCGCGTTCGACTCCATGATCGCCAGTTCTGTTCGAGTTGGGTAGTATTCGGGAAGCTCACAGATCTGATCAAACAGGGCCGACCCACGCTCATCGTAAAGATACTTCGAACTCAAACGTTTCGGTGTTTGTGACAAGCCTGCTAGGACGTCGGCGAGAAAAACGTCGTCTCGCAGGGAAGCATTTCCCATATCACCATCAGGCTTTTGCAAATGTTCCGCAGTGGGGGGATTTGTGGGCATCAAGACCAATTTCCATTCGGGGAAGCGGAGGGCTGGAGTAAACAGGGGGCTGGATTAAACAGCACCGTGGCTCCGATTAGCGTTCCGCCGGCGGAGAGGAGCGTTCGCTGCCTGCCTACGCACTTCCTGCATGCAGGAAGTCTGCGAATCGCAATCCCATTGGACAGCAAATCGCATTCCCATTGGTCTCAGTCGACGGTTGCGGGTGATCCAGCTCCGATACCCACGTACAGCTTGACGAACGTGGTCATGAATAAACAGAGTAATGGGATCGTCCAAGAACCGGTGAAATCAAAGAGGCTGCCAAACAGAGTGGGGCCCGTCGCCGCAACCAGATAACCAATGGACTGGGCCATCCCCGAGAGCTCCGCAGCGGTCTCGGCGTCTTTGGAACGAACGACCAGAAACAATAACGCCAGTCCGAACGAGCCACCCAACACGAATCCGATGATCGATACCCACAGAATGATCGAGGTGCCCGGGGCGACGAGAAGTCCGCCGAGTCCTGTGAGCTCAAGGACCGCCAAGGCCACGACGATGCCGCGTTGATCCGTGGCTCGCCCAGCGAGGATCGGGATGGTCAGCGACCCGAGAACCCCGGTGGCTTGCGATAATGACAACATCCAGCCAGAAAATGTCGCGTCAAATCCACGATCCATGACAATGGCAGGCAACCAAGCCAGGACGATATAAAACGTGAGTGACTGCAATCCCATGAAAAGCGCGACCTTCCACGCCAGCGTGGAGGTTCCCAAGTCTCGTATGGCCTGTAGAAAGCTGCGTTTCGGTTCCGATCTTCGCAGTCTGCTGAGCTGGGGAAGCCACACCACAAACGCGATCAGCGCGGGAATTGCCCAAAACCCAAGTGCTCCCCGCCATCCCAGTTCGAGGTGAGTCGCCAGTGGCACGCTTAGGCCTGCTGCGAGTGACGCGCCGAGTCCCATCGCACTCGAATAAAGACTGGTGATCAATCCGGAATGAGCTGCAAAGTTGCGTTTGGCGAGACTGGGCAGCAGTACATTGCCAAACGCGATTGCGATGCCCGCTAAGATCGTCCCTAAATACAACGCGGGTACTGAAGCAATCGCACGCAAGGCCGTGCCGAGGGCTAGCAAGCCCATCGCGCCAAGTAACGTGCCGCCCATGCCGAACCGACGTGTGAACAGTGGCGTCACCGGTGAGATCACCCCGAAGGCAATCAGCGGCAGCGTTGTCAGCAGCCCGACCATCGAATTGGTCAGACCGGTCGCCAGGCGGATATCATCAACAAGCGGCCCCACGCTGGCGAGGGCCGGTCGAAGATTGACGCCGATGAGCAGAATGCCTGCGAGCAACAAAAATTTTTCGAGTCGCGTGGAGGTCATTCGCGATAGGCCAGTAGTCGTAATGCATTGAGAACGACTACCAAGGTGCTGCCTTCATGAAGTATTACGGCAGGCCCGATGTCGAGACCAAGAATGGTTGCGGGAACGAGGAAGACGACCATGCCGAGGCTCATCCAAAGGTTTTGCCGGATAATGCGGCGGGTCGCCCGGCTGAGGCCGATGGCCAGTGGCAGGTGCGCGAGGTTGTCTGCCATCAAAGCTACATCTGCGGTTTCCAAGGCGACGTCGCTGCCTGCCGCACCCATGGCGATCCCGACCGCTGCGGCAGCCATCGCGGGCGCGTCGTTCACGCCGTCACCCACCATGGCTACGCCGCCAGCGCTCTGTAGCTTCAGGATTTCACTGACCTTGTCCCCAGGCATTAGGTCGCCGCGGGCCTCGTCGAGTCCCACCTGACCGGCGATCGCATCGGCAACGCGTTGGTTGTCACCTGAGATCATGATCATGTGCTTGATGCCGAGATCTCTTAGCTTGGATATCGTTTTCGCAGCGACATCGCGAGGCGTATCCATCAGTCCAATCACGCCGAGATATCGCTCACCGGCGCGAATGATCATGGTGGTGCGGCCGTCGCGTTGCAACGACTCGTCAAGTGCGCGGACCGACTCGGGCAATGCCGCTCCCTCGACTTCCGCGAATAGTTTCGCGTTGCCGATATGGATGAGTTCGCCCCGGACGACCGCTCGCAGACCACGGCCGGTGAGACTGGTCAGATCGGTCGCTGGCAAATGCTCCCGTTCGGTCCCGTTTGAGATCGACGCCAGTCGCTCCGTCGCACCCCGCACGACGGCTTTGGCGAGTGGATGTTTACTCAAACTCTCGACGGCGACAGCGATTTGCAGGAGCTCGGATTCGTCGACGCCTGGGGCGACTCGAACGTCTGTGACCTTCGGCTTGCCTGTGGTCAAGGTTCCTGTTTTATCAAAGGCGATCGAGTCCAGGCCGCCGAGACTCTCCAACGGCCCACCGCCCTTGATGAGGATACCGCCTCGAGCCGCCCTGCCGATCCCGCTCAGGACGGCGCTCGGAGTCGAGATTGCCAGTGCACACGGACTCGCCGCTACTAACACTGCCATGGCTCGGTAAAACGAATCGTGGAACGGTTCCTCGATCACCAGCGGGGCGAACAGCAGCAGGATCACAACCGTGATCACCGTCGGGACGAAGTAGAGTTCAAACTTTTTAGTGAACTTCTGCGTTGGCGAAACCCGCGTTTCCGCTTCACGGACCATCGTAACGACACGCGCCAACGCGTTGTCGGCGGCGAGCTTGGTGACTTCGATCTCGATCGCACCGGCTTGGTTGATCGTGCCCGCGAACACGCGATGTTCCGCAGCGAGCGATTCCGGATCAGCCGCCGCCGCAACGGTGTCGCCGACAGGATATTTGTCCACCGGCACACTCTCGCCGGTAATCGGTGCCTGATCAATGCTGGTTTCACCCCCAATGACGAAGCCGTCGGCGGCAACTCGCTCATCCGGCTGGACGACGACGATGTCGCCAACGACCAAATCATCCACGCTGATCTCGATGTCAGAGCCATTGCGCCGCACCCGCGCAGTCGAGGGGGCAATCTCTGAGAGCGCCTCAATCGCCCGCTTGGCTCGGCCCATCGCGTAGCCCTCGAGTGAATGACCAATGCTGAATAGAAACAGGAGCAACGATCCCTCCGCCCACGCGCCCAATGACGCCGCCCCCGCTGCGGCCACAATCATTAAGAAATCAATCTCAAACTTGCCCGATCGAATCTTCTCAATCGCTTCGCGTGTCGTGTAGTAACCGCCGCAAAAGTACGCCGCGACGTAACACGCAATCGCAATCCGGTGGTCGGCCGATGCGAATGTAGCCAACAGCCAGCCCACCAGTAAAAACACTCCGCAGAGAATCGCGAAGATCAATTCGCTGCGCGGGCCGAAGATGCCACCGTGATGGCCATGACAGTGAGCATGGTCATGTCCGCCACCATGTTGACCAGGCGCGGCGGTTGCCACATGAGACGTCCAGTCATTCAACGCCTCAGCAATTTTCGCTTCATCAGCCCGTTGCCGATCATACTCCACCCGGACCGCTCCGTCAGGCGAAACCACTGCCTCGAGGACCCCCTCAATACGTGATAAACGCGACGTAATCGCGGACGCGCGACTGGCGGCCATGGACTCTATGCGAGTGTTGAAGTGACCATACCTCAGGTCGAGTTGAGCACCTGTCCGCCGGGCCAACTCGCGCACCTCTGACAGAGATATCTGTGACGGGTCGTAGTGAATGCAGAACTGACCTGCCGACCCATCCTCACTGGCGGTGACGTGGACCCTGTCGATCCCGTCGCGTGTATGAACCAGACGCTCAAAGCGGGCGCAGCACGCATCGGTGGGATCGTCGATGCCGGGCACTACCGAGCTGACCGTGATCTGTATTTTTTCCATGCGATTGAAGCCGTTTGTGCTGACGTCGGTTCGAAAAGGCCTGCCGATGGTCGCCAGTTATAGCCTGCGATTCCACTCCCAGCTGCGACGAGCACCTCAGAAAAAGGCAAGTGTTGTCCAAGTGACTGCGCTGGTGTAGTCGATTTGACTTCGCAGTACATCGTTTTCGGCTGGGAATACCAAGGTTTAACGATTGGCACGACGTGTGCTTAACTATTTATTTCGGTGGCGGAATACTTTCGCCAATCGTTTTACCCCCCGCAGGACAATCCGATGAAACGCATGCTCGCAGTCGCCGCCTTGGCGGTATCCTTCAGTTTTCTTGCCCCCGCTTCCAGTGTGTCGGCCGCCGACCGCCATCACGGCGGACACGGCCACCCGAGTAGCCACGGGCACCATGGTAACCACAGCAGTCATTACCGTGGCGGCTATGGGCACGGCAGCGGTTATCGGTACGGCTTCCCATCCTACGCGCCGAGTTACCGATATCGCTCAGGCTATGGGGCCCGACCGTACGGCTACGGTTCGGGGTATCGTTCCGGATACTATCCCGGCTACCGCTCGGGTAGTGGTATCCACTTGGATATCAACGGCGTCCACATCCTCGGTCGGCACCATTTCTAATGGGGCAGCTCGCCGTCCACGAGAACGCTGTCAGGCTAAATCCCTGGCTGTACGAGGCTATACGAGGGCATCGTGCCCTCCGAGGCTGATGGTGGGCGCAACGGTGTAGACAGGTGGGGCGCAGGCTTGGCGGACGCAATCGGAATGGATCGGGAAACAGATGTCACGTTTCCAGGCAATCTGAGTCGCGATTTCTCCGCGTCGGTTCTAAATCCAGCACCGGTGCGGTATAACCAGCGGCGCCTTTTAGAACCCCGCACGCACCATCATGAACGACGTCATGGCCTCCGATTTTACTGCCGCTGACTTGCCTACGCTCGATCCGCCGGGCACGATCGTTGTGATCGGGACGACGCCTGTCGGGATTGAAGCTGCGTTGTATGGTCGATACCTCGGCTACAACGTCACGTTGGTCGCCGGTGTAGATGCTTGGGCCTTTACGGCTGACATCAAGCACCCTCGCATCGGTCCGACATTCGACCGCGATTGGTTTGCGCGTCACTGGCTCGGCGATCAATCGATTGCCTCTCGCTGGGACGACGCGATGCCGATGCTGCCCGACCAAAGTCTTTCACCGCTGGCCATCGAAGCGATCATGGCGCAGCGGGAGGATGCCGCATTGGTTTTGCCCATCACGATGCGGCAGTGGATCGAAGACGGTTTGCAATCGGTGCTGGAGACCGATCTGTTACGCGGCCGATGCTTCGCCAACACCTTCGTGGATTCAATCGAACTGGTCGGCGTGACTGACGAGGATGACGACGAAATTGGCGATGCGCCTCAGGCGGAGGAAGACGATAGCGACATCCCACCGGATTTCTTGCTGACCCTGAGTGGTGAAGCCATTGGCGAGAATACCTCTCGTCAGCTTCAGTGCGAATGCGTTATCGTTGCCGATCTTCCTCTCGAGTCCCTGCGGCTCGATTTTGAATTGCCAGCCGACTACTTTTATCGCATTGAATCCACCGGCCAGACAGAAGCGGCTGACGAGCTGCGGGCCGGTTGGCGAAAGATCGCTGAGATCTACTCGCAACTAGCCGGACGGGCTGAGTTAGACCTCTATCGACCACGCAGGCTGTAGGGATTTCCTAGCATTGAAAACGCATGCGGGTAACCATCTTCTGATCATGGTCCGACCCTCCCGAAATTGCGTATGAGGAGAAGGAGGTGATTCTATCAATACGACGTGCAGAGGCATTCTGCAAACGGCGCTATCGCTGTCGTCAGTTGCTGGGAGGAGTCATCAACCGATCGTCAATCGCTTGCGGCGTGACATCCGCGTGTGGGCCAACACCAGCACAGCAATCAGCGCCGCGCCGAGATAGAAACCAGCACCGAGATGGTGATAGTCTCCGAGTATCAGTCCGCCTAGGATGATTCCATAAACGGGTTCCAAGTTATTGGCAAAGTTGGTTGTGAACACCGATAAACGCTTTAGCAACGACACGTATTCGCTGTAGGCGTAGACCGTGCATACTTCCGCTAGCACCACCAGCCAGACCCAATCCATGGGCCCCGGCACAAGGTCCAGCCCGCGTCCTTCACTCAGCCAACGTGCTGAAATCGGCAGGCAAAGTGCGCAGAATACACACGCGCCCGTCAACTCGTACCAAGCGATCACGCGGTGCGGTGTATGTTTGGCGAATGCACCGTTGATGATCGAGAACACCGCCGCAGCGATAGCCGCCGCAATCGCCACGAGGAATCCCACGGCGTACTGCATTTCACTTTGAAAGATAATCGCGACTGCAGCGATGACGAGTGCCCCGAAGGCGAGGTCCATGCGTTTGAGCACCCGCCCCGGGACCATCACCGGTTCGAGCAGCGCCGTCCACAACGAAATCGTTGCGGCACCCACCATGCACACCGAGACATTGGCGATCTTGACCGCTAAAAAGAACAGCACCCAGTGCAGCCCTATAATGCCGCCGGTGGCGAACATGGCGACGGCCCGGCCGATCGGCACACGAAGTTTGTGGCGGAGGATGACGCTAAGGGTGACCGATGCCAGGAGGCAGCGATAGAACACGAGTTCGACCGATGGTAGATCGATCAACTCGCCCAGCACCCCGGTAAAGCCCCACAGGAAGACCAGAAAGTGCAACTTCAGATAGTCGCGTGGTTCACCGTGGTCTTCCAAGTAAGCACGCGCGCGTAAGTTGTTTTATGAAAATGCGTGGTCATCGCCCCGCGTGAGACAGCGAAACGCGGCACAATAGGCACGCGGTTCAACGAGGTTGCAATGGTGTTCTCGACGCGGTTGCTGATCCGCTTACAGTCCGAGATCGCCAAACAGAGGCGTGCTGAGGTAGCGTTCGCCCAGGCTGCACATGACCGTGACGATCCGTTTGCCTTTCATCTCGGGACGTGCCGCCACTTGGGCCGCGGCGTACATATTAGCCCCGCTGCTGATCCCCGCAACGATGCCCTCTTCCTTTGCCAACCTTCTACCCCAGGCAAAGGCGTCTTCGTCATCGATCAAGACAACATCATCGATGAGCGACGTGTCCAAATTCTTGGGGATGAAGCCGGCACCGAGACCTTGGATTCGATGCTTGCCAGGGGATCCGCCACTGATTACGGCCGAGTGGGTCGGTTCGACAGCGATCGCCTTGAAGTCCGGATTCATTTTTTTGAGGTAGCGAGCCACCCCGGTGATCGTGCCCCCGGTACCCACGCCCGCCACAATGGCATCGATTTGATGGCCGCTATCTTCCCAAATTTCTGGGCCCGTGGTGGCTTCGTGAATCGCTGGGTTGGCTGGGTTTTCAAACTGCTGAGGCATGAACGAATTGTCGGTCTTGTCGACGAGACTTTGCGCTGTCGCGATCGCTCCGTTCATGCCGTCGCCAGCAGGCGTGAGCACCAAATTGGCGCCCATCGCACGCAGTAGTGCCCGCCGTTCGACGGACATGGACTCGGGCATCGTCAGGGTGAGCTTGTAGCCCTTCGCTGCACACACGAAGGCCAACGCGATGCCGGTATTGCCGCTGGTCGCTTCAACAATGTGGGTTTCCGAATTGATCTTGCCGTCGCGCTCGCCCGCTTCAATCATCGAAACACCGATGCGGTCCTTGACGCTATTGAGCGGTTGAAAAAACTCACACTTCGCAAACACGGTCGCACCACCGTTGGGAACCAAACGATTGATTTGCACCATCGGGGTATCACCGATGCTACGGGCGATACTGTTATAAGATTTTCCACGAGCCATGATCTAATCCTTTAAGTCAAATTTTCAGTCTGGAAACCCATCCCTCGCCGAACGGGCCGGGCTACTCGGTCAACAGCAAACCGCTAGGCGACTTGCCAGGTATCGCCCGAGTGGAACAGATCGTTCAGGTCACCTTCACCCTTCTTGGCTTTTGCAGCGGTAACCTGTTCGTTGATTTGGTCATTGTAAGTCGCGATACCCTCAACGCAGCGCAGCACACCGATCGGTTCAGGCATTTCCGGATATCGCATTCGAGCGAGCATCATCTGGATAGCCGGATTGGGTTCGTGTGCGTCATGAATCAAAAGATCGTCGGTGGGCACATCGGCGGTATCGACAACTTCCAAGCGGCTGCCCGTCATGCGGACGCCTTTCTCCCCGTTGGCACCAAAAATCAACGGCTTGCCGTGTTCGAGTTCGACGACGTTCTCCACTCGCTGTTTCTTTTCCTGTGCATAAGCCATCGCACCATCGTTGAATACGTTGCAGTTCTGATAAACCTCAACGAGGGAGGTGCCCTTGTGAGCCGCGGCGGCCTTCAGCGTCTCACCGAGATGCTTGACGTGAGCATCGATACTGCGCGCTACGAACGTCGCTTCGGCGGCGAGGGCTACCGAGAGTGGGCTGAGCGGATGATCGATCGCGCCCATGGGTGTGCTCTTAGTAACCTGACCCTCGACACTCGTGGGGCTGTACTGCCCCTTGGTCAAGCCATAGATGCGGTTGTTAAACAGCACGATGTTGATGTCGAGGTTGCGACGCAAGCAGTGAATGAAGTGGTTACCGCCGATCGACAAAGCGTCGCCGTCGCCGGTAATGACCCACACCATCAGCTCGGGGCGAGTCGATTTCAGGCCCGTGGCGAACGTCGGTGCGCGACCGTGAATGCTGTGCATCCCATAGGTGTTCATGTAGTACGGGAATCGGCTGCTGCAGCCGATCCCGCTGATGAAGACTGTCTTCTCGCGTGGATACCCAAGTTCCGGCAGGATTTTCTTCATCTGCGCGAGGATCGAGTAGTCGCCACACCCCGGGCACCAACGGACGTCTTGGTCGGAGGCGAAATCGGCAGCTTTGAGAACGGGTAGATTCATGGGGAAAGCCAGAGGGATATGGGCTTTGAAGTGAGTTGGGTGAGGGTGGGCTGCGAGTCGAGTGAAACCCGGCTCAAGAGGTATCCGATTGCGGACCACGACTCGGTGTCATGGACATCGGTGTCGCCGTTCGAATCGAATGGCTATCCGGCTTTGACCTGACGACGCGTCGCAGCGTGGTGGGTGATTTCGTCGACCAGTTCAGAAACCGAGAACGGTTTGCCTTGGACCTTGTTGATGCCGATGCAATCGACCAGGTATTCCGCACGCAATAGCATGCGGAGTTGCCCTGTGTTGAGTTCGGGCACGAGCACGGTGCGGAATGAACTGAGCAACTTGCCAATGTTTGCTGGCATTGGATTCATGTACTGAATGTGTGCGTGGCTGACGTCGTGCCCCGCATCGCGGCAGCGAGCCACGGCGGTCAAGCAAGCACCGTAAGTACCACCCCAGGAAACGACGAGGACGTCGCCGGAGGTTTCGCCAAAGACTTCCTGTTGAGGGATTCGCTCAGCGATCTTAGCGACCTTAGCCGCACGGGTATTGGTCATGTGCTGGTGGTTGTCAGGATCGTACGACACGTTACCGGTGCCGTCTTCCTTCTCCAGCCCACCGACGCGGTGCATCAACTCAGGTGTGCCCGGAATGGCCCACGGACGCGCTAGATGCTCGTTGCGAGCGTAGGGCAGGAAGGTTTCCCCGGACTCGCTCGCGGTGGGATGGGAACACTGGATCTCCGGCAGCTCGCTGATTTCGGGGATCTTCCACGGTTCGCTGCCGTTGGCAATATAACCGTCCGAGAGCACCATCACCGGGACCATGCACTCCACGGCAATCCGCCATGCCTCGACGGCCATCGCAAAGCAATCGCCAGGCGAGCGGGGAGCGAGAATGGGCATCGGTGCTTCACCGTTGCGACCGTACATGGCCTGCAACAGGTCACTCTGCTCGGTCTTGGTCGGCAAACCGGTGCTGGGGCCACCACGCTGCACGTTGATAATAATCATGGGCAATTCGAGCATGATGCCCAACCCCATCGCTTCTCCCTTGAGCGCGATCCCGGGGCCGCTGCTCGCCGTCACCGCCATCGAACCACCAAAGGCAGCGCCAATCGTGGCACCGATCGCTGCGATTTCGTCCTCGGCTTGGAACGTTCGCACCCCAAAGTTCTTGTAGCGAGTCAGTTCGTGCAAAATGTCCGAAGCGGGCGTGATCGGGTAGGTTCCATAGAACAATTCCTTCTTGCTGATGGATGAGGCGGCAATTAAACCCCACGCCAGGGCTTGGTTGCCCATGATGTTGCGGTACGTGCCAGGTGTGAGCTTCGCCGCTTCGACTTGATAGCTTTCCCCGAAGACCTCTGTTGTTTCGCCATAGGCCCAACCAGCCCGCAGGGCCGCAATGTTGGCGTTCATGATGTCGGGCTTCTTCGAAAACTTCTCTTCGATGAAACGCAGCGTGGGGTCGAGTGAACGACCGAATAGCCAGTACACAAGTCCCATGGCGAAGAAGTTCTTGCAGCGATCGGCAAACTTCGTGCTCAACCCAAACTCACTGACGGCGTCCCGGGTCAGCTTGGTCATCGCGACGCGAACGACGCGGTAGGACTGCTCGATCACATCGGCTTCGAGCGGATTGCTCTCGACTTTGGCGAGTTTGTATTCCTTGTCGTTGAATCCGTCTTCGTTGGCAATCAGGATTCCGCCTTTGCGCAGATCACCAATATTGGTGACCATAGCGGCAGGGTTCATCACGACGAGCGCGTCGAGAGTATCACCAGGGGTGAAGATTTCGCGGCTGGCGAACTGTACCTGGAAACCCGACACACCTGCGCGAGTTCCGCGCGGGGCGCGGATTTCGGCAGGGAAGTCGGGGAAAGTCGCCACGTCATTGCCCGCCAACGCCGAAGTGTTGGTTAACTGGGTGCCGAGCAACTGCATCCCGTCACCCGAGTCGCCGCACAAGCGAACGGTAATGCCCGCAACGGTTTCGATCGTCTTGGTGGTGGCCGGGGGAGTGCTGGAGTCGATCATGGGAGGGCGGGGTAAAGGAAGCTGATTGGAGAAACGACGGTGCCGCAATCCGCTGAGAAGGCATCATGGCATCGACTTTAGCGATTCTATCGATCGATAGGGCGCGTCAAAATCACCCTAATCGTATCTTTTCTACCGATTTCTGGGAATGGTCAACGTTCATTCACGCGTCATTTCTCGCGTGTAAACCGCTAACACCGTCTCGAAGGTGGATTTTTCAATCTTGAATTGCGGTTCCGAATCGGTGAATCGATTGCAGTGCTCGGACACCACCCGGTAGAGAAAACGGAACAGATGCCGTGGCACACGAAGCGATTCAAACGCCACCAGCATCTTCTCGTATGAAAGCGAATCTTCAAATAGATCACGCGGCTCGGGCGTTTCGCCCTCAGCGGCACAGGCGCTCATCCGTGCACGAGTCAGATCGTAAAGCGATTCACCAGTCCACTGAAACGCGGGGATCACATTCTGTTTGTCCAGTCGTGCCCGCTCGTGGAATTCGCGAGTTTCACGCTCGGTATCGCGATACAGCTCCTCGGGCAACATCATTTTGAAGCCCAGCCCAGGGTGCTTGAGCAATTTATTGTCGAGCAGCGGCCACACGAAACGTCGCATCAATTCAGGCTTGCCACCCGTCATGTGCGGTTCGTCCACGCGGTCCATCAGCACGATCATGCCGTCAAAGCCCAGTCGGGAGAGCACGCCCTGGAATTTCCGCAGTAACTCGTAGCGATCGTCGGTGCGATCGTAACGAGGCATCGGCTGACTCTCGAGTTCCCGGCCAGGGAACTGCATCAAGACCTTCCGAACGGCGGCAGTCTCCCGCTTGCCCACCCGCATGTGCCGATGAATCCCGGCGGCGGCCAAATGGTTCTTCACCAGGCGGATGACGTACGGCAATTTGCCGAAAAAGATCAAAATGGGGATCAACCACAGCAGATTCCAAGTCCGGATACCCTCCTCATCGGCCGAGTTCCAGAACAACGTGCCAATCACAATCGTGACCAGGATGGACCATGCCACCGCAAAGTAAAAATCAATCGATGCGGTCCAATTACTGAATCCCAGACGTTGACGAAGTTGCGCGAACCGACCGGTGAACGTGGACGTTGTCGACTGATCGTAGCATGCTGCCAACAACAGCAAATCGCGAGCATCGTTGCGGTCGAGCTGCTTGACCCGTTCGGGATCAATCCGGTTGCCATCGTCTTTCCGTGAGCGATCCGCGTCGGACAGCACCTGGTCAATCAATTCGGTCACGCCGAGACACATGATCGCATCCATGTGATCCCACAGCCGCCACGCATCGAGCGCTTTTTCCGGCTTGCGCGCAGCCCGTTTGCCCAGTCGCTCGCAGAAATGATCCAGGAATGGATTGAAGTCGTCGTAGCGAATGATGTAGTCGCGGTCGCCGGGGTGCTCCGCGTTGAACTGAACCAAATGTTGATCGATCTGCAGCCGCATCGCGGTTTTTCCAGACCCTTTGGGGCCGAAAATAATTGCGGTCGCCGGTTCCGTCGGGTCACCGTAGACCTTGTCCCACGCGGGGTGGTAGGCGTTGCGGATGCAGTGCTGCTTGAACACCGGGTCGGTTTGCGCATCCTCCTCAGCAAAAGGGTTGCGGACGATACCGTGGTGATCGAGAAAGGATTGAGTATTCACACGCGTAGTTGATTATTGACCGACGGAATTGACCATTTTCTTAAACGCCTTGCCATGGGCGTCGATTACCGACTCGGGGCCGATCATCTTGACGAAGTACTCGCGGCGGTGGGCGAATTCGGGCTGCTCAGGGGAATCCTGGTCCGGCTCGATGAGGATCGCTCCCATCATGGCGTAATCGGACCGTTTGACAAATCGCCCACCTGCGAACGGGCCGCCTCCCATCCGCTCGGAATAATCACCGGAGATTTTCACTACATAAACGTCCCACTTCCCACTGACCGTTTCCTCGGTGGGGACAACCTTCTTTGCCGTACCGCTGAATTGGCCGATCCAGCGCTCGATATTCGCCTTCACGCCGCCGCTGGCCGGCATCATCGTCACGCGTGCCGTTTGCACGTCAGCCCCCTCCCCCACGCTGACGGCGAATTCGTGGTCAATGATATTGTTGGCCTTTTTCGCCGGTTTGAACTCGGCCGGTACGACCAGCGTGCCAGCACCAAAAATTTCGATTTTTGTCGTCGGCGCGGCAGACGGCTGGGTGTCGACCTCGTCGGCGGTAGCGGCCGGTGGGGCCGCGCACACTGATTGAAATGACAGCAGCACACCAGCGGTGATGCCACAGCAACAGGCGGCCGACAACAGCGATGTGCGGCGAGACAACGTCAAACTCATTTTTTAACCTCGGTCGTGGGGCTGGTTGCGGAAAACATACGTCCGCAGTCGTCAATAATAGTATCACATCATTGCCGACAGTATCACATCGTTGTCTGCGGAGGTCGAGCAGCGCCGCAGTGCGGGTGGTGTAACAGGTTTTTCACCCGTCTGGCAAACGGGCAGCGTCCGACATCGAGTTTCCAGCTAGCTTTCCAGCGGGGACCAAATCACTCTGGCAAGAGCGCGACCTCACCGGAACATAACGAGCGTGGCCACAGGCTTCGGGATCAATTTTGAAATGACCGCTCATTTCGCAGACGTCCATCTACTGCGGCGGGTTTAGTGGCGGGAGACGCAGTCGGTTGGTAGCTTGGAGGGATGAACTCTTCCGACGACATCCTCCCGATCTTGCGGCCGTCGACTGCCTTGCCAATCGTCAATCATGACGAGAGCGTGGTCGGCGGTGCCACCGAGGTGTCAGGTGACCGGAAACTGATCGCGGCGGTGCGGGCGATCGAAAACAAATCGACCGCAGGCGTTGCCAAACTTCTCACACTGATCGTTTCCCTGGCCGTATTCATCGCCGTGGGGGTGGCGTGGTGGGATGCGTGGATGGTGACCATGATCGTGATCGTGCTGCTGTTCCACGAAGCCGGGCACTACATTGCGATGCGGTCGTTTGGTTACCGCAACGTGAAGATGTTCTTTGTGCCCTTTCTCGGCGCTGCGGTCAGCGGTCGGCATTTCAACATTTCGCCGTGGAAGAAGGCCCTCGTCTATTTAGCGGGCCCAGTCCCAGGGATTGTGCTCGCATTGCCCCTGCTCGCCGCCGGGTTGATAACCGAGCAGAACTGGATGTTTGAGCTGGCCGCGATGGGTCTGCTATTGAACGTACTCAACCTGTTGCCAATCATGCCGCTCGATGGTGGTTGGATCGTACATCTGACGCTATTGAGCCGTTCACCAGTCTTGGAACTGGTCGCGAGACTCGCAGGCATCGGCCTGATGTTCGCGTTTGCAATCTTCACAGGCAGCCCGGTGGTCTTGATCATTGCAATCCCGTTGATGATTTCCCTGCCAACAACGTTTCGAGTTTCCTCGCTCATCCAGCGACTACGCGATCGACCACTACCGCAGCCCGAACGTCACGAGATCCCCGACGAGGCGATCGGACTGCTCGACGACGCCATGCAGACCACTGCTCTCCACACGATGCCTTTGACCAATCGAGCGGGACTGATTGTGCAGATCTATGAGTCCCTGATCGTCCGTCCGCCAGGATTGGCGGCGACACTGGCAATCTGGTTCGTCTACGTCGGCGCGATCGTCCTGGGAGTGCTCGGTGGCTACTCGATCCTCCTGAGTCGCGATTTGTCGGACGGCGTTGGTTAAGCGAATGAGTAGCCGAGTCTCTCCGAGACTCGGAGGCAACCGTTTGACCCTGACACCCGATCGAGCATTCCATCAACCGCGGCATCAGATTCGATATCAAGAAATCCTGTTAAGGATTCCTCAAGCAGTTTACTTTCAACTCTTTCGCACACCAGGCCTCATCGGTTGACATCAGTGTGACAAATATTCGGACGCCATCGCGACCTTCCAAAATCCCACAAACTTGGCTCATCGCTGCGAAACCCGCACTCAATCCGGATGGACCTATTAATCTCTCACAGGGTCTGAGATTGGATTGCGTTCGTCAGAATACTTTTGAAGATCGGCTCCGTACTCTTGCTCTTACGTCAGTTGAAGACCCGCAAATGGGAGTTGTGTAGCCTCGCCATTCCAAGCTAGGTGGAATAGCGACCCGTTGCTCAATTGGTAGCCTGTTTCGTTGCCCTTGATCATTGTCGCGTCGGACGACGCCACATGCCACGATATCGGGTGAACCATCCCAGCCGTTGAAAAAACATGGCTTCACAAATCACGCCATCGGGGGCGCCGGTTCAGCATAGGTTTGTTTCTATTCGTTTTTACTGTCCAGCGTGACGCTCGCGCGAGGTGGCGGCCCAATCAGGATGGCCACATAAGCCAGCGGCTTTTGACCTGGAATCGCCTTGCTTTTTCCGTGGGCGGAATAAGGCAGCACCGGCTCCACGGCTCGAGTGCCAGGTTCGTCCACCAGTGTGACCTTTGTCTCATGTCCTCCGCCTGGATCCCAGCCACCGACGAGAATCATCACGCGGCCATCTTTGCGTTCGGGAAGGTCGCCGCCGACCGGGCAAAAGGCGCTGGCGTTCTTGCCGACAAGGCTACCACTCCAGACGTGGTTGTCGACGTCATCGTCGGCCAACAGCCCGTCACATACAGGGACCCAGTCCGTGACAGCGAAATACTCCGATTCGCCCAACTCACTGAGTCGCTCTGCAACCCAGGACTCGACGGCGGGGCCATCCTGCTTCGGAGTACGAAGGGTGACCGGCATGATCACTTTGACGAACACCTGATTGAATCGCTGCCGGGCGATCGACGCTGGCGTCGGATTCTGGGCGGGTAGCTCAGAAGCAAAGCTCGTGAGCGTGGAGAAAATCAGCAGTAGTGTGAATTTAAGACGTGTCATTCTGGACCTCATCACCTGTCAGTGTAACAAAACCTTGGCTGAGCAGTTGGCGTCACCGGGGCGTGTCAAAAAAGTTGGCCATTACCAAGACAATCGAGACGCGTCTCCGGTCTACGGTATCGCCATCTACTGCTGTTGGTTGCTCGCGACGACGACGCAATAGTAATCATAAACGCGATGGTTGTCGTGACTTCGAAATCGCACTGTCGAAGCAACCTCGCGAAGTTACTCCGATTCACCGTTTGATTATTTGCTTCAGTGGCGTTCGAGGTTCGAATCAAACCCATCAATTCGTCAGGTCTCGGTACAGACGATCGAACAGATAGACGCCGAGTTGAAGTCCTTGCTCGATACTTCTTCGCGTCTTCGCGTCGGCCCACTCGGTGACGAGCAACTCAAAAAATTCCGCAGCGTGTTTTTTGTCTAACTCAGCATGCACGCTGTAGTGAACTAGTTTGCCTTCGGGTACCCAGCCTCGATCAATCACCGCTTGCCCGATTGCCGACGAGATCTCGGCAAAGGCATATTCGATTACTCCCAGGCACGCGATTCCAACGGCCAGTTCTCCCTGACTGCACGCACTCATGATCGCAGTGTTGAATGCATGCACAGGCGGTCTCATTTCGATGTCGCGAGAACCTGCCGATGGGCTGAGTTGTTCTAAGAAGGCGCGAAAGGTAGTCTCGTGAAAGCGATTCGGTTCAAAGCCACCATGCTCCTCGACAATGTTTTCCAGGATACTCAACCGACGACGTGGACAGTCCATTCGCATGACTAGCGCCGACATCGGTCGTGAGAAGTAGTCGACGGCAAAATAGAACTGTTGTTGACTCTTCAAGAAAACAGGCAACGTCATTTCGCCCGATCGTAGGGCACGAAAGTAGGGGTTCTCCAAGATGCCCGATGCGGTAACGATCGCCGACGCTCGCTCGACCAAGGCTACAGGTGACTCGTTCGTCGTATCATTCATGTTTAGATTTCTGCTGTGTTGACGTACCAATCCAGTGAATCGGGCAGACCGGTCCCGAAGATGGTTGCCGGGGCGGTAACGATATCGTTTGCACTCCCTAGTCTGCGGACGATCGAATCGCTGTCGGCGCGTGGGACCGCAACGAACATCGCTGGCAATCCTCGCAAGTGGCATTGGTTAGTCGCAAACTTTAACAGGCTTACCGCGTCCTCGGTGGATTGGTAGCCGAACAAAGAGAGGTGAGCCGAAAGCATTTCGTTTCCATCCTGGTCAAACAGCCGCTTGCAGCGAAAGGTATCTTCCAGGACTCCGCATGCGCGACCGTTGGATAGTAAGAGCCCGCGAGGTTGCCATGCGCTGCGCAGAAAAGGATCACCACCAAGAATCGCAATTCCGCGATCTGTCAACTCTTCAAAACACCGCTGAACTTCGTCCAGTGGTGAGTCTCTCACGCCAGACTCGGGAGCGGTGCTGAGAGCAGGAATCCGCAATATCGTCAGTCTTGCTAATTCACCATACGTGGGAATACCTAAGCGTCCGGTATAGGAAGTCGGCCGTCGATTGGTGCCGTCCATCACGATCGAGAATCCGGCCTTGCTCGCGCCCCCGCGACCCCACTGCACCGCTTCTCGCAACAGGCCCAGCAAAGTGCGACCGACCGGTGGTTGGCGTAATTTTAGGTCCGCGATGTAGGCGGCTTCGATTCGATCGCCACCTTGGATTCGCAACCCGCATCGGGCGATGCTGATCACTCCACCCACGGCTCCGTCCCGGACCGCAACGAAGCAGCGAGTATCACCGATGGCACGAAAGAATTGCGTGTAGTCATCTCCATGCGAGATCCGGAACCATTCGCTCTCGCCAAGCGGGTATCGAAACTCGGATTCAAACGTACGCAGCGCCGACGCGAGTTCGGCTGATGGCGCTTCCTTCAAGGCATGCACGACATTCATGTTTTTTGACCTACATGGAGATGTCGGTAAAAGAAACTGCGATCGAGTTGATGCAACCGATCAGAATCATGACCCAGCCACTTGAATCCGCTTGGCATCTTGCGGATATCCAGCCGTGAATTTAATTGCCGAATCACAACCAATCCATTGATCGCAAGACAGCGCCGTGCATCAACAAGCATCTTGTTGGCGTCAGCTGGATCGCACCAGTCAAGAATGTTTGAGAGATGAACGAAGTCGTAGGATCGATCGGGAAGTTCTGCCAGCACCCGATCCATCGCAGCGTGAGTGAAGCAAATTTTTGAAGTTTCCGTGTTTGGCGACTCGGGATGCCACTCCCACAGCGAGTTGAGGAACGATCCAAGGAATATCTGGTGCAAAAATGGGTTCTTACTCGCCGCCTGACGGCGCAGCACATCACGCGTCTGCCGAAAGAAGTGTCCGGCAAACGACTGGGCTCGATTCGCGGTGGCTCCTTCTCCAAATATCTGAATCAATCGCTGCAAATCCATGACTTGCACGAACGCGTCCTGAATTGCGGAGGCAAGTTCGGTGCCATCTTCGATCAAGCGTGATTGCTCGATCGGATCGTCCAAATGCATCAGACGCTCGATCTGTGGCTGCTGCTTCCGGAGCAAGTCTCGCATTCTCGCGAACAACCACTCGTACCGGCCGCAATGATCGGCGCCGTAACGGGCTAGCAACTCAATCGGCCCCAATGAGTCAGTGGGAAATTCCAATTCAGCAAAATGCAGCTGCATCGCTTGCAATCGTTGATTCGCCGCCAGCGGACGATGCCCCAGTAGCTCTAGCCGCCGTTGGGTTGTTTCTGTACGCATCAGGTGAAGCTTGAAGCGTGCCAAATTCAGCTGCGACAAATTGACGTCAACCAAGTGCAATTCACCCAGGGGCATGGTTGCGAGATGACATGCTGTATCGCCACCCGATGCCACCATCAGAATGCGTGCTGGTTGCCGCAGACGACGGACCAATTCCAAGTCAATCGCTGGGTCTTCGCGGACCTGCGCGAACGCAATCGGCAACTGGGCGGTTGCGGCGACCCAGTCGTCGGATTCGCGACACTCATCCTCGGGGTACCACATCCGGCTGCTCCTGGTGACGAAAAACTGGCAGACAAAACGATAGCACAACGACGCTGGCCAGGAGATCGACCATGTAGTGATAACGTAGATAAACGGTGGAAACGACGATGCCCAACGACGGGACAACCATCCACACGAAACGCCGCCGGCACCCACGAAAATCGAAGACCAACAGAGCCCAGGATATCAACGCGTGAAGGCTCGGAAATGCGTCGTAGACCGTGGACCCTCGTTGGACCACCCAGCGGTTGAGCGCCGTGACTGGGCCACCCACAAGCGGCGTCTCAAACAATTCGGGAAACGCGAGCTGAGGCCCTTGAGCGGGGACCAACAAGTAGCCAGCCAAGCCGATCGCAAACACGCTAAAAATCCAGTTGGCAAATCGCTGAGCTTGGCCCACCGACTGAAAAACAACACACAGCAATGCCGCATGCAGATAGACCAAGTAGGAGAAGTAGAAACCGCTCATCAGCTCGGTTAGATAAAATGACTGGAGCAATTGCATGCGGACTGCCGGTGTCACTCCAAACATCGCCTCGTCGATCGCCAACAACTCCGCGTCACGCGTCGGCAATCGCATCGCGACCACGAACGATCCGACCGACAGATAGAACCACAGCACAAAGACATAACCGATCAAGTATCGCAGTTTCTGAATGCGGTCACTTTCCCGCTCTCGCAACGCCCAGCAGGTAAGGAAGAAAACGAGCGTCACGACGAATGCATGGAGCGTCGCCGGGTGAAACCAACCCAGACGCAGCGCTAAGGCGAGTGCGGTACCGAAACCAAGCGTAACCAGCAGCAACTCGTATCGTTCCAAGAGACGGCAATCACGCACGTTTTCCTCGCCGTCCCCAAGGGCTGCGAGCCCAACTCTTGCCAATGAACTCGCGGACAAAGGCGAAGTAGGAATCGATAAAAGGTGCTTGGCGAGCAACCAACTGGTCGCGGACCTCGACATGCAGACCTTTCAAATGGTACCAAGGCACACGTGGAAACAAATGATGTTCGAGATGGTGGTTCTCGCTGCACATGAAAAACTCGGTGAGCGGATGTGTGAGAATCGATCGAGTTCCTTGGATCGGGTCGACGGGGTTTTCCAAGAACGTGTGCTGGCTCATGCCGCGGATATTGACCATGGTATTGATCAGCAACATCGGAATCAGCCAAACATGCAATAACAACGACCATGGCAGCGGTGAAGCGCATACGGTCGCAATCAAGATCGCCAACAATCCGACGTCGGCCAAAATCCAAAGTCGATCGCCGAGTTTTCCCTGACGAAAGCCCAGGATTGGGATCATCACAATGTAGACGGGATAGCCGATCAGCAGCCGGACCCAGTGCATCGCGAAAACTAGCCATGACCAACGGCTATAATTGTTGTAATGGTCCGGATCGCCCTCGTGACCAAGGTGCTTGTGGTGCTGCAGATGCAAGACCTTGTAGGCCGAATAGTTCTGCAGGACGGGCCATGCGCAAACGATGCCTAGCAGACGGTTGACGGTGCGGTTGGTCGACAGCACGCCATGCACCGCCTCGTGCGTGAACAAGCTGATCCCGTGAAGTGAAGCCGCACAGACCAGGTAGAGCGGCAAGCTGGCCAGCAATGCCCACCATGAGAACCCCTCCCCAGGCTTCGATCCGAAAGTCAGCTGCAGTTGCCAGATCGTCCATCCTGAGGCGATGTACAAAGCGACAAAGATCGCCGCTCGCGTCGCAGATTCATGCGACCGTCGGTGCAGCCGATGATACGATCCCGCATCCAGCACAACACCGTGTGATGAGAATTCCTCAGGCCGAATTGCGGGGGGGATCATTGTTTTTCGCCGAAAATTGGAACCGTCATGATAGGTGCTTAGAGCCCGCTCATTGCCAATGATTGCAATATTTCGGTGGGAAAAATATTTCGGTCGGACTCATCCGGTGAGCGTGAGTCGTCGGCATTTTCGTCCACCTCGTACAGCCTAAATCATGACGTGTCCTCACGGCAAGATACTATTCCGCTGGCTGAGCCACTTTTCATAGGCGTCGACCGTTCGTACTACACTCAATTTGTATTCGCGTTCCCAATCGGAACGAGATTGTAGTAGTTCCGTTCACGAAAGAACGAATCGCCGATGAATGCACACGCTGCTGTTGCAGCAAATTTATCGGAAGTCTGAAGCGACCTGGGCGGGATTCCCGTCTCGCGAGTGTTAGCGGAGGCGAAACCGGCACAGGCGACCGTTGAGGATTTGGTTTGTCTGAACGGTCAAGGTGGAATGTTTAAATTGGTCGATGCGTCATCGGTGGAGAAAGCGATTGGCTGGCGTGAATCTCGACAATGGATCCCTCCGAAACGCGGACGGGCTGGAGTACATAGGCTTGGAGTTTGACGGCTACAGCGGCCAAACTCGTGTCAGTAAGAAGAGTCTTGCTAAATTCCACGAGACAGAATCGGTGGTTTTTAGCCGCAACCGGGGCCCTAGTATGTCTCATGTTGGCAGTTTCAACCATCTTGAATCAGGATGTTGACTGTTGATGCCCCGCAGCAGCCTGCAGCCGTTGCGAGGCACTGCCGCGTAGATCGTATTTGCCCCTAGGTCGCTT